>JBEANH010000043.1:0-20889 GCA_041165505.1 Chloroflexota bacterium | reverse complement strand
GATGGGGTGTCCGGCGGCGTGGATGGGTGAATTGGCGTCGGTATAGACCTGCTGGTAGGCAAAGCCGTCGGGTTTGTCGTGCTTGTAGAAGTAAACTTCCTCGAGGTCGGCTTCGAGGATGGTGCCGTCGGCGGCCACGCGATGTACGTCGTGCTTGTGGGGTGGGTAGCTCGACCAGCTGCCCGCCGGGGTATAGACCTCGACCAGCACCAAGCGTTCACACGGGAATCCGGGGGGCATCAGCTGATTGATTTGGCGCGTGGCATTGTCGCCACCGCGGATTTCTTGGGCGATGTCTTTGGGGGTGACCAGCACCGGCGCAAAGTCACGCGTGGCCGACACCCACGTCACCGCGAATTCGGCGGCACTCGTCCCCGTGACGGTCAGCTGCGTATGGCGCGACAGGTAGAGTACATACGCCCCGCCCGCAAAGACGTGTGGGCGCCCGCCCATCTGCCAGCTGCCACGATTGCTGTCCACGCGAATGGTGCCACTCAGCACCACAATCGCCATTTCGTGGTTGACAGTGGCAAACTGCCAGTGCTGGCCATTTTGCAGCGTACGCACCTGGAAATTGATGTGCTCCCATTGCGCAATAGCCGGGGTGACTTCCACAATCACATCGGGGTCAGTCGAATTGCCTGGTTTGACCAGCAAATTCTCGGCGGTATAGGTCGGCGGCATCACACGACTCCTTTCGGTGCGGCGGTACTGCTGCGTACCACCATGCTTGGGGTGAGAATACTATCGGTAGTGGCGTTTCCCGCCATGCTATCCAGCAAAATATGTGCGGCCTGACGCCCCAGATGCACTTTGGGTTGTGCCACGGTGGTCAGTGCCGGCCAACTAAAGCGTGCCAGTGGCACATCGTCAAAGCCCACAATGCTGAGCTCGGCGGGTACGGCAATCTGGTGTTGCTGACAAAACGACAGCGCCCCCAGCGCCAGCATGTCGTTGTAACAAAAGACCGCCGTGGGCTGATGCGCATGCCACACCTCGTGCATCAAGGCGTATCCCAGCGTCAGGTCGTCGATGTGGGCGGCACCATGCACCACCATCACATCGGCAGCGGTGATCCCGTGTTGGTGTAGCGTATTGACATAACCGTCGTGGCGTTGTTGATTCGAGGCGGGGCGTTTGTGTGCACCGAGGTAGGCCAGCCGCCGATGTCCCAACCCGGCCAGGTGCA
This sequence comes from Chloroflexota bacterium, assembly GCA_041165505.1. Classification (GTDB taxonomy): domain Bacteria; phylum Chloroflexota; class Chloroflexia; order Chloroflexales; family Roseiflexaceae; genus UBA965. Next base: position 19,700 of record JBEANH010000043.1, on the reverse strand, counting down.
TGGCAGCCAGTTGCCCACCATGCGTGTTGTCAATGGTCACCATGCGAAAGGAGTTGGCGTGACTGATGCGCTGACTATTGAGAAAGACTGCTGGCACGGCTAACTCGACGACACGGCTCAGATGCGTCGGACCCAGTTGTGAGTCAGCGATGATGATGCCGTCCACGCGCCGCTGTTGGAACTGCTCGATGACGGCCAGTTGGCGGTCTGCATCGTGCTGTGACGCCGACAAAAACAGTGCTTTGTGGGCTTCGCCCATCACCGCTTCGATGCCTTTGACCACTTCACCCCAAAAGGGATCCGCTACATCCGTCACCACCACGCCAATCGTATTGCTGTGGCGCTGTTGTAGACTCTGCGCGATGGCGTTGGGCACATAGCCCATCTCCCGTGCCAGTGCCAAAATGCGTGTGCGCACACTAGGGCTGATGCGTGGATTGCCACGCAACGCCCGCGACACGGTAGAGTGCGAAACGTTGGCTCGCTGGGCAATGTCTTCGATCGAAACGCGCCGCATGGTGCACCTGCTTCAGCTGCGATTTCTGTGCAAATCCTCATGTTGTGCACACGTGTGCACAGTGGGTGATGTCAGGTATAGTACTTGATGGATGTGCTGATTGTCAACTTGGCAACACTGAAGTTGCGGTTGAAAAAGAGGCCTCGCAGATGAGGTTGTGCGCATTGACCAAACGCCCATGATTCATGGAACACAAAGAGAGTATGCACACAATGAAGAAACTCGTAGTTCTCAGCGCACTTGTTGTCTTTTTGACGGCCTGTGGCGCAACCGCTCCTGGAGCTGAGCCCACCGTGGCCCCAACGATGGCCGTAGCAGTTGCGCCGACCGTGGCCCCCGCTGCCGCGGAGCCGACGACCGAAGCAGCCGCTGAGGCAACAGTTGCGCCCGTAGCCGCTACAACCGGGAGCCGCACGTTTGTGATTGATCCGGCCCAGAGTAGTGCCCAGTATGCAGTCGAAGAGATTTTCTTCTCAGACAACCGGTTGTTCACTGCAGTCGGTGTGACCAATGCGGTTGAGGGTGAGTTTGAGGTGACAACTGATGGCAAGCCGAGTGGCAAAGTAACCCGCATGCGTGTTGATTTGCGCACACTCAAAAGCGACAGTCCACGCCGCGACAATGCGATTCGTCGCCAGTGGTTGGAGTCGGACACGTACCCGTATGCCGATTTTGTGTCAACTGATGCCCTCAATGTACCCGAGCGCTATACCGAGGGCGAGCAAGTCACATTTACGCTGGTGGGCGATATGACGGTGCGCGATGTCACCAAGCCGGTCGAGTGGACGGTGGTAGGCACGTTGCAGGGTGATTCGGTGACAGGCGAGGCCAAGACCGTCATCAAGATGAGCGATTTCGGCTTTGCCGCACCGGATATCGGTGGTGTGCTCAAAGCCGAGGACGAGGTCGCCTTGACGGTCACGTTTGTGGCCACCGCACGTCCGTAGGGGCGTCATTCCATGGCGCCCCTACGGGGTATTGGAATGCGATGCGATGTGCGGCGTCATTCCATGGCGCCCCTACGGGGTATTGGAATGCAATGCGCCATGCAGTGATGCGCATGGCGCCGTACCGCTTACGGTCGTGCATTCACCACGTATTGCGGTGCGATGCCGGCCAAATGGTGGGTGATACTTTCGATGGTCGTGCTCACGATGCGTACCAGCGCCTCGCTGGTATTAAACGCATTGTGGGCACTGGCCAGCACATGAGGGTGGGCCAGCAAGGCTTTCATCGTCTGAATATCGGCATTATCGGCGCCACTGCCAATCAGCTCCTCGTGGTCAACCACATCGAGGGCCGCATAGCGCACGATGCCGTGATTGAGCCCTGCGAGCAATGCGGCACTATCAACGAGACCTCCACGCGACGTATTGACAATCACGACGCCGGATTTGAGCAGCGGTAACGTCTGCATGTTAAAGATGTGGTGCGTATTGGGAAACAGCGGTACATGGAATGAAATAATGTCGGATTGACGATAGAGTGTCTCAAGATCCACAAACGATGCACCGATTTCATCGCCCCACGCCAGCGCTGGCGTGATGTCGTAGGCGATAATCCGGGGCGCAAATCCAGCAATCATGCGCCCAAAGTTACGCCCAATGCGTCCTGTTCCCACAATTCCAACAGTTTTGCCATGAATGTCAATCCCACGTAGCCCCTGCACGTCTTTGGAGAAATCATGCTGTAGGCGATAGGTGCTAGGCAACACGAGGCGGGTAGCCGCCAAGAGCAGTGCCATGGCATATTCGGCCACAGTGCGTTCGCCGTAGGCGGGCACGTTGCAGACGGCGATGTTGCGGGCCTGTGCTGCTGCCACATCAATGTGGTCGTAGCCGGTAGAGCGCGTAGCAATTAGGCGCAGATTGGGTAGGCGATCCATGTCAGCGGCAGTAACGCGGGTGTGGATAAAAACGCTGAGTACGCGTGTGTCGCTTGCGACCACCGCCGCACTCGTGCCCGGTGGGTAGAGCATCAGCGATTCATCAGACCAGGCAGATCGGAAGTGGGCTTCTTCCCACGGTTCGTTCAAAATCACAGCAATCATGGATGACTCCTCGTGGTTGTGTGCATACAATCACGTCATCGCCATTGATGCGTCGTTGTTGTCACGGTGATGCCAGATAGCGGCATCACCGTGGAGCCGTGGTCGGTTAATTGCGCGGTTGTTCGTTGAGCGGGTGGTGCGCATAACGTTCGCCGAGCGGGTGATTCACACATGCCAAACGCGCATTGGAGCGGCTGAGTAGGAGTTGGCGCAGTGGTCCCGGTTGCACGGCATCTTTGGAAAGGAGCCCTGCTTTGTAGGCATCCATGACCACTTTGTAGCTCGATTCGGAGCCCATGTTGGCCAACGCCAACGCCGCTGATGCATTGCGGTCAGTATCACTACTGCCTAGACGTGCTTCGAGGGCGGCTACAATGGCCGGTTGCATATCGGGCGTGTACATGCTGAGATACGCCAAGGCGATAGCTGCCCGATGGTGCCCAATGTTGCTGGTATGGTCGTCGTCGAGGAGCTCGATGAGTGGTGCGTAGGCAGGTTGGCCGATGCGGGCAATGATTTGTGGGATTTCGCCATCCCAGATGGTTCCACGCTGTTCACGAGTTTTGTCGGAGGCCGCAGGTACGCCGGCATGGATGAGTGGCGTGATACCGGTCATACTGCGGATTTCACCGAGCAGACGCAGTGCATGGAGTGGCGCATAGCAGAGTGGTATGGCGTTGCCGAGCATGTCGGTATCAATGGCGAGGGCCACAAGTGCTGCCACTGCATGCTCGCCACCTGCAACAATACGCTGGGCGAGGGGCATGGGTAATTCGGCGCCGACAGTGCGCAACTGACGGATGTATTCGTGCAAATCAATGTCAAATGTCATGAGTCCACCTGTATACAGTGATGTGTCGTGTCCATTATACAGGGTGTGTTGTGTATGGCGTGCTCGGCACAGTTGCTGCTAGACGTAAAGCACTCGTTGGCGTATGATAATGGTATATCCATTCACACCAAAGGAATATGCGATGACCCACGATGATGTACGACAACGTGTGGTGGCCTCCGCACAGCGGATTGGCATCCAGCTCAACGAAGCAGAGCTCGAACGTTGGATGACCTCGATGACCGCTGCCACAACCAGCGTAGAGCCGATTAATGTGGATGAGCGTAGTGGCGTCTACGGTCACAAAGTGAGCATGCTCGATTTTGACCCCAAAGAACTCGCACGCTTTCGTGCGATTGCGCGTGTGGTCGAGATTCCCGATATTCCCGGTGTCGTTGAAACGGCACTCGCGTTGTCGGGGTCGGCCGCCCAGTCCAAAATCCAGACCCACCCAGGTGACTGCGACTACTTTGAGCGGGTTAACATCATGGCGCCGACTCGTGCCGACGCATGTCGCATCCTAGCCACAGTAATGCGTCAAAAGGTGACAGACACCTACAGCGGTCCCACCTACCAAATGATTGAAATCAAGTTTGGCAATTATCCGTATGCGCTCATCCGTGATGGCAAACCGTGTGCCGCAGGATCGCCCATCTCGTGGTTGCCTGACGACGTAGCTCGTGGTTTTCTGACGGCCCAAACCCCTGCCGGTGCTACGGTGACCGTTGCCTGGCTCGACGTGGCCCATGATCCGGGCTGGTGCAAACTCGACTGGGTGGTAATTGATACCACACGCAACCAGTTGTCGAATGCGAGCAACATGCTGGACGTGACCTGGGAGGCGCCCGACGGTACGATTACCCCGCTCGATGGCTACCTCGACGGGTATTTCCAAGAGGTCTACTTGGATCTGGCATCGCAGCCGATTTTCAATAAATTGGTCAAACAGGTGTCGAGTGACGTGCTCGACGACTATGTGGCATCGCTTCAACGTGAAGTCAAAAAATACGTGTCTGGTGCGCACCCCAACTACGGCAAAGCGGCCAAACGCATGTACAACGTCTTTCGTTTGACCGGGCAGTACGAATCTGCGGCGTTGTTGCGCGAGCTCTTCGACGAACCTGCCGCCATCCTGTATCAGGTGCATGCCCTGACGGGGACGGTGCAAGATGTGGTTGCAAGTGGCGGTGCCTTTGATACGGCGCAGGTGCTCGATCAAATCGAGGATTTGATTATGATGGTGATTCGTGTGCTTGAAGGTGAGAAAGAGCTCGAAATTGTGCGCTACATGCTCCGTCTGCATCGTTTTATCAACCAGAAGCAGGCTGGTGCTTCCATCAACGACCAGATTATGGCGGCACAGGCCGAGATTCTCAACTTGGTGAACAACTTTTTCTATGCCAAAATGACGGCCTTACCCACCATTAAAACTTACATTGATGAATTGTCACACGCATAAGCGCCGAGTGGGCGGAAACTATAGCGATGCTGTGGCGTGGGACCCCAAGCCGCTAATGCGGCTTGGTGCTGTGGCGTGCCGTATCCCTTGTGTTGTGCAAAACCGTAGCCTGGGTAGCAACGTTCGTACTGTGCCACCGCATGGTCACGCGCCACCTTGGCAATAACCGAGGCGGCAGCAATAGACAGGCTCCGTGTGTCGCCCTTGATGAGTGCCTGCTGGGGAATACGCCAGTGTGGTAGCGTCACCGCATCAATGAGGAGTGCATCGGGGATGAGTGGCAAACTCATCACGGCCTGTTGCATGGCGAGTTTGGTCGCATTCAGAATGCCAAAACAGTCAATGTCGTGGGCGCTTACCCAGCCGATGCCGATGCCCAATGCGAGGTCACCAATGCTGTGTGCCAGCGTGTGGCGCTGGCTGGCACTGAGTTGCTTGGAATCGTTGAGCCCGGTGAGGAGTGCTGGCATGTGCCAGACCACATCGCTGAGCACTACGGCGGCGGCCACCACAGGACCCGCCCAACAGCCCCGTCCGACCTCGTCAATACCGGCTACCAGCGCTTTGCCTGCACCAACAAAGGCCAGCTCGTGCTGGCAATCAGGCGCCATGGGGAGGCCTCGCCACCAACACACATAGCCGGGTGTGCTGGGCAGTCATTGACGGCAGGGAGACCTGCCAGCCGTCGTGATTGAGGAGTATGGTGAGCGGATGAGTGGCCAGATCGAGCCGCCCAGCGGCCAGCAAAATGACCAGTTGCCCACCCGGTTGGAGCACCCGCGCCACTTCGTGGAGTGTGCTTGGTGCCATGATGTAGGGGGCGGGAAAAACGGCAACCACACACGCAAATGTCCCCGCCGCCCACGGCAGTGCGCCACTGTCGGCACAGACGAGTGTGGTGGCGCGGCGGGTGGCTTGGTGGAGCATGCGCAATGAGCGGTCAACGCCGATGGCGGCAATGCCCCGTTGTGCCAATGCCTGTTGTAAGTGTCCGGTACCACAGCCGAGCTCGAGGATGGGAGCGTCGAGGAGGGGGATGATGCGTTCACCCCACAAAAACCAGTGGCCACGCGATACTAGCGTGGCCACCATGTCGTAAATGGGAGCAAATTCGGCGTACAAGCGAGCAAGCAGCCATTGATAGATGCGGCGCATGCTCGGGTACATTGGGCTTACGAGCGGCGCTCTTTGATGCGGGCAGCCTTGCCGGTCAAGCCACGCAGATAGAAGAGACGTGAGCGGCGTACTTTACCTTGGCGAACCACGGTGATGGAGTCCACACGTGGCGCATGGAGCAAGAAGGTACGCTCGACACCGACGCTGTGCGAGGCGATGCGGCGCACGGTGAAGCTGGCGTTGATGCCACCTTCGCGCTTGCGGATGACCACACCTTCGAAGTCCTGCACGCGCTCGCGGCTGCCTTCGACCACACGTACACCGACGCGTACCGTGTCACCTTCGCGGAATTGGGGGATGTCTGACTTGAATTGACGCTGCTCGATGGCGTCCATAATCTGTTGCGACATGACGCAGTCGCTCCTTCATCGTTTACTACAAACGCACCTGCCACTGAGCCGGCGCGCACACACTGAGGTGTAGTATAGCACGTCTCCATGACCACAGCAAATCACATATCACGGGATTGCGGTGGCGTACACCAACAGATATGCGGTATCTCCCCCCAAGGCCACAATCGCCGGGTCGCGCGTAAAGCGCACATCACCATCGGCCAGAGAGATGACAGGATTGCTCATATCGGGGATGCGTTCGAATGTGGTGCCGTCACTGGTCTGTACCATGCTAATCCCGCGTCCTGGTGGCTCAAAGGCCATCACAAATGCCTTGTATTCATCGCGTGGATCACGCATCGTGTGTGACAGTACGTGCGGTCGGTTATCAATGAGACGATGCGCCCGGGATTCTTGTACAAACGAGATACCATCTGTGGATGTGGCGTGTATCATGTCAATGCCGTCTATCGGCAGGACGTACATGTGCCATGTGTCACCCAGCTTGAATGTCATCGAATCAATCACTGAATCATCTGACTCAAAGGCGATGCCACCATACTGCCAGGTTATCCCATCAGTGCTGTCTGCATAATGGATGCCCAACGTGCGATCACCCTGGCGCAACCCACCGGTCAAATAGATGCGATACTGATTTTCTGCAACACGTACCACATCCGGATCTACACCGAGGACACCCGCAGGAAAGTTTATCAGCTCGGCGTAGCAGTGGCGCCAGGTGCGGCCTTTGATATCCCCCACAGATACCGCGAATCCATCCTGTTTGCCGTTGATGGCATGTGCGGTCATGTAGAGGAGCGGGAGCCCTGTGGGGCTGACGGTGAGAGATGGTGTCGCAGATTGATCAATCAGGAAATCGGGGTCAACGCTCCACGACTGCATGTCGGTAGCACGCACGATGCGTAAGCGATTCCCACCCGGCTGTTGTTCGTTGCGACCGGGCGCTTTGCCTTGGGGCACCGGCCGTTCGCGGCATGCGTCGGGAGCCCGTGTCGCTGTAGGCGGTGGCGGTGGCGTAATCGTAGGCGGTGGCGGTGGCGGTGGCGTAGCCGTGGGTGCTGGGGCATTTGTGGCCGTAGCTGGCGGTTGTGTGGCCGGGGGTGGTGGTGGGGGTGCCGGGCGTTGGGCACAGGCAGTCATAACGCAAAATACCACCACAAGGAGCATGCGTCGAGATGTGGATAGTTGATGCATCACTGGTTCTCCGCAAAAGATGACACCATCGTGCGCCCATTATAGGCGAACGCGTAACATATTATACAGTAGGGGCGTCATTGTATGGCGCCCCGAAGGTTATTGCATGGCGCCCCGAAGGTCATTTTTGCATGCAGAGACGCAACAGTAGGGGCGTCATTCCATGGCGCCCCGAAGGTTATTGTATGGCGCCCCGAAGGTTATTGCATGGCGCCCCGAAGGTCATTCCATGGCGCCGCGAAGGTCATTCCATGGCGCCGCGAAGGTCATTGTATGGCGGATGTATGACCAGAATGTGATGTGGTGGCGTCATTTCTCGATACGACAAACGCTGATACCAGGCACATTCAAAAATATGCTATATTTCTGACAGTGCTCCCATTGTGACTACTGACAAGGACGGACAGTGTTGACCGACTGTGTGCAGGATATCGTGCAAGTAGCGCATGACAATCGTATCTACGGAGAAACTGATACGCATGGAATCACAACGTCCGTCCAGTGACCATTCGAGTGTCGAGACACAAATCATGGCGCGTATGCGGCGTGCTGGCCGTGGCAGCGTGTGGAGTGCGTCACAGCTCCACGATATCGCGCAACGCAATACCCTCGATCAAGCCTTGGTGCGACTCGCCAAAAAGCAGGTGGTTCGACGCATCTGTCACGGGCTTTACCTCTATCCGCTCATCCAACCCCTCATCGGTGAAGTACCGGTGACAATTAATGCAATTATTACGGCGCTCAACGCGAGTGAATCGGTACCACTTGTGCCTAGTGGTGCATATGCGTGTTATTTGCTGGGAATAGTGACCGATATGCCTGCACGCATCACCTTTCTCAGCCAAGCAACCACCCGCACCGTGCAGGTGGGTACGCGGCAGATTGTAGTCCGGCCTAGTGCGCCACGCTATCTTGCAGGCGCTGGGCGCTTGAGTGGGATTCTCATCCAGGCATGGCGCCACGTGGGTGCCACCCATGTCAATGACGCACACATCAACGCGTTGCAACAACGCATCAGTCTGGCGAGTCGTGCCACGTTGCGCCAAGACATCGCACTTGCGCCGGCGTGGATGCGTCCATGGATGCACCGGCTTATGGATGCGCCGGCATCCGAGTAATCACGAGCGACCCCACTGCACTGACCTCGGCGTGCCATTCACTGGGAATCACCGTTGTGGCATCAAGCTGGGTAATGACCGCGGGTCCTACGATACGATCCCCCACAGTCAACGTGTCACGGGTATAGAGTGCCGTCATCACTGCCGTTGTCGCATCGTCCGGGTATGCGACGACATGTGCGTCTGCACTGAGGGGGGAGTGGCGTGCTCGCAATGGAGTGGTAGGCAGTGCAGTGGCCGCATTGGCCATGGTGTGGTGGAGCTGAACGACTTCGAGTGGGCGGTCGTGCAAGGCGTGCCCGTAGCGCCGTTCATGGAGCCGATGAAATGCTGCTGCGGCCGCAGCAAGCATGGATGCATCAATGTCTGGTAGCGCATCCACCTGCGTCAGTAGCGGAACATCGAGTTCGAATGCTTGGCCACGATACCGCATCGCCAAGACAACCGTGTGTTGGAACGTATCAATGTGTTCCCCATCCGTAGCAAGCGCCTCCCCTAGTGCTACGCCGCTCTCGCGTACGAGTGCAGTTAGCGTGTGTGGTGCGAGTTGGGCGAGTGGGAGCAGAATGGCTCGTGACGTGCTCCGCGTCACAGCCGCAGTCACCATGCCAACCGCAGACAGTACCCCCGGATAGCGCGGCACAATCACTGTTTCGATGCCGAGTTCGTGGGCAAGTTGTACGGCGTGGAGTGGCCCCGCTCCACCAAATGCGACCAAGGCGAAGTCTCGTGGGTTGTGGCCCCGTTCCACTGAGATGGTGCGGATGGCCCGTGCCATGGCCGCATTCACGATACGGATCGTGCCGAGTGCCGCCGTGATGCTGTCACATGCCAGGGCATCTGCTACAGGGGCGAGCGCAGTGGTGGCGCGGTGTGGATCAAGCCGCATGGCCCCGCCCAAAAAGGCATCGGGACGGAGTCGTCCGAGTACCACGTTGGCGTCGGTGACGGTGGCCTGGGTGCCACGACCGTAGCAGGCTGGCCCCGGGTTGGCTCCCGCACTTTGGGGCCCCACTCGGAGTGCGCCACCACTATCGAGGCGCACGAGTGAGCCGCCTCCGGCTCCTACGGTGTGGATGTCGAGACTCGGGAGGCGTACGGGTAAGCCGGCGACTGCCGAGCCACCACTGCGGGGTAGTGCGCCATCGCACAACGCTACGTCGGTGGACGTGCCCCCCATGTCAAATGAGATACAGTGTGCAATGCCGAGTTGCTGTGCAACTGCGAATGCGCCAACGATGCCCCCTGCTGGCCCCGATAACGTGGTTCGTGCGGGAAAGGTTTGTGCGGTACCTACGCCCATGCTCCCCCCATCAGACGCCATCACACGTAGCCGTGTCTGTGTGGGTAGGTGCGTGGCCAGATATGCCAAGTAGTGTGCCATGCGTGGGGCCACGTAGGCGTTGACCACGGTGGTGGCGGTGCGTTCGTATTCACGCGCCTCGTTGATGACGCGGTGCGACAGGCTGATGTGCCAGTGTGGATTATGTGCCTGTAGAATCTCACCGATGCGCGTTTCGTGTGCTGGATTCGCATAGGCGTGGAGCAAGCAGACCGCAATTGCCGTCACTTCGTGTGCCTCGAGGATGGGGATGAGGGCATGGACCGTCGCATCGTCGAGTGGCGTGAGCACCTGCTGGTCGAATGTGGTGCGTTCGTTGATTTCGAGGCGCAGATCATCGGGGATGAGTGGCTCGGGGCGGGTCTGATGCATGTCGTAGAGTGATGGGCGGTCGCCGCGCCCGATTACGAGTACATCTTTGAATCCTAGCGTGGTAATCAGTGCAGTCACCGCGCCGCGGCGCTCGAGTAGTGCGTTGGTTGCGACAGTGGTACCGTGAATCAAGATGTGGGGGGCATCGTGGAGCGCTACTTCGGCGAGTAGTGCTTCTCCCGGGTTGTGTGGTGTGCTCAGCCGCTTGGCAATATGCAGTACGCCATCACGCCACATCACCACATCGGTAAAGGTGCCACCAGTATCTACTCCCATGCGTTGCATTGATTATTCCCCGTGATTGTCATTCAGCACATCTGCTTCCTATTGTACGCAAAGTTGCTGAGGGGTGGTTGCGTGGTGAATGTCAGGTGTGTGTTCGTTATTTTTGCCGAAACAAGTGGTGTGAATTGGTATATTTACCAAAAATAAGCGAGTGGTGCCGGAGAAATATGAAAGAGTTGGGAAAATTTGCCGAAATTTGGATGAAAAATTATGGCATGATAGGAACAGCAGACTATACGGCAGGGGAGTATGTCGTGTATGATAGACACATCAATTTAAAACAAAAAGACAAGGAATGCACCATGAAGGCGAATTGGTCAGGGCATCATCAGTTTCAGGCGACAACCATCCACCATCCGACGAGTGTGGCAGAAATCCAAGCGATTGTGCGTGCTGCCACCCGTTGTCGAGTGGTTGGTTCAGGACATTCATTCAACGATATCGCCGATACGACGGTTGACCTGATTGCGCTTGATTTGTATGGCTTTCCACCCATACTCGACGACCTCAACGGCACTGTCACCGTACCAGGGAGTATGCGTTACGGGCATTTGTTGACCTTTTTGGCTCCCACCAAGTGGGCCTTGCACAACACGGCCTCGTTGCCGCATATTTCGGTGGCAGGCACCATCGCTACGGCCACACATGGATCAGGGGTACACAACAAAAACCTGGCCACTGCGGTCATTGCCATGGATATTGTGCGTGCCGACGGGACGCTCGTACAGGTGAGTGCCGCAAGTCACGGTGACGCATTCAACGGCATGGTTGTACATTTGGGGGCGCTCGGGGTGGTGACCAGTGTGACGCTCCAGCTGGTACCGCGCTTTGATATGCGCCAGGACTTGTACCTCGATTTGCCTTTTGCAACGGCCATGGCCCATTTCGACGACATCATGAGCGCCAGCTATAGTGTGAGTCTGTTTACCACGTGGCAGGGTGATAGCATCGAACAAGTCTGGCGCAAAAGCCAGCCACACGAAATCGCCGACGCCCCGCAGAGCTGGCATGGTGCCACGGCGGCGACGCGCCCGATGCATCCCATTGCGAGTATGAGTGCCGACCCGTGTACCTCACAAATGGGGGAAATCGGCGGCTGGCATGAGCGATTGCCGCACTTCCGCATGGAATTCACACCGAGTAATGGTGACGAGCTCCAGACGGAATATTTTGTGGACCGCCGCGACGCCGTGCTGGCCATTCAGGCGGTGCGTACCATCAAAGACCGCATTGCACCCGTGCTATTCATCTCCGAAATTCGCACTGTGGCCGCTGACCAGTTGTGGTTGAGCATGAACTACGAGCGGGACAGTGTGGCACTCCACTTTACCTGGAAAAACATGTGGCCAGCCGTCCACCAGGTCATCAGCCAAGTCGAAGCCGTATTGGCTCCCTTTGCACCACGGGCACACTGGGGCAAGCTGTTCAATTTGCCCTCCACGCATATTCGTGCCGTCTACCCACGCATGTACGACTTCCTCGATCTACGTGCCCAATGGGATCCCCAGGGCAAGTTTATTAACCACTGGATGCACCAGACGTTTGATGTGTAGGTGTGGGGGGAGAATCACACTGCCTCAATCCAGCCCCATTTGAGTGCCATGGCCACCACTGCCGCCCGGTTGTGGACGTGGCACTTGGCGTAGATGTTGTCGAGATGTTGTTTGACGGTATGCGGGCTAATCCCCAATAGATCGGCGATGCCACGATTGCTATAGCCACGGGCCACCCAGGAGATGATGTGTAATTCGCGCTCACTGAGCAAGGCTGCATCATGTGCAGTCGGTGCACCTGGTGTATGGCGTAGCATGCGACGCCAGCGTGCCACTGTGTGTGTCGAATGAAAGGTGGTGCGGTGTGATTGGGCGTGGCGGAGTTGTGCGGCGAGGGTGGCCATATCGCGGGCACTAATTGCTGGTGGGATAAACAGCCCCACGCCATGGGAGGCTGCCAGGAGTTGTTGGGCTACGGGGAGGTCGCCGACAATTGCCGTGGCCACATGTGGAATATGGGCATGCAACAAGGCACACAAAGCGATACCATTGATGCCGGGTAACTGCTGTTCGACAACCACAATATGGGGTGGGGTGTGTTGCACGAATTGCAATGCGGCACTGGCATGTGCCGTTTTGCCAACGATCTGCCAACCTGCAAGCCGTTTGACGAGTGTTTCGATGCCCGTCACCACAATGGATTGGCTATGGACGATGAGTAGTTGAACGGTGTGCATTCCCGCCTCCTCGTCAGTATTTATATTTACGTAAAAATGATTTTCGAGTATAGCACAACTGTACGTGAACGTCAACGTACATGATTGTACTCATACATGCACGGCAGGGTGACCGGGGAACGTATTCCGCCAATCACTCTGCCGTGGCAGGGATGTGTGGGGTCGTTGACGCGCCTAGGCAATACTCCCCGGCAAGAGTCCCATTGCGAGTGGTGCAGGACGGTCACAGGCATGTTGCGTGACCACATGCGTCCCACTGCTGGATGCGGTATGGATGGCGTGCATCAACTCCAACACGTGTAGCGTGAGTTCACCCGAGGCACGGTGGGGTTGGTTGGTGCGTACGGCATGTGCCATATCGGCCACGCCCACACCACGGCTGTTGTCGGCGTAGCCGTAGGCCAGTGGGACTTCGCGCCAGGTGTCGTCGCCGACACGGCGTACCTTGATGGGGCCGCCAAAGGTGTTGGGGTCGGGGACGATCATGCTCCCGTGTGAGCCATAGATTTCAATGTTGGGCATGGTGTGGTAGTAGACGTCAAAACTGGTCACCAGCGTCACGATGGGGCCACTCGCAAAGTCGAGCACGCCGACCACGTGGGTGGGTACTTCCACGTTGACTTTTTGGCCGTACTTGGGTTTGCTGGTGATGGTGCGGGTGGGGTAGGTCATACGGGTCGAGCCACTGACCCGTTGTACACCACCGAGCAGGGTGATGAGTGCCGTCAGATAGTAGGGGCCCATGTCGAACATGGGGCCGCCCCCCACATGATAGTAGAAATCAGGGTTGGGATGCCATGATTCGTGCCCTGGGCAGAGCATGAATCCACTGGCTGCTACGGGCGTACCAATCCAGCCGTCATCAATCAGCTTGCGGCAGGTCTGGATGCCGCCACCGAGAAAGGTGTCAGGCGCGCCGCCCACGCGCACCCCTTTGGCTGCGGCTGCGGCCACGAGGCGCTGGCCGTCGGAGAGGGTGATGGTGAGTGGTTTTTCGTTGTAGACGTGCTTGCCCGCCGCCACCGCCTGGAAGGCTACTTCGGCATGGGCGGCAGGGATGGTCAAGTTGATGATGATATCAATGCTCGGGTCAGCGAGGAGCTCTGCAACGGTACAGGCTTTGATGCCGTATTCGGCGGCGCGTGCTTCGGCACTCGCCATGTGGATGTCGGCACAGGCCACGATGTCGTAGTCAGCGAAGCGTGGCGCATTTTTGAGGTAGATGCCACTAATCGTGCCACAACCAACAATCCCTGCGCGGAGTGGAGAGCGAGTCATATACGTACCCCCTTGGATGTGATAGTAGATGCCCGATTATACCATTTCTCACGGGGGGAGTGGTCAAATGGTACAATGGACGCAATCGGTTTTCAATCACCTGTGGGGTGGCATGAGCGCTGTTGCCAATAAATCAAATTGTGTGGTGCTGGTCGGTTTGAGTGGCGCCGGGAAATCAACGGTCGGCCGATTCCTGGCGAGCAAACTCAACTTTCCACTGTACGACACAGACAGCATCATTGAGAGTGAGAGTGGGCAAACGGCCACCGATATCTTTGCGAGTCGTGGCGAAGTCGCCTTTCGCGCTCTCGAAAGTGACGTACTCCAGCGTGTAATTGCCATGCCACCGGCGGTCATTGCCACAGGTGGTGGCATTGTCACTATCCCAGAAAACCGTGCTCTCATCAAAACACACGCCTTTGTGGTATGGCTCGATGCCACGAGTAATGCGATTGTGACACGCATTACCAACCACCGCCAGGTGCGCCCACTGCTCCAAGGTGAGAATCCCCACGAGCGTCTCGAAGAGATGCGCCGTAAGCGTGCGGCACTCTATCGTGCGGTGGCTGATTTACACATCCTCACCGATGGGATTCATGCGAGTGCGGTGGCCACCCGGATTGCCATGTTGCTACCTGGTGCGACGCCACCCCGAGAGGAGTAATGCCTGTGACCACGCCATTAATCGTGACTGCTGGTGCCGGATATCCGGTGATTGTGGCAACAGACTGCGCCCATCTGTTGCCCACACATCTCGGTACACTCGGTCTACGAGGGCGTGTGCATCTGATTGCCGACCAGTATTTTGCCAGTTTGGCCGATACCCTATCCCGTGCCTGTGGTCCTCAGAACACGACATTCGTGTTGCCGGGGGGCGAAGCCAGCAAAGACATATCCACCTTGGTGCGTATCTACGACCATCTGTTGCAGCATCGTGTCGAACGCAGTGATGTGCTCGTTGCGCTGGGTGGTGGCGTCGTCGGTGATGTGGCCGGGTTTGCTGCGGCAACGATTGTGCGTGGTATCGCCTGTGTGCAGATGCCTACCACCTTGCTGGCCATGGTGGATAGTGCGGTGGGGGGCAAAACCGGTATCAATCATCCGCTGGGAAAAAACATGATTGGTGCATTCCATCAGCCGCGCTTGGTGTTGGCCGATGTGCAGCTTCTCACCACGTTGCCTGCTCGCGAATTAGCTGCAGGTTGGGCTGAGGCCATCAAACATGGGATGATCCGTGATGCGGCGCTCTTTGCAGACCTGGCACAGGCCGATCCGCAGACGGCGTACTTTGATGCGGATTTGGTGCGCCGTGCAGTGGCCGTCAAAGTCGAGGTGGTCAACATTGATGAACGTGAGCAAGCCGAACGCATGTTGCTCAATTATGGGCATACGGTAGGGCACGCCCTAGAGCAGGTATTGGGCTATGGGGAGCTGTTGCATGGTGAGGCAGTCGCCGTGGGTATGCATGTCGAAGCACAGTTGGCCCAGGCACTGCAATTGTGTGATGCGACACTGGTCGCTCAGCAAGAAGCCGTGTTGCACCGCTACAGTTTGCCCACTCGGGTGCCCGCAGGGGTGACGGTGGCACAGCTGATTGAGGTGATGCATCGCGATAAAAAGGTGCAGGCAGGGCAGATTCGTTGGGTATTGCCCCGGCGCATCGGACATGCCGAAGTGGTGCGCAATATTCCCGTGTCAACGGTGATTGATGTATTGACACGAGTTGTTACGCCATAATTTTTATGTGGAATCGTGGCGTGGATACGCCTGAATTGCCGGTAGTGGCTGGCATGATTCTATGCATTTCAATGTTTTTGAGAATTAATACAGTATTAATAGAAAAAATTGACGGTCATAGGATAATTTTGGTATAGTATAGCCATAGGGAAAGGGGGTCGTGCATGAAATCGGCACCATTTTCAGCGGATTCTTCGATTGGGCAGATATTGATGTTTTTGCAGCGACATGGTGAAGCCACCATTCGTGAACTCGAAGATGAGTTAGGCATCAGCACCACCGCAGTGCGTGAACATCTCATCAATCTCGATGCCCGGGGATACATTGCGACGCGCTTGATTCGCAATGGGCGTGGGCGACCACGCATCCTCTACTCGTTGACCGATCAAGCGCGAGACATCTTTCCACGCAGTTACGACACCTTGGTGTCAGTGCTCTTGGATGAAATCGCCCGTCAGCAGGGTGAAGATGGCTTGGCAACGTTACTCAGCAGTGTGAGTGAGCGTTTGGCAGAAGGATACCAGCGCACACCCAAGGGTGATGTTACCGCACGTGTTGCTGATGTGCAAAAGATGATGGAATCACGTGGCATTCCCGTGGAAGTCCACGCTGATACCAGTCGAATCACCTTTTATGCGTGTCCGTATCACGAAGTTGCCCAGGACCATGCCGGGGTCTGCGCCATGGAAAAGCGCATGATCGAGCAGGTACTCGGACACGAAGTACACACCGAGGGCACCATTCGCGAGGGAAGTCGTTGCTGTAGTTTCTCGTATGCGCCGCAGGGTGCTTCTCCGATCTCACTCGTCGAATAGCAGACGTTTTCGCAGTACAAGGAGTGTGAGTTTCAATGGAATTGGTGATTAAAGACCTTCGGGCGAACATTGGCGACAAAGAAATTCTCAAAGGTGTGAATTTGACTGTCAAGCCAGGGACAATTCATGCCATCATGGGTCCCAATGGAAGTGGAAAGAGCACGCTGTCCAACACGATTATGGGGCATCCCTCATACACGGTGACAGGTGGCGAGGTGTGGTACAAAGGCCACAACATCCTCGAGCTCGAGGTCGACGAACGTGCCAAATTGGGGCTGTTTTTGGCATTCCAATACCCGGTATCAATTCCCGGTGTGACGGTGGCCAACTTCATGCGTGCAGCGGTGAATGCCCATCGTGCCGAAGAGGGCAAAGACCCACGGCAGACGGCCATCCCCATGGCACAATTCCGCAAGGAAATCCGTGAAAAAATGGCTGCACTCGGTATTGACGAGGCCTTTGCGCGCCGCTACCTCAACGAGGGCTTCAGTGGTGGTGAAAAGAAACGCATCGAGATTCTGCAGATGTCCATGCTCAAGCCGTCCATGGCGGTGATGGACGAAACCGACTCTGGCCTCGACATTGACGCCCTCAAAGTCGTGTCACAAGGTGTCAACACCTTGCTCCAGGCCAACCCGGAGATGGGTGTATTGGTAATTACGCACTACCAGCGCTTGCTCAACTATATCAAGCCCAATGTCGTGTCTGTCATGATGGAAGGGCGCATCGTGCGCGAAGGCGGCCCCGAATTAGCCCTCGAGCTCGAAGAGCGTGGCTACGACTTCATCAGGGAGGAAGTGTTCGGCAATGGCAACTAAGCTTCCCGCGTTGGTGACGCTCAATGCCAGTGATTTGGCCTTTGCAGGTGAGCCACAATGGCTCCAGCAGATGCGTCAGAGTGCGTGGCACACATACAACGAAATGCCGATGCCGTGGTGGCGCCGTACCGATTTGACTGCATTTGCCGCAGGTGATATGCAGCTGACCTACGGTGCATCGGCGGGGCAGGTACAGGGTGTGGCGCCCGCAGGTGTAGTGGTGATGCCACTCACCCAGGCGGTGCAGGTGCATGGCGATATCGTGCAAAAGTACCTAGGGAGTGCAGTTGCTGCGACTACCACCAAGTTCACGGCACTGAATGCGGCCACGTGGCACGACGGTTGGTTTGTGTATGTCCCCAAAAACACCAGTGTCGAGTTGCCGTTGCACGTGATACAGGGCTTTGGGGAAAGTAATACACTCGTCAGTCGCAATCTCATCGTGCTCGAACGCGGTGCCCAGCTGTCACTCGTTGAACAGTACGCAGGCAGTGGCACGATTGCGCTCGTCGTGAGTGAGTATATTCTTGGTGATGGTGCAACCCTCACTTTGGCAGGGATGCAGACATGGGATGCGGGTGTCCGCCACATGGGGCATCAAATTGCGCATGTGGGCAACGACGCCACCATAAATTGGACGGCCATCCACCTAGGCGGTACCCATCAGCACATCGAAGCCGAGACCAATTTGGCCGGCAACGGATCACGTGTGGACTGGACGGCTGCCACATTGGCGAGTGACGGGCAACGCCTGCTTACCGCCCCTTGGTTGCGCCATGCTGGGCGTGCCACCGAAGCACACATGGATTTCAAGACGGTTGTTAAGGGGACAGGGTATACCACCTTTGATGGCATGATCAAAATCGAAGGTGGCAGCACCGAGACGATTACGCGCCTCGAAGAACACGCCCTGCACTTGACACCACAAGCCCGCAGTGACTCAATACCAGGACTCAAGATTGATACCAACAATGTGCAAAAAGCCGGTCACGCCTCAACGAGTGGCGAGGTTGACGAAGAGCACTTGTTCTATATGCAAGCCCGTGGAATTCCCCGCGATGTGGCTGTGCACATGATTGTGATGGGCTTCTTCGAGACGGTGCTTGACCGCATCCCCGTCGAAGCAGTACGCGATCAGGTCACGACCACGATTGCTGCACGGATTTAGATACGCTACGAAGGCACGGTCATGACCAATTATCCATTTGATGTGGCAGCAGTACGGCGTGATTTTCCCATCCTGCAATTGCCTGCTGAACGCCCAGTGGCGTTTCTTGATAGTGCTTCGTCATCACAAAAGCCTGAAGCGGTGATTGCTGCCATGGCGACGTTTTATCGCACCACCAACGCCAACGTGCATCGTGGTGTCTACCAGTTGAGTGAACAGGCCACCTTCGAGTTCGAACGGGCCCGTGGCCGGGTCGCATTGTTTATTAATGCCAATCACCACCGTGAAGTAGTGTTTGTGCGCAATACCACAGAAGCGATTAATCTCGTGGCGAATGCATGGGGCAACGCCAATCTGCGGGCCGGTGATGTGATTCTGATTAGTCAGATGGAGCATCACTCCAACATCGTACCGTGGCAGATGTTGGCTCAACGCACAGGGGCAGTGGTGCGCGCCATTCCACTCGATAGCCAAGGGCGCTTGATGCTCGACGACATTGACACGTTGCTCCAGGGGGTCAAATTAGTCGCAGTGACGCACCAATCCAACGTGTTGGGCACGATTAATCCCGTGCAGTATCTGGCAGAAAAGGCGCACGCCGTCGGTGCACTCATCCTGGTGGATGGTGCCCAGAGTGTACCGCATATGCCCGTTGATGTGCAAGCGCTGGGGATTGATTTCTTGGCATTCAGTGGCCACAAAATGCTCGCACCAACCGGTGTCGGTGTCTTGTGGGGGCGGCGTGCCATTCTCGACGCCATGCCTCCGTTCATGGGGGGTGGCTCGATGATTCGCACTGTGACCATCACACAGACCACCTATGCCGAAGTCCCCGCCCGCTTCGAAGCCGGCACCCCCATGATCGGTGAAGCGATTGCCTTAGGGCATGCCATTGACTATCTGAGTAGTATTGGCATGGACAAAATTGCTGCCTACGAAGAGCAGTTGAGTCGCTA
>JBEANH010000042.1:0-21645 GCA_041165505.1 Chloroflexota bacterium | reverse complement strand
GAGGGTGATAGCGCCGGTGGTAGCGCCAAACAAGGGCGTGATCGGCGCTTCCAGGCTATTCTGCCCCTGCGTGGCAAAATCCTGAATGTGGAAAAAAGCCGTCTCGACCGCATGCTTTCCAACAACGAAGTGCGCTCGCTGATTACGGCAATTGGTGCAAGTATTGGCGATCAGTTCGATGTCAGCAAAATCCGCTATCACCGCGTCTCAAAATCCGCTATCACCGCGTCTTTTTGATGAGTGACGCCGATGTTGACGGTAGCCATATCCGTACACTGTTGCTGACCTTCTTTTTCCGCTATATGCGTCCGCTCATCGCGAACGGTAACCTGTATATCGCACAGCCACCACTCTACCGCGTGCGCGTCGGCAAAAACGATCGCTACGTGTATAGTGACAACGAGCGCGACACGTACATCGCTAGTCTGCCTGCCAACGAACGCAACCGCTGCCAACGAACGCAACCGCGTGGAAATCCAGCGCTACAAAGGCCTCGGCGAAATGAATGCCGAACAGCTGTGGGATACTACCATGAATCCCGGCAATCGCGTGATTCTGCAGGTGACCATGGACGATGCAGTGGCCGCCGAAGAAACGTTCACGATGTTGATGGGCGACTTGGTGCCCCCACGCAAACGCTTCATCCAGATATACGCGTAGACGCAGATATGAAATATGCAAATTGGGTTTGACAAGTGCCAAGTGGTGTCGTATACTTCCAACAGGGTTTTGGGGGTGTAGCTCAGCTGGGAGAGCGCGACAATCGCACTGTCGAGGCCAGGAGTTCGAGCCTCCTCACCTCCACCAATTCAATAGTCTGGGGCAATAGCTCAGCTGGGAGAGCGCAACGCTGGCAGTGTTGAGGTCTGGGGTTCGATCCCCCATTGCTCCACCAATCACCCACCGCAGTCATTCGACTGCGGTGGGTCTTTTTGTGCGGTCATGACACGCATATGTATGAAATGTAGGATATAATCGAGGCAATTCCCGTACCAACAAAAGGAGTCACTATGACGCATGCAGCAGAATGGCAGGCCAAGCGCAACCGTATCGCAGCGCTGATGGAAGAGCGTGGTCTCAACGGCGTGTTGTTGACGCGTGCTGCCAACTTCAGCTGGATAACGTGTGGTGGCCAGGCACATGTGGGACTCAACAGCGAAAGTGCAGTTGCCAGTGTGTTGTGTACGCCACAGGGTGATTATCTGCTGGCGAGCCACATCGAAATGCCGCGTATGCGCGCCGAAGAAACGTCCGGGTTGCCACTGACACCTCATGCATTCCACTGGTTTGAACCAGCGCAGCGAGACGCCTTTGTGGATGCGCTGTGTGGTGCAGGGCGCTGGGCCAGTGATGTGGCAGGCGCGGCACAGAGTGTGGCCAGTGAATTGACGGGGTTGCGTGTGGCACTGACAGCGGCTGAACAGGAGCGCTTGGCGAGCCACGCGTTGGCCACGGGGCGGGCACTCGAAGCCGTGTCCCGTATGGTACAGCCCGGAATGAGCGAGCTCGAGATTGCTGGCATGCTTTCAGCGCACGTTTATGCCGCTGGTGCAACACCGGTGGTAGCCTTGATTGCTGCCGATGAACGCATATCTCAGTATCGCCATCCGGCGCCTACAGCCAAGCGGGTCGCACAAATGGTGATGCTGGTAGTCTGTGCACGTCGGCATGGATTAATTGTGTCTGCGACCCGTCTGGTCGCATTTGGCACACTCGATGCAACCATCGCGCGCCGTGCCGAAGCCTGTGCTGCGGTGGATGCGGTGGCCTGGCATGCCAGCCAGCCGGGGCGCCGGCTGGGGGATGCCTTTGGGGATATTGTGGCTGCCTATGCCGCCCATGGGTTTGTGGATGAATGGCACAAACACCATCAAGGGGGAGTCACTGGCTACGAAAACCGTGAGATACAGGCGCGCCCTGATAGCACACATCTCATCGCCGTCGGACAAGCCTTTGCCTGGAATCCGAGTATCACCGGTACCAAATCCGAAGATACCATGCTCGTTACGGCAACAGGTGCTCAAGCGCTGTCACATACAGGGGAATGGCCCACCATCGAGATAGACATTGGGGGCCAGCGTTATCTGCGCCCGGCAATTCTGCAGCGCTGATGTGTCTGACCGGTCGGTAAAATTTTGCATGATAGTGCAAAATTACCCCTATATTGTTCCTGAACACGCTACAATACACAGCGATACATGCGAAAGGATTGCAGTATGCGCTTTGGAACATTGTGGCGTCTGAGTGCCATTCATGTGGCAGTTGCCTTGACGCTGTTGCCCATAGACAGCACGTTGAACCGTATTATGATAAGCGAGCTGGGCTTGTCGGCCACGTTGGTTGCCGTGCTTGTGGCGGTGCCCTACATGTTGTCGCCGATGCAGATGTGGATTGGCTCGTTGAGCGAGCGTATGCCGTTGTGGGGGTATCGGCGCTCGCCCTACATTCTGCTCGGTGTGATGCTGTGTGCAGTAGGGGCGTGGTTGTCGCCGTATGCAGCATTCGCCATCTACGATGGGATATGGTGGGGCATTCCGCTTGGCTTCGTAGCCTTTGGGGCGTGGGGATTCGGCTTCAACTTTGCGACGGTATCGTATCTGGCGTTGGCCACCGAATTGTCGGGAGACGGTCAACGCGCTCGGACAGTGGGTGTGATGTGGTTTGTGCTGATTGTGAGTATGATAATCGGCGGTATCACCCTGGCCCGTGCCATTGAGCCCTATAGCCACGAACGACTGATTGATGCGTTTGCGTGGACGGCACTCGTGGCATTTGGGCTGGGTGTGGTAGGTGTGATCGGACTCGAGCCACGCAACAGCACAGTGACGCCAGTGGTGCATCAACGGATGGGTGATGTGTTGCGCACCGTGGCTGCCAATCCACAGGCACGACTCTTTTTCGTTTATCTGATGTTGTTACTTGTGGCACTGCTCGGCCAAGATGTGCTACTCGAGCCCTATGCGGCTGATGTGTTTGGTGTATCACCGGCTACGACTACTCGCTATACCTCGTTGTGGGGCGTGGCCTTTCTGGTTGGTTTGTTGGTTACCAATCGTATGACGCTCCGCTGGGGCATGATCCGTGTGGCTGGGATTGGTGCCGTGATTGCTGCGGGTGGACTAAGCGGAATCGTGATGGCGGGGGTGATTGGTCAGGTGATGTGGTTGGTACCAGCCTTGATGCTCTTTGGGTTGGGGGCTGGTATCTCGACGGCATCTAATTTGGCGTTGATGCTCGATATGACTATTGCCGGCCAGATTGGCATTTTTATTGGGGCGTGGGGTGTCGCAGATGCACTTGCTCGCCTCGGTGGCACCATTTTGAGTGGTGTGGTGCGTGACGTGTTGACCTATGCGTTTGGGAGTGAATTGTGGGGGTATGTGGCCGTGTTTTGCATCGAAATTGTGGTGTTGTTGGTATCGGTCCGCCTCTTGCGCTCGATAAATACGGCTGCCTTCCAGCAGCATCGCGCTGTTGACACCATGGATATTGCCTCGCACATGGCATGAATTTATATGCAATGTACTCCCCCCTGGTGCACATTGCACCAGGGGGGAGTATGCATTTAGGTGGTGGGTAGACTCAGTGGGGAGCGCGTGTGACGCCAGTTCACAGAGGGGAGCACGAGTTCGGGGCGCACCTGATCACGGTGCGCATACACGATGTGCATCACCGAATCAATCAGCGTATCGCTGAGCAGGTGTGGCTGTAGTCCCAAGTCAATCAGCTTGCTGTGTGCCGCATTGTAGTAGTGTGATTCTTTTTCGACCCGTGGATTATCGAGATGTTGGATACTTGCGGTGATGCCGTGGGCTGCGGCAGCATCCCGGACGAGAGTGGCCAACTGGAGCACATTGAACTGTTCGGTGAATTGATTAAAGACACGAAATTCGCCACGCTCAGCGGGTGTGGTGAGGGCAAGCTCGACACACGCCAGCGTATCGCGGATGTCGAGGAATCCGCGGGTTTGCCCGCCCTTGCCGTAGACGGTCATGGGCATGCCGATGACCGCTTGTACCATGAAGCGATTGAGTGCCGTACCAAAGATACCGTCGTAGTCGAAACGGGTGACTAGGCGTGGATCGAGTGTTGTTTCGGCTGTTTCGAGGCCATAGACGACCCCCTGATTGAGATCGGTGGCACGAATTCCCCATGCACGACAGGCAAACATGATGTTGTGGCTGTCGTGCACTTTGCTGAGATGGTAGAACGACCCGGGTTGCTTGGGATATGGCAGGGTATCAGTACGACCGTTGTGCGTAATGGTAATGTAGCCTTCTTCGATGTCAATATTGGGAGTGCCGTACTCCCCCATGGTGCCCAGTTTGACGAGATGGCAGTCGGGGGCGTGTTCGGCAATCGCATAGAGCAGATTGAGTGTGCCGATGACGTTGTTGTGTTGGGTGTAGACGGCATGTTGACGGTCAATCATCGAATATGGTGCACTGCGCTGTTCGCCAAAGTGCACCACGGCGTCGGGCATGAATGTGGTAAACACTTCTGCAAAAAAGGCATAATCGCAAATATCACCGATTGCAAACGCAATTGATTTCCCAGATACGGCCTGCCATGCGGCGACCCGCGCTTGCAGGCTGGCAATGGGAGTGAGGCTATGTGCACCGATTTCGTTGTCGTAGCTTCGGCGTACAAGATTGTCCACGATGAGGATGTCGTGCCCACGTTGCGAAAGATGGAGTGCAGTAGGCCACCCCAGATACCCGTCACCACCAATCACCATAATCCGCATGAACGCACTCCTTTATTGGTTGATAGCGGTACAAACCGCCGAGAATACCCACGTGTGCACTACCACATGATACAATGACAGCATACTAGGCATTGATGAATTTCGTATTATGCCCGGGTAAAGCCATTGCTATACTGGAGTGAGGTTTTGTATGATGCGCATGTCGAGTCAAGTCGAATACGGATTACGTGCGATGATTGACATTGCCATGTACGCAACCGAAACACCAGTACAAGCTGGGGACATTTATCGGCGTCAAGGCATTGATGAACACTTTGTGAGTCAAATCCTGTTGATGTTGCGCCGTGCTGGTCTAATCGAAAGTCTGCGTGGTCGCCAAGGCGGGCACCGATTGGCTCGTCCAGCCACATTGATTACGATGCTCGATATCGTGGAGGCGCTCGAAGGGAGCGACGAATCACGCGAACGCCCACACACGAGTAGCCTGGTGGAAGCACTCGTCGTACGCCAGGTGTGGCAGGATACCCGCGAACAGGCTCGTGCCGCCCTCCGCGCAGTCACATTAAGCGACTTGTGTGAACGGCGCATGCTCTTGGCGAGTGCCTCGTACATGATTTGAGTCACTCACTGTTTACTGCGCAAAGTGTTCAAACCCAAAACGCAACCACGACATGGCACCCAATTCCACTGCGGTAATGATGGTTGCTACCAAAAACGGCTTCACCAGATCGGCGAGATGCTTGACGCGTGTCTGGTCGTATCCCGCGGCAACTGCCACAGCGAATGTGTTTGAAATGAGCAAAATCCCAATAATTCCAATCCACGACAGTATGGCAATCGGCCAATAGATGACCGATGGCCCCCACACCACCAAGAGGGTGTAGAGGGCGGCACCCCCCCACCAAATCAACAATTCACGTGGCTTGGTAATCACGGGCTGAATGACCGGATTGGTGCGGAGCACGCGGTTGAGGGTGGGCACAAAAAAGACGGCCACTGCGATGCCCGCAAATGAACCGGTCAGTGTGCGCAATGCGTTGTGCGGCTCGTACAAATAGGGCCAACTGAGATCCTTGAAAAGCGAATTAAACCCATCTATGGCCAAGAAGAGGGTGGGGAAGGCGAGTGCACCGAGCAACCATTTAGAACCATAGAGAGCATGGCGATGGCGCCCGAGTGCGAGCAAAATAAGCATGCTGAGCGTCATGGCACCATAGATGCCTGTGTTGCGTGCACACAATGGCAACTGATAGCCGGCAATGGAGGTGTTGTGGACCTGTGCACAGACCCCGTGGACTGTGGCATACATGTTCCATGCCACGCGATCACCGGGCCACGCCGGCAGCGGTATTGTCGGCCAAAAGATGACAGCGGCGATGAACGAGGTGTAGATGCCGATGGTGAGATAGTGCCATGGTCGTAGAGTATTCATGGCATGCGCTCCAGTTGTAGTGCTAATGCGTCAGCAGAAAGAATGCCGACATGGATGGCGTTGATGGTGCCGTTGCGGTCAATGAAGACACTCGTAGGCAGGTTGCGGGCACCATAGGCCAGGGCTACATCACCGTCGGGGTCACTCACAAGGGTGAAGTCCACACCGAGTTCTTGGGCGAATGCAGGAATGACATCAATCTGTTGACCCTTGTTGATGCCAATTACCCGTGTGTCGTTGCGCCCATCGAGTGCATCGAGATCGGGCATTTCGTTGCGGCATGGCTCACACCACGTGGCCCAGAAATTCAGCACCACGCGTTGCCCGACATAATCACTGAGGCGTGCGACACGGCCGTCAGCATAGCGCCATGCGAAGTCGGGGGCGAGTTGATCGGCTACGGCCTGCGCATTGCGATTACTGAGTGTCGCATTTTCTGCCACAAATAGTGGCAGATTGCTGGGGAGGGGCGCGTTATTTGCGGATATACCGCATCCGGTGAGGAGTATCAATCCAAAAATCAAAAACACGTGTCGCATGGCGTGGTTCCACCTACAACTGTCTTGTTGACACCATAGCATACAAGGCTGAAATGTTGATGAGAAATAACCACCACAGGGTACGGTACACCGTACCCTGTGGTGGAACTATCACCGTGTGGTGTGTCTATCGTAATCCACACTGGGGATTATTGAGCCAAGATGCGCATGTAGAAGCGTCCTTTTTTGATGACGCTATCAGGGGTGACCTGGGTATCATAGCCGGTGACACGGTTACCGTTGATGCTGACGCCACCGCCATCCACGAGCCGGCGTGCCTCGCTTTTGCTACTGGCCAAGCCACATGCCACCAATACGTCCAAAATAGGTGCAGGGAGTGCCATGGTATGCTCGGGTATGATGGCGGGTGCATTGCCACCGCTAATTACGTGGTCGAAGTATTCTCGTGCCTTGATGGCTGCATCCCGTGAATGGAACTGGGTGACAATTTCACCAGCGAGGCGTTTTTTGGCATCCATCGGATTGCCACGGTTGGCAGCCAAATCTGCCTTGAGGTCGGTGATGTCGCTGACTGGTACATCGGTCAACACTTCGAAGTAGAGTGGCATGACGTCGTCCGACATGGACATCACTTTGCCAAACATGTCTTCGGGGGTGAGGCGAATATCCACGGTGTTGTCAAACGACTTGCCCATTTTGCGCCCATCGGTACCAGGAATAAGCGGCAACAAAAAGACGTCTTGGGGGGGCATCCCCATTTGTGCCTGTAGTTCGCGTCCCGCCAAATTGTTGAATTTTTGATCGGTACCGCCGAACTCGACATCGGCCTTGATGTAGACGGAATCGTAGCCCTGGAGCATCGGGTACATCAATTCGAGGATGGTGAGTGGTGCACCTGCTTCGTAGCGTTTGCGAAAGGTGTCGTGAGAAAGCATGTGGGCCAGCGTGAAGCGCCCTGCCAGGTCGAGGGCATTTTCGAGGGTGAATTTGCCGAACCATTCACTTTGCCAACGAATTTCGGTTTTGTCGCGGTCAATCACACGGAAAAACTGCTCCATGTAGGTCTGTGCGTTTTCACGCACCTTTTCGGCGGTGAGGCGTGGACGGGTTGCATCACGGCCACTCGGATCACCGATTTGCGCAGTCCAGTCACCCACAATCAGCACAATCGTATGCCCAAGATCTTGGAACTTTTTGAGTTTGCGCAGACCGACGGCGTGCCCGATGTGCATGTCTGCACGGCTTGGATCAAACCCTTGTTTGAGACGCAGTTTTTTGCCCGCATTGAGTTTGGCACGCAACTCCGATTCCACGATGATTTCTGCCACACCACGGGTCAACAGTTCGGGGGGAATAGCACTCATTGTTCTCCTCGCAACACAATACTCTCGATGACATATTCCTTGCGGTGGTGCAGTTTATCTGCGTTCTACGCTGCGATGATTGGGCGCAGGCACCGTATTCACAATTTCGTTGATAAGCGCAACTGCACTCACATTGCGCATGCGAGCCGTATTCGACACCATGATGCGATGTGCACAGACGGTTGCTGCCAAATGTTTGACATCATCGGGGAGCACGTAATCGCGTCCTGCCAAGAGGGCCCGTGCCTGAGCACTGCGAATCAGGCTCAACAAGGCACGTGTGCTTGTGCCGAGCATGATATCGTCGTGTTGGCGTGTACTCGCCCCGATCCGCACCACGTATTCATCGATGGCCGGATCCACGTAAATCAGTGGTACCAGCTGTTGTACGGCCACGATTTCTTGGGCATCGCTGACCGGTGTCAGCGCATCAAGTGGTGACTGGTCGCGATGGTTGCGCAACACGGTGATTTCGTCTGCGTGAGTGGGATACCCCAGACTGATACGCATCATAAAGCGGTCAAGTTGTGCTTCTGGGAGAGTGAATGTGCCCTCGTATTCGATGGGGTTCTGTGTGGCAACCACCATGAAGGGCGTGGGCAGTGGGTGCGATGTGCCGTCCACGGTGACTTGGTGCTCTTCCATGGCTTCGAGCAGGGCACTCTGCGTGCGTGGTGTGGCGCGATTGAGCTCGTCAGCGAGGACGATTTGCGCATTGATGGGGCCGGCACGAAACTCGAAGCTGACATCACGCGGGTTAAAGACGGCACTCCCCGTGATATCCGCCGGCAACAGGTCCGGCGTAAGCTGAATGCGCTTGAAACTACACCCCACACTACGTGCCACGGTGCGTGCCAACATGGTTTTGCCCGTACCGGGGACATCTTCGATGAGCAGGTGACCCCGGGCAGCCAGGGTAATCACGGCGAGGTCAATGGCTGCACGTTGGCCGACAATGACGCGCTCGACGTGTTGTACCACACGTCGTAACACGGTATTTGCGTTGTAAAAGGCTTGCGCCTGCATGGTCGTACTTCGATTTTCCATACGGTTAAGTATAGCATGACCGTCTACGCTGTGTCGGATGATGGTGACGGTGGTGGTACAAGGTGGTAAATATCATACCGATCTCCAGTCAACACAAAGCCAAACTGCTTGTAGAGATGCTGTGCCACCTGATTGTCTTCCTGGGTATTCAGCGAAATCCGTTGAATAGTGCTCTGGTGCGCATAGGCGACGACATCTGCCAGGAGTTGTTTGGCAATGCCTCGACCCTGCCAGTGGGGATGCACGGCAATGCGCACAATATGTAATGCGGTATGAAAGTCGTGAATGGCTGCCAGCACATACCCCACCGCACAATCATCGCGGATTGCCAACATGCCGTAATGCTCTTCGAGAAAGAGCTCGTGGAATTCAAATGGGATTTTGTGCCACTGTTCGGCGAAGACCAGATGATCGATGCTATGCATGGTGGGGATGTCGTGTACACCGAGGGGGTGGAGCTGTGCGACTGCCTGAATGGCAGGGATTGGTAGCTGTCGTTGTGCAGGGCGTTCGAGCGCCACAATACTACCCTTGCTGGTAAAACCAGCCCCCACCAGAATGTCGGCTAGCCAGTGGTCGTAGTGGTCACTACTGTAGTAGAGCGTGGTCATACCACGTGCGTTGATGAGCATGTGTACAAGCTGGCTGATAACCTCGTCGTGGTCACTAATATGAATGCCATCGAGGGCGCAACACCGAATCCACGCCGTCGCAGGGGTCGCCGTAGTTGCAATGATGGTCGCCACCGGTTTGTGGTGATGCCACGCCACAGCCATGCGCAAATGGGCGTTGGGCAGGGCCAGCGTGGTGCGTGCAAATTGAATGAGCCGAAAGCGTGCGGTATGCACGAGTGCCAACACGAGGGGGTGTTGGCTGGCATCTGCCATGGAAAACGTCAGTTGTTTGAGACGCAGTGATGAAGTAAACATGGTGCCTACGGCGTACGCTCAGCCGGTTGATGCTGGAGCATGCGATACCGGTGAAAGTAGATGACTAGCAAAATGCCTGTGATAACCCCCACACCCATGAACGTCAGCCATGGTAAGTATGGCTGTTGGAGCGATTTGCCCAACCCGTACAGGGTGCCACCACTGAAGCTCCCCATGCCCCCACCAACGGCGATGGCCAAGCCGGCGACCCCAAAGTACGAACCGAGTGCGGCACTATTGGCAAGGTTGGCTGCTACTGTTTGCTGGCTCGGTGATGCCAAAAGTCCACCGAGTGAGTAGAGCGCCACACACACCAACAACATTGGTAAGGTGGGGGAAATCGCAATCGCACCGAGCCCGATAGCCATGATGCCAATGCCCAAAGCCAAGGTACTTGCAGGTGAGAGATAGCGTTCGGTGAAGCGCATGAGCGGATATTGTAACACGATACTCATCAGCGAATTGACGCCATATACCCAGCTGACGGCGTTGTTGTCCCCCGAAATGTCGGTGGCCTTGAGCGGGATGGCCAGGGTAATCTGTGTCCACATAAACCAATAGCCGAGCAAGAGCGCATTAAAGAGCATGAACCGGCCATCCCGTAGCGCCATGCCAATTCCAGCAGTGATTTTGCCTTGTCCGGTTGCCACCGCCACATCGGGTAGAAGCACGTAGGTGGCAATCCAGGCCACGATGTAGCATGATCCCGCAGAAATGGCGACCACACCAAAGTTGTAGTCGAGGAGCCACGTGCCGACGAGTGGACCGATGGCCATGCCCAAATTGCGTACCACACCGAGAATGGAAAAGAAGCGAGCACGATTCTCACTCGTGGTGAGTGCCGCAATCGTAGCCGAGCTGGGTGAATCAAAGAGGGCGCCGCCGAGTGCCGCAAATATGGCACTGCCCAGCAACAACGGGAAGGTGTCGGCCCAGGCCATGGCACCAAAGCCCACAAAGCGCATTATCAGCCCACACAAAATCAGCAGGCGTGCACCAAAGCGGTCGGCGAGCATGCCACCAACCACGGTAAACCCCTGCTGGAAGAGTTGTCGTACACCGAGCACGATACCGATGGTGGCAGTGGCCCAGCCTAATTGTTCGACGTAGTGGATGGAAATCAGGGGCACCACCATGAAGAACCCGCCCCACATCATGAACGAATTAATAATCATGACGTACATGCCATACTGGCGTTGGCGCACGGTTAAATCGGTTGCTTGAATCATGTGGAGACCTCTTCTGGTGGATGAATGGGACCTTGGCAAATGAGTGCGGTATGCTGACCCGATACACGGGTCAGCACCACCACGAATGGTACGCCGTGTGGGCGTGACAAGCGCTTGGCGAGTGCATCACTCTCGACAGGAGATCCACGCTTTTTGACGGTGACGCTCCCGGCATCATGGCGCCGGAGTGCATGGGTGATGCCCCGTTCGCTGAACGGGAGCACCTCGAGGATGCGCCAACAGCGTGCTAGTGGGGTAGCGCAGTAGTCTGCACTGGTCACATAGGCGATGTGTGGGTCAATCATGTGTGCACCAATCTGGGCGGCGAATGGCTGTACTAATCCGGCACGGATAATCGCACTATCGGGCTCATACAGGTAGGTGGCAGGTGGCGCGATGGCGACTGGCGTATGCGGCGTCGTGTTGTCGAGTGTCCAGCGCTGTGTGTCGCTGAGAATCGTCGCGCGGAACGTCCACTCCCACGGTGCGTCGAGCCACACCACTGTTTCGCGGAGCTCACCGTTGAGCGAGACACATTCGATGGCATACGGTGGTGTAAAAGGGAGCGATTCGTAATCAAGTCCAGGGGCACATTTAACGGCAATCATGCGCCCCGATGTCCGCCAGGTGGCTGCGAGTGCCAGCGGTGGCTGGTACTCGTCGTGATGGAGCAAGCGTTTACCGTTGAGTCGGCGGCCCGGATCAAAAAACACCATGTCAACATGGTCGGGGAGCGCATAACTGGTCGCGTCCGCCTGTACGAACGTGACGCGCTCCTGCAAATGGCGATGGCGCATGTTGGCGGCAGCCAACGCGAGACGCCCTGCATCCGTGTCCACGGCAATACAGGGGGCAACAGTGGCGAGTGCCAACAAATCACCCCCACAGCCACAGCAGATGTCGGCAATGGAGGTGCAGCCAGCGAGTTGTTGGGCGCGATGGGCGCCAATGCGTTGATGGCTAGCTTGTTCGAGTGCGGTACGGGTAAACCAAAGCTGGGCTCCGTCGTGAAATTTTTTGCTGGCGAGGAGTCGCGTACTCACGATTTCGTAGAGGGCGGCGGCACGTTCGGGTGTGGTGTGGCGCCGCAATGCACTCATGCTTTGCAGGTGATGTTGGGTATCCACGAGCGGCGCCAATGCGGCTGCTTCGCTGGTGTGTAGCCAGGCAACCACATCGGTATTCATGCCACCTCACGGCGGAGCAACGCCCGCCAACTCCCACCCGCGATGCCGATACCGACGATGATAATCACCAGCCCGACGAGTGCATTGCTGGTAATTGCTTCCTGCAAAAAGACGAAGCCGTAGACGACACCAAAGGGGGCGATGAGGTACGACACCATGGACGACTTGGTGGCACCGATGGTGCTGATGAGATGGTAGTACATGATATAGGCGACGGCCGTACATACCACGGCGAGGATGAGCAGTGCCACAATGGATGTCGTGGATGGCCAGGCTGTGGGGATACCATCCCAAACTAGCGCAATGGGGATTAACAACGATGTACTGGCAACCATCTGCCCCGTGGATGGCACGATGGGCGCCATGCCCCCAAAGACGCGCCGACTATAGAGTGCGGAAATGGCATAACAGACGGCAGCACCAAGGACACATAATTCACCTGCCCAGCTCCCGTTGCTGACGGTGGTGATGCCGATGGCGATAAGTACTCCCACGAAGCCGATGGTGAGCCCAACGACACGTTCAACGGTGATTTTGTCGTCGTTTCGCGTGAATATATTGATGAGGGCGGTAAAGAGTGGCGTAGTAGCGCCGAGAATGGCGGTGGTACTGCTGGGGATGAGGCGTTGCCCCCATGAAATCAACAAAAAGGGAATCACGAGACCAAACATGCCCACCGAGTAGAAGTTTTGCCAATCTTGACGGGTACGGGGCAACGATACCCCACTACTGCGCATCACCACCCACAATACGATGGCGGTAATTGCAATGCGCACAGCCACGAGTGTGGCTGGTGCCACATCGGCGACGATGATTTTGATGAGCATGAAGGCTGCGCCCCATATTGCTCCGAGTCCAAACAAAATTGCTGTCTGGCGCGCCGTCATGGCGACTCCTTTGGCTAGCGTGACTCCGCCTATCATACCACGCACCCGGCATACATAAATGGGCGGTGATATAATGCTTACGCCCGTTCGCAATGAGGAGCTGTGTAGTGAATGCGTATCGAATGATTCCATGGTCGGCGTGGCGTGTCTTGCTACATAGTGTGTTATTTGGCATGGGGATGAGTTTCTTTGATGTGCTATTTAGTTTTTACCTTGTTAGTATGGGATTTGGCGTCGAAGCGGCCGGTATCATGTCTACGACTGCTCGATTAGCCGGTCTCGCATTTGGTATTCCGGCAGGCATGATTATTGACAAAATTGGTGCCAAACACGCACTCGTGATTGGTGTGGTAGGCTATACATTCGGCATGATGGTGCTTTTGCTGATGCCCAGCCTCGTGTTGCTGATTGTCAGTCAATTTGTGGCTGGGTGCATGATTGCCGTCGGGATGTCGGCGTTGATGCCCTTGTTGACCCAGGCTACGCCACCTGCGCAACGCACACTGGTCTTTGGGCTCAACGAAGCCTCGATTAGCATGGGGTTAATCGGGAGTATTGTGGCGGGGTGGGTGCCGTCGTGGCTTGCACCCTCACTCGGCGTGGCCGCCCAAGACGCCCTGGCATACCGGAGCACGTTGCTCATCGGGTGTGTCATCATGCTCTGTGCGATTCTGCCCGTGCTACGTGGTGTGACCACACAACCCAGCGTCAATGCGCAAGGGGAGGTCACCAACACGCATGCCGAAGAGGACCACATCCCGATGAAGTCGAATCGCAAAATCATCGGATATGCCACAGCGAGCATTTTTGTGGGGCTGGCTGCTGGAACATTTCTCCCCTTCCAATCGCTCTATTTCCGCATCCAACATGGTATGCCCGATCAGCAGGTCGGCTTTGTGCTGGCTGGTGCCACCGTCATGATGGGTCTGGGTGCCATGTTATCGGGGCGTTGGCTCGGTCAGAGCGACATGCGTAAATATGCTGCCATCTTACGCTTTATCACCGCTCCCATCTTTGCCTGTCTCATCATTCCCCAGTTGTCATTCGCACTTGTGGGATTTCTGGGACGCGCATTTTTCATGGGGGGGAGTTTTACACTTAATGATGTACTGACCATGCACCTGGTCAACGCCAAACAACGTGGTCGGCTTGCAAGCCTGATGACCATGTTCTGGTCAATGGGGTGGGGGATTTCTTCCACGTTGAGTGGGTATTTGCAACAGTCAATCGGCTTTGCGCCACTGATTGCCATGAGTGCGGTTGCATACGTCTGCTCCGGATTATCCATTTGGTTTTTGGCAAAGGAGTAGGCATGATTGCGCGTATTCGTCTCGTTCCGCGTGTGGTATGGCGGGTGCTCATCCATAGCATGCTCGTGGGTCTGGGGATGAGCTTTTTCGACGTCCTTTTCAACTTTTTCCTGGTGAGTCAAGGGTACGCCACAGACACCATCGGTGTGCTTTCTACGGTGGCCCGTATCGCCGGCCTAATCGTGGGCATCCCGGTGGGACGCTTCATTGATCGCGTGGGGGCGCGTCGCGCCCTGATGACCGCCGTTGTACTCTACGTCGTTGCACTCATCGTGGTCATCTTTGCACCTAACCGGCTGGTGCTCATGGTGGGGCAATTTCTGGTGGGGTGTGCCTTTGCCATGCTCTTTTCGGCCATGTTCCCCCTGCTGAGTCTCGTCACACCACACGCCCAACAACCGACTGTTTTTGGCTTCAACGAGGCAGCACTCAACATGACAGGGCTGGCGGGGAGTATCATTGCTGGGTGGCTCCCCAGTGTGCTTGCTCCATGGCTCCAAGTCGGCGACCAAAGTACCATGGCCTATCGTGCCGCATTGTTGATTGGCATCATGATACTCTTTTGTGCCGCACTACCGTTGCTGGGCGACATGCCGTATGCCGTTGACACCCACGACGCCAACAATGTGCCGTTGGTGGCTGCACCTGAGCGCAAAACTAGTCGCATCGTGTTGTACGGGCTGGCTGGATTTTTGATTGGCATGGGAAGTGGCACGTTTTTCCCCTTCCAAAGCCTCTTTCTGCGTACACAATTTGCCCTTTCTGATGCACAAGTCGGTACATTTTTGTCGTTTGGTGGGGTGGCACTCGGTATCGGGGCAATCATGGCAGGTCACTTCATGGGGCAACGCGATTTACGTATCTGGTCGAGCGTGTTCCGTATTCTGGCCGCACCGGCGCTGTTGTGTCTACTGGCCCCCGTAATCTGGGTGGCCATGCTGGGGTTCATCTTGCGGGCTATGTTGATTGGGGCAAGTATTGCACTCAACGACGTCTTGATCATGCGTTTGGTTAATCCACAGCAACGCGGATTCGCTTCGAGTATCTGGAATATGACGTGGGCGGCCGGCTGGGCGATTACGTCGACACTTAGCGGCTATATGCAGCCGTACTACGGCTTTACATTGCTCATCATCCTTGGGGCAGTGGCCTATGTCCTCTCAGGTATTTGTATTTGGCTCTTTCAGCGTGAAGAAGCCTAGATGGGGGGAGACATGCATATTGGAGAGCACCAGCTGACCCCACACGAATACGCACTGGCTGCGGCACGCGCCAAAATCGCATTCATCGAAGCGCGTGCCACAGCATATGACATCGCCCAACAGTCGGCGCATGTATCCGCTGCCAATCCACACGATATTGCAGCAGTAGAATATGCGTTGCAGGCTAAACGTGCTGCTATTTTTGCGCGGGCATCCGCACATCCCTATGCGGCATATATGGCAGTGCTGGGGATTGCGCCTGATGTATACCCCGAATAAACGGTACCGTTTTTCTGGATGGCAGTTCGCACATCTGTGGCTGCCGACTGACGTGCCATGCCGTGGTAGTGTGTTACCAACGACGAGGTGCCGTACAATGGACGCATTATTGAGGAAAGTGAGAACGCACAATGACAACCCTTTTGTACCATACGGATGCCTACCTGCGTGAATGCACTGCGACAGTCATTGGCCACGATGCCAGCGGCAGTGGCGTGGTGCTCGATCAGACGGTCTTTTATGCCACCAGTGGTGGACAACCGCATGACACCGGCACCATGCAGAGTGGGGCGGGGCGCTGGAGTGTGAGCGAAGTCAAACGTGGTCCCGAAGGCATCATCCACACGCTGGTCGGTGACGGGCTGCCAGCGGTAGGGAGCCAAGTGACGTGTGCGATTGACTGGGAGCGGCGCTATCGCTTGATGCGCACCCATACCGCCTTGCATCTGCTGTGCGGTGTGGTATTTCGTGATTATGGTGCACTGGTGACCGGCGGCAACATGGATCTCGACGAGGGGCGCCTCGATTTCGAGATTGCGGATTTTAGCAACGAATTAGCCCAAACCATCGTTGACAACGTCAACAAAGAAGTGGCTGCTGACCGCGTGCTGGTGGTCAAAATTCTGCCCCGTGCCGAAGCCTTTGCCATCCCTGACTTGATTCGCACCAAAATCAACTTGTTGCCCGAGGGCATCAGCGAAGTGCGCACCGTCAACATTGTGGGGCTCGACCTGCAGGCCGACGGGGGCACGCATGTGGCCAGCACGCGCGAAGTGGGCACGGTGGTGCTCCTCAAAACCCGCAGTAAGGGCGCCACCAACAAGCGCATCGTGATCGGACTGCAGCCATGAGCGACGCCTCGGTTAACCAATCTATTCAACAGCAATTCGGTGCCGTCGCCGCCAACTACACCACCAGCGCCGTGCATGCCAGTGGCGCCGATTTGCAGGGGCTGATTGCGGCCACGGCGCTGACGGGGCGTGAGCGCGTGATTGATGTGGGGTGTGGCGCCGGGCATGTGACGGTGGCACTAGCCCCTCAGGCCCAGCAGGTGTGCGCCGTGGATTTGACACAGGCCATGCTCGACCAGACCGCGGCGCAGGTCAGTACACGCGGTTACACCAACGTGTCAACGCACCGCGCCGATGTGGCGGCCTTGCCCTTTGCGGATGCATCGTTTGATGTGGCGGTATCGCGCTATGCGGCCCACCACTTTGCCGATCCACTGGCCGCCCTGCGTGAGGTGCAGCGTGTGCTGGTGCCGGGTGGGCGCTGGTTGCTGGTGGACGTGGTTTCGCCACCCTCCCCCATGGCCGATACCTATCTCAATACGGTGGAAATCTTGCGTGACCCGTCACATGTGCGTGACCACAGTGTGGCGCAGTGGCTGGCGATGTGCACACAGGCGGGCTTTGTGGCTGAGCACGTGCAGACGTGGTCGGTGCGCCTGGAATTCACCTCATGGGTGACGCGTATGGCCACCCCTGAGCCCGAAGTCGCCCAGCTCCGCCGCCTGATGGCCAATGCGCCCGCGCATGTGCGTGACGTGCTGGGCATCGAAGCAGACGGCAGTTTCCACATTGCCGTGGCCCTCATCACGGGGGTGCGTCAATGAGCCGCTGGAATGTGATTCGTCAGGGATTCGTGGAGACCATTGTGGTGTGGCCGGGAGTCGCCCCCTTTGGCATGGTATATGCGGTCAGTGCGCTGGCGGCCGGCTTGAGTGTGTGGGAGACGCTGGGCATGTCGCTCATCGTCTTTGCCGGCGCCTCGCAGTTCACCGCAGTAGGCCTCTTTGGCAGTGGAGCCAATCCGTGGACGATTATTGCCACCACCGCCATCATCAACGCACGCCACTTGCTCCTCGCCGCGTCAACGGCGTCGTACATCCGGCGCGCGCCCAGCTGGTTGCGTGCGTTGGTGGCCTTTCAGCTCACCGATGAGACGTATGCGGTAGGTATCCAGCATTTCGCCAAACACGGCGGCGACGCCTGGTACCAATTCGGCTCAAACCTGAGTTTGTACGTGGTCTGGGCAGCGAGTACGGTCATCGGCTCCCTATTGGGGGCGTTGATTCCCGACCCAGGGGCATTGGGGCTCGATCTCATCTTTCCACTCACCTTTATCGCCTTTACGGTGCCACTGCTACGAGACCGCGTGAATCGTGTGGTGGCGGCGCTGGCGGCGTTGATTTCGGTGGGGACGGCGCTGGTGTTGCCGGGGAGTTGGTATGTGTTGACGGCGGGGATTTTGGCGAGTGCCGTGGGTGCCATGCTGGCACGACGGAGCGTGCCGCCGCTGCAGGAGGGTGCATGAAGATTGCTGATTTTGCGTTGGAGCGCTACTTTGCGCGCTACGAATTCACCACACCGCATATTTTGTGTAGCTCGGACGTGCAGGGCATGCCCATGCGCGAGGTGCTGGCCCTGGCTGACGCCGATGCACGCCAGCGCTGGGACGAGTTGACTCTCGGTTACACCGAAACCGCCGGTCTACCCGCCCTGCGCGAGGCTATTGCCGGTTTGTACCACGGTATTAGTGCTGACGACGTGATTACCTTTGCGGGTGCCGAAGAAGCCGTCTTTGTGGCGGCCAACGTCCTGCTTGGCCCCGGCGACCACCTGATTACCACGTTCCCTGGCTATCAATCGCTCTACGAGGTCGGTCGCGCGGCTGGCGCCGAGGTGACGTTGCTCGAGTTACGCCCCGAGCAGCAGTGGCAGCTCGACATCGGCGAATTACAGCGGGCAATCCGCCCCAACACCAAGCTGATATTGCTCAACACGCCGCACAACCCGACGGGATCGCTGATGTCGGCCACCGATTGGCGGATTGCCGTGGCCATGGCTGAGGCGGCGGGGGCGGTGCTCTTTGCCGACGAAGTCTATCGCTTGCTCGAATACGATGCCAGCCAACGCCTACCCGCCGCTTGCGAATTGGCGGCGTCGGCGCTCAGCCTAGGGGTCATGTCCAAAGCCTTTGGGCTGGCCGGACTGCGTATCGGCTGGCTGGTGGTGCGTGACGCCGCCCTGCGTCAACGTTTGCTGTCGTTCAAAGACTACACCACCATCTGTAATTCGGCACCGTCCGAAGTGTTGGCGCTGATGGCGCTCCGTGCTGCCGACCAGGTGCTGGCACGCAGCATGCAAATTGTGACCCAGAATGTGACAGCATTTGCGGCGGCCTGTACGCGCTGGCCGGGTGTGCTCTCTATGGTGCCGCCGCAGGCGGGGAGTGTGGCCTTTGCCCATCTCAACGTGGCGACGCCGATTGCGCAGGTGGCGCACGAGCTAGCGGCGCAAGATGGTGTGTTGATTCTGCCGGCGGATGTATACGGCTATGCGGGGAATTACTTCCGCGTCGGTTTTGGCAAGGCCGATTTTGCCACGGGGTTGGCGCGCTTCGAAGCTGCCTTGCCCCGCTATGTGCGCTAGGAGCATGCCGTGTCTATTTGGTTGATCTTTGCGGGCATGATGGCCGTGACCTATGCGGCACGTGCGATTCCGTTGATTGTGATGCGTAACGATCCGCCACCGTGGTTGGCGTTGTGGCTCAAATATGTGCCCCCAGCCGTTTTTACCGCCCTGATTGTACCGGCGGTGGTCACCCAAACGGTGGCACAGGGGCGGGTGCTGGTGGCTGGTCCCGCTATCGGCGCGGCTGTGGTCGGGGCACTGGTGGCGTGGCGCACCAGCAACGCGATTGTGACGGTGGTGGTGGGGATGCTGGCGTTTTGGGGGATTCGTGGTGTGCTGGGTGGCATGTAGTCGGCGTTGATGAAAGGATGCACCGTCATGGAATTACGCACCATTACACTCGGTGCCCGTGAGGGCGATGTGGTGCGTGGCGCTGCCGCCGCCCAGCGCCTGCGCACGCGCCTGCACGACGCCGGCTACGTGGTGCAAACGCTGCGCTGTGCGCCGACGATGAACGGCACCAATAGCTGTGCCGATCTGGTGAGTGTGGCCCAGGGCGTCGAGTCGATGGCGCTGGATGCCGGCTTCGACTATGCCACGTTGGGCGTGGTGGCACGGGATCGCCTCGATCAGCTGGCAGATGCCATGGCCGCCACGCAGGCACTCTTTGCCAGTGTGAGTATCACCAGCAATGACGCCATTGACGAGCCGGTCATCCAGCTAATGGCGCAGATGACGCACGATTTGGCACAAAAAGTCCCCGACGGCGTCGGCAATCTGCGTGTGGCCGCCTTGGCGATGGTCCCGTCTGGCAGTCCTTTCTTTCCGGCGGCCTGGCATGATGGTGGGGCGCCGTGGCTGGCAATTGGCCCCGAAGCGGCGGCGCTGGCGTGGCAGGTGACCCGCCCGCTGGCGGACATCCCACTCACCCACGCCGAGCGCCCGCTGGCGGTGCAGGCCGCCCTACAGGCGCTGGCGCACGACATTACGCGCCACGACCAGGTGTTGGGCGAGATTGCCCGTGCGACCAGCGCCGAATTCGGCATCCCGTATGCGGGGTGTGACTGGTCGCTGGCACCGCATCCCGCGCCGGGGCGCAGCATCGCCGAAGCGATTGAGGCGCTATCCGGTGTGCCGTTTGGAGATTGGGGCACGTTGGCGGCGGTGCGCCAGCTGACGGCCACCATCCGGGTCTGCCCGGTGACGCAGTTGGGCTTTTCGGGCATCATGTTGCCCGTGGTCGAGGATGCCGGGCTGGCGCGCCGTGCCCGTGAGGGGCGCTACACGTTGCGTGATTTGCTGGCGTTTAGCACGGTGTGTGGCACGGGGATTGACACCATCCCGCTGGCGGGCGACGTGTCTGTGGCCGATTTGGCCGGCATGTACCGCGAAGTAGCCGCAGTGGCCACCGCCCTCAAAAAGCCGCTGACGGCGCGCCTGATGCCTCTGGCTGGCCATGCCGTCGGGGATGTGACGCGCTTTGCCGAGCTCTTGCCGCCGCCCTTGGCGCAGTTTTTCTGCGAAGCGCGCGTGATTCAATGAAGAATTAAGAACTAAGAATTGCACACACTGGCACCCCGACGGGATGTATGGCAGCACGTGGGGTAGGGCGGTTACCGCCCCGATGCTTGTTGGTCCGCGCAGGAGATGTCGGCGTGCACTGAATCCCCGCAACAATAATGATACGCTTCTCAACGCACGCTTGCTCGCGACCCCTACCCCACGGGCGTGGGGTCTGAAACGGCCCCATTTGTAAACCCTACCTTACCGGACTAGTCCACCCCACGCGCATGGGGTCTGTGTGCGACATGGTAGCGGCGCATGGCCATGCGCTGCTACCATGTAGGGGATATGGGGCACGCTGGCGGTGCCCGCCGCAAAACGTCCTCGTCGGGGTGTCATTGTATGGCACCCCGACGGTTTGTGTGGGTGCTCAATGTGAACGGAAGCTGGCAGATATGTGTGGGTGCATCGGTGCGACCGCCCGGACGCATGGTGCACGGGCGAATCATTATTCGCCCCTACGATGGGGCGATACCCACGTGCGGCTGTGGAACATTTTCTATTGCTATCGTTAGTCGGCGGTAGGCAACGTGCAAAAAAACGTGGTACCCACGCCCACGGTACTCGTGACCCAGATACGCCCGCCATGCCC
>JBEANH010000041.1:0-21047 GCA_041165505.1 Chloroflexota bacterium | reverse complement strand
AGTGGTCACTGCTATCGCCAACGCCTTTGAAATGCCTGCCCGCCAAGCCTTGATTCCTTCGCTCGTCCCACCCGATCACCTATCACAGGCCATGAGTGCTGGCATCGTATCGTGGCAACTTGGCACCGTACTTGGTCCATCAATTGCGGGCATTCTCATCGCTTCGCTAGGAGTCGTGCCTCTCTTTTGGATTGATGCAGCCACCTATTTAGCTGTGGTGTATGCTGCCATCAACATCCGTCCACCCGAAAAGCCAGCCATAGCACGCCCACCAGTGCGCTTGGCCGATGCCTTGGACGGGCTCAAATTCGTCTTCAAAAGCAAAGTCATCGCTTCGACCATGGTACTCGACTTTTTTGCCACCTTTTTTGGCGCAGCCACCACGTTGATGCCCATCTTTGCCAACGACATCTTGGGGGTCGGAGCCCAGGGCTATGGCTTCATGCGTGCCGCTCCCGCAGTTGGTGCCTTTGTTGCCGCCCTCTTTCTCACATCGCGCAAAATTCGCAAGCAAGGCCCCGTATTGTTGGTTGCAGTGGCCATTTTTGGGCTTGCGACATCTGTCT
This sequence comes from Chloroflexota bacterium, assembly GCA_041165505.1. Lineage (GTDB taxonomy): Bacteria > Chloroflexota > Chloroflexia > Chloroflexales > Roseiflexaceae > UBA965. Next base: position 20,481 of record JBEANH010000041.1, on the reverse strand, counting down.
TTGGTGCCTCCACCTGGTACCCACTCACCCTCGTGGCCCTCGCCATTACCGGTACCGCGGACACCGTGAGTATGGTAATTCGCGGTACGTTACGTCAACTCCTCACTCCAGACGAGTTACGTGGGCGCATGACCGCCATCAACATGGTCTTTGTGGCCGGTGGACCACAGCTGGGAGAATTCGTGGTGGGCTTGACGGCAAGTGTCATCGGCGCACCGCTGGCCGTGCTGATTGGGGGCATTCTGTGCATCGGTGTGGTCGCGGGGACTGCCGCCAAAGCCCCTGAGCTGAGAGCACTGGACACCCCAGAACCGCTACCTCGTGGATAAACGCACAGTGACGCGGGGAGTGATATTTATATAACTCCCCGCGTTTCACGCTGATGCATCACACTGGTAAATTTGTTTTTTACTGCATGGAAATAACCAAATTCGCTATTTTTCACCAGAACAAGAATACGCATACGCTACACAACCATATATATTTTGCCGTATACTAGCAGTGTCTCCATCGATATTTCTGTAGACCGTTGACGAAAGGAAACGCCAATGACGTCCCGTTTCACCAAGCCAGACACGTCGTGGTTTGCGCACGACCGCTTCGGCATGTTCATCCACTGGGGGTTGTACGCCTTGCCGGCGCGCCACGAGTGGATCCGCAACTACGAGCAGATTAGCAATGCCGACTACCAGAAGTTCTTTGACCACTTCAACCCCGACTTGTTTGACCCCAAAGAGTGGGCGCGCCGTGCCAAACAGGCCGGCATGCAATATTTCGTCATCACCACCAAGCACCACGAAGGCTTTTGTTTGTGGCCGACACAGCACACCGACTACTGTGTGACCAACACGCCTTACCGCAAAGACTTGATTCGTGCCACGGTGGATGCGTTCCGTGCCGAGGGCATCAAGGTGGGTTTTTACTACTCGTTGATTGACTGGCACCACCCCGAGTTCACTGTGGACAAAATCCACCCCATGCGCAACAACGCCGCCGAACGTGCCAAGAACCCGATGCGTGACATGCGCAAATACGCCAAGTACATGCGCGACCAGGTGCTGGAGTTGTGCACGCAGTACGGCAAAATCGACCTCTTCTGGTTCGACTTTTCGTACCCGGGCGAAGACGGCAAAGGGCGCAACGACTGGGAGTCGGAGGAATTGTACGCCATCGTCAACGAGCTCCAGCCACACGCCTTGGTTGACAACCGTCTCGACTTGCCCGATGTGGGCGACTTTGTCACTCCCGAGCAATTCCAGCCGGCCAGCGGCTTCAAGGATGTCAACGGCAACCCGATTGTATGGGAAGCGTGTCAGACGTTTAGCGGCTCGTGGGGCTATTACCGTGACGAACACACTTGGAAGAGCGTAGATCTGCTCATCCGCATGCTCGTCGATGGCGTCAGCAAGGGTGGTAACCTGCTGCTCAACGTGGGACCAACCGCCCGTGGGCTCTTTGACCAGCGCGCCATTGACCGACTCGAAGGGATGGGCAAATGGATGGCGCTCAACAGCCGTTCCATTTATGGCTGTGGCCCAGCCCCGGCGCAGTACACCACGCCCACCGACTGTCGCTACACCTACAACGCCCAGACCAACACGCTTTACTTGCACATCTTTGCCTGGCCCTTCCGCGACATCTACTGCCCAGGGCTAGCAGATCACATCAAGTATGCGCAATTCTTGCACGACGGCAGCCAAGTGCACTTCGGGCAAGTCCACGAAGCCGGTTGGGCAGGGATGGGCGGCAATGCCGACTTCCCCGTGGCCATCCAGGTGCCCATCGTCAAGCCCGATGTGGCCGTACCCGTCATCGAGATTTTCTTGAAGTAACGGCGACAAATCGTGTCGGGGTGCCATATAAATGACGCCCCGACACTCCTCATTTCCCAATATCATCCTGTTTATCTTGTCTATCTATGTATGTCTCCCCGTAGAGACGTATGACAATACGTCTCTACGAGATATCAATCATTCGCTTTTCAACATCTTCTCAAATGCATCCATGCAATGTATCTCGGTCAGACACCCCATTTTCACGTATATCCTGTTTATCCTGTCTATCTATGTTCCCTCACCCCTTTCCATTGATGTACTTCCTGTGACGCCCCTCTTTTCCCATTACCATCCTGTTCATCCTGTCTATCTATGTTCACCCAACCCCTTTCCATTGATGTACTTCCTGTGACGCCCCCCTTTTCCCATTACCATCCTGTTTATCCTGTCTATCTATGTTCACCCAACCCCTTTCCATTGATGTACTTCCTGTGACACTCCTCTTTTCCCATTACCATCCTGTTCATCCTGTCTATCTATGTTCACCCAACCCCTTTCCATCACTGTCTCCCCCCCTGACATACACCCAAGTAAAAGTCATATAATAGTCAATGTATTATCAATGTTAGGGTCACACACCATGAGTATCCATCCATCGGTTACACTCATGCCAGGAGTGTACATCGAACCTGGCGTCACGATCGGCGCCAATGTGACGATTGGGGCCAACACGGTTATTTTGGCACCAGTGCGCATCGAAGCTGACACCTGGATTGGCGCAAATGTAACCATCAGTGGTGAAATCATTGTTGGCAGTCGCTCACAGATCAATCACGGTGCAGTGGTCACCAGCTCGGTGCCACCCAAGGCGATGGTGATGGGGAATCCGGCCAAGATTGTCGGCTATGTGGATACCCCTCTCTATGAAACAGGGCATGCCCAAGCGCGCACCACCACCACTACCATCACCCCCAGCGATGTCAAAGGCGTGGCGCTCTACAACCTGCGCTTTGTGCCAGACATGCGGGGAGCCTTGTCGGTGGGCGAGTTTTTGCGCGATATCCCGTTTGCGCCGTTGCGCTACTTTTTGGTGTTGGGGGTGCCCACCGCCGAGACGCGTGGCGAGCATGCCCATATTGCCTGCCATCAATTCCTGATCGCCGTCACCGGCAGTGTGTCGGTGGTGGCCGATGACGGCACCAACCGCCAGGAATTCATCCTCGATAAACCACAGATTGGCCTGTATCTGCCGCCACTGACCTGGGGCATTCAGTACCGCTATTCGCACGATGCCGTGTTGCTCGTGTTTGCCTCAGACTACTACGATGCCGACGATTATATTCGTGATTATCGTCAGTTTGTTGACTATGTAAAAAAACACGCCCCCACACACCGCTAAACCACACCACCGCGCCATAAATATCCCCCCACACACGTACTACACGGGGTGTGGGGGGATGTTCGGGTGGATTGCACCTACCGCAGTGCGCCACGGGTGCGCACCATGTGCGCCGCATCAGCTACGTGCCAGAGCGGTAGCCGTGGGGATGAGTACGGTGCCATTCCCAGGCACTGCCAATAATCTGGTCAATATTCGGGTATTGTGGCTGCCAGCCCAATTCGGCGCGGATTTTGGCGGCTGACGCAATCAGGATGGCCGGGTCACCGGCGCGGCGCGCCCCTATGGTACACGGGATGGCATGGCCCGTGATACGGCGCGCTGCTTCAACCACTTCGAGGTTGGTGAAGCCATCACCATTACCCAGGTTGTATTTGCGGCTACCGAGGCGGGCTATGCCGTCTAGCGCCAAGATATGTGCCTGCGCCAGGTCAACGATATGCACGTAGTCACGCACACAGGTACCGTCACGCGTCGGGTAGTCGCCTCCAAAGAGCGTGATTGATTCGCGCTGGCCGAGCGCCACTTGGAGCACCACGGGGATGAGATGCAACTCGGGCGTGTGATCCTCACCACGGGTAGGGGTGCCACCTGCCGCATTGAAGTAGCGCAAACAGGCGTATTTGATGCCATGGATGCGCTCATACCAGTAGAGGGTGCGCTCGAGGATGTGCTTGGATTCACCATAGGGCGAGCCAGGGACAATTTTGTTGTCTGGTTCGATGGGCATTGATTCGGGCTCATCGAACAGGTTCGCCGTAGACGACACGATAATGCGGCCCACTCCCGCTTTCACTGCCGCATCAATCAAGTTGACCCCTGCCACCGTGTTATCACGCAGGTACTTGGCCGGATGTTGCATACTTTCACCCACAAGGGTGTACGACGCAAAGTGCATCACCGCATCAATGCCTTTGTGCGTGGCGAAGAGCTGCGTACAGGTGTCAGCATCGAGCAAATCGCCCTGCACAAATTGGGCGTCGGGATGGACTGCCGCTCGGTGCCCTTGATAGAGATTGTCGACAACCACCACATTGTGACCAGCAGCAATCAATTCAGCCGTAGCCACGCTGCCAATATACCCTGCACCACCAGTTACGAGCACTTTCACCGTCTTGCTCCTCTCATATCAATAATAAACGGGTGACATGCACAGCAACGGCACATCACCCATTGATGTCGTATTGTCGCGCTCCATGCTACTTGTCGGGCATCAACACCAGTTTGTAGCCAAATCCGCGCACGGTGACGAGATATTTCGGTTGGGCCGGATCAACTTCGATGCGTTGTCGCACACGATACACCAACGCGTCAATCGCATTGAAGTCGTACACTTCGTAGTCCCAAATCGCCTTGGCGATTTCTTCTTTGCTAATCACGTGTGATTGCTTGCGATAGAGCAAGTGCAACAGCTGGAACTCTTTGACGGTCAACGGGGGATCAAGGAGTACACCCTTGATTTTCACCGTTTTGGCGTCATCATCAATCTCAATATCACCTTCGATGACAGGTGCCCGTGGCTTAAACGTGAACACGGGTAGATTCCCCTGTTGGGTGGCTTCTGGGTCAATAAAAACAATTTCACTGGCCGCAATCACGATAATATCATCGCTGTTGAGCCGATGCAATTCCGCAATGACTTCGCCGTTCACGTATGTCCCGTTGGTACTTTTCAAATCCCGCACGAGATAACCTTGCTCGTCACGTTCTAACGTGGCATGGCGTCGTGACGCCAACGGATGTGCGATGACGATGTCGTTTTGTTGATCACGACCAATCGTAATCACATCACGGTGCCACTCAATTTGGACTTCGGCCGACTCTGGGTGACGAATCCGCAATAGGGGTACGGGGTTCGCATTCATATGGCCATCCTCCTATCACCGATGGTACAGCACAAGTAGAGGAATATGTTGCTATGAGGGTATACACCCATGTGGTACAATAGGTTCACTCTAGCGGATTATACCATACCGCTTTGATTAGGGAGCAGAAAATACTGTGTTGAATTTGGTTGGTCGGCGTATCAGTCGCTACAAAATCGTTGCTGAAATCGGCCGTGGCGGCATGGCTCGTGTCTATCGCGCCATTGATACCGTCCTTGGGCGCCAAGTGGCCCTCAAAGTCTTGGCACCTCAACTTGCAAGTGATCCCGAGTTTTCAGCACGATTTCGCCGCGAAGGCAAAATCGTCGCCGCCCTGCAACATCCGCATATTGTGACCTTGTTTGATGTTGGTGAAACAGACGGCATTCAATATTTGGCCATGGATTTCATTGATGGGCGTAGCATGTATGCGGTAATCCGTGAACGCGATGCGCTCCCCGGCGAATCGGTGGCTGTCATCATACGGGCCGTGGCCTCTGCCCTCGACTATGCGCATAGCCGGGGAGCGATTCACCGCGACGTCAAACCGCAAAACATTCTCATTGACACCAACGGACGGATTTTGCTCACCGATTTTGGCATTTCGTTGTCAACTGACGACGATGCTGGGCGCCTAACCCGTACCGGATTGTTCATGGGCACCCCCGAATACATGTCACCCGAACAGGTCTCCGGTGCAAACGTAGACCACCGCACCGATTTATATTCGTTGGCAGTAACTGCCTACGAATTGTTCAGTGGCGATATTCCCTTTCGTGGCAACACACCCGATCTGATTGTGGCACACGCCCAAAAGATTGCACCACTCCTGCCTGCTGACAAGCTCGGACTCCCCGAAGCACTAATCGGCATCATGGAAAAGTCGCTCGCTAAGAATCCTGCTGACCGCTACCAGAGTGGTGCCGAATTCAGCGACGCCATTGACGCCGCATTTGCTCAGCTTCCGAGTACGACACTGGCCAATAGCCAGATTGCTGGCCTGGCCACACCGAGTGGATCATCACCCAAAGTCACCCAATTCATCGAATCCGACGATGGGGCGGCCACCAATCCGACGACGACACCCACAGGGACGAGTGGCTCCACCCAGCCACGCCGACGCAACATGCTCGAGGCACGCAGCAATATTCCATACCGACCACTGGCGCGTATGCAAGGCATCCCACTCAACTTCATCCTGCCAATTGGGATTGGTCTGATTGTGACATTTTTGTTGCTCATCAACACCACTTTTGCCCCGGGTGCCAATCGCCCAACCACACCACAGGCGAGTAGTGTGGCCACGGTATCGGCCAGCACCACGCCAGATGCCACACCATCACTCGCGGCGACCCAGACCCCGGTATTGGTCATCATCATTCCCACGGATACGGCGGTAGTGGCCACGAGCCGACCACGTGCGACGCGCACCACCAAACCAGTACCTGCCACCGACACTGCCGTCCCACCCACGGCGGTACCAGCGACTGCAACTATCATTCCCACCAATACGGCGTCTGCAACGTTGACTGCAACAATTACCCCCACGCTGACACCATCCAACACGGTGACTCCGTCGGCCACGTTCACGCCGTCAAATACGCGCACATTGACCGTATCACCGACACTCGTACCGTCGGCCACCAGCAGTGCAACTGTGGTGCCTGCCACCAATACACCGCTACCACCAACCGATACCCCAGTACCCACGGCCACGCCATGATTACGTTGCCGGGGGCACTACAGGTACAGCTCCGCACCGCACTCCATCAACACCCCACCGCTACCTGGAGTGCGGCTGCCCAAGCGCTGAGTCAACGCTACCGTGCCCCCCGTGATGGGAGTGTGCTGGTGCGCAACGCCCTCGATGCACTCGCCTATGCGGCCTTGATTATGCCTGCCACCTATGCGCAACTGTATGGGGCATTTGCACAGATTACCCCGCATCATGCCTGGCACGCCACATCACTACTCGACCTTGGCAGTGGTCCAGGCACTGCGAGTTGGGTGGCAAGCCACTTTTGCACCACCCTACGGCAGATTACCGCGGTAGAACGTGATCCCCACCTACAACAGGTGGCGCGCATGCTCGCCAGTGACGTACTCCCCTCAACCACCTATGTGCAGTGCGACATTACCGATGGCACCACTTGGCCGACGCACGATATCGTGGTGATTGGGCATGTGCTCAACGAACTCACCCCCACCCAGCGCACGGACGTCATCGCACGCGCCTGGCACGCCACCCGACAGCTGTTGATTATCGTTGAACCAGGCGCGCCAGCGTATTTCCCGATTATTACTACAGCGCGCCAGCAGCTTATCGGCGCAACAGGGCATGTGGTGGCTCCCTGTACCCATCAGCATGCCTGTCCCATGCCCCAGGCACAATGGTGCCATTTTGGTCAAAAAATTGCCCGCCCTGATGCCCAACGCACTGCCCGAGGCAGTGAGCTCGGCTGGGAAGAGGCCAAATTCACGTTTGTAGCCATGAGTCGGACACCGGTGGCAACCCAGCACGGCATGCGCGTCATGCATGACCCCACCCGTGCTAAAGGGAGCATTGATGTGGTAGGATGTGATAGGAATGGCATACATACTCATCGTGCATTGAAACGCGACACACAACGCTATGCCGCATTTCGTCGTGCACAGTGGGGAAGTTTCGTGGACAGCGTAAAGGAAGATGACTTATGACAACAACCATTGGCATCATCGGGTGCGGCAACATTAGCAGTATCTACCTCAAGAATTGCCATCAGCGCTTCCGCGGGTTGACAGTGGCGGCAGTTGCTGACATTAATTTGGCAAGTGCACAGGCCCGTGCCCAAGAGTTCGGTATTGCCAAGGCCTGTAGCGTCGAGGAATTGTTGGCCGATGCAAGTATTGACATCGTCATCAATTTGACCATTCCTGCCGCTCATGGTGAAGTCGCACTCAAAGCCATCGCTGCAGGGAAATCCGTGTACAACGAAAAACCACTTGCAGTTGCCCGTGCAGACGCACAACAGATGTTGAGTAACGCCAAGGCCAAAGGCGTGCGTGTCGGTGGCGCACCCGATACCTTCTTGGGTGCCGGGTTGCAGACGTGCCGCAAAATCATTGATGATGGCTGGATTGGCCAACCAATCGGCGCTACCGCCTTTATGATGGGGCGTGGTCCTGAGAGCTGGCACCCCAACCCCAACTTCTTTTATCAGCCGGGCGCTGGCCCCATGTTCGACATGGGTCCCTACTACTTGACCGCACTGACCACGTTGATTGGTCCAGTCACACGCGTGAGTGGCTCGGCACAGATTTCCTTTGCAGAACGCACCATCACCAACAACGTTCAATATGGTCAAAAAATCACCGTGAATACCCCGACACATGTGGTTGGCGTGCTCGACTTTGCCAAGGGCGCAGTAGCCAGCATCATCACCAGCTTTGATGTGTGGCATAGCACACTGCCCTGGCTCGAAATCTACGGTAGCGAAGGCACCATGCTCGTCCCCGATCCCAACAACTTTGGTGGCGCCGTCAAGGTGCGTCGTGCCGGTGACGAACACTGGCGCGAGATGCCCCTTAGTCACAGTTTTGCTGAAAACAGCCGCGGGCTTGGCGTGCTCGATATGGCAGTGGCCATCAAAGAAAACCGCCCACATCGTGCATCCGGCGAATTAGCCTACCACGTGCTCGATATCATGCACGCCATCCACGATGCCTCACGCGATGGCAAGCATATCCTGCTGAGTAGCGGCCCTGACCGCCCCGCCCCCATGCCAATGGGGCTAGACGACCGCGGCTTCTAGATGGAATACACGACGTGCGCTGACAAAATCAGCGCACGTCGCCCACAACGAGAAACTATTCGCCATGTATCTGCACCATGTGGTCATCCACGTGCGCAATTTGTCGCATATCATCGAGTTCCTCGGCGCCTTCGGCTTTGCATGCGTACACCAGACGCACGACGACGCGTGGGTCCAAACACCCAATGCGTATCTGCATCTGGTTGCAGATGCCCGTATCACTGCAAACGATCATCCCTTTACCGATCGTGGCATCAGCCATATCTGCATCCAGACCCCGGATATGCGCCAGGCCATGCAGCTATTGCATCACCACGGTCTGCGCCCACTCTCACTGCCGGTAAATCTCGGTACTGGACATTGGTATGTGTATGCCCGCCTCCCCGATGGTGACATCATCGAAATCGAGGGTGTACCATATGCACCCACAGGCACCCAACCGTGGCTCGCGCATGTGGCGTTGGTGAGTACGGATGTGGCACGCATCGCTGATTTTTATCGTCTGTTGACTGCCACCACACTACGCGGTGGTCACACCATTGGGCCAAATCCGCGTTTTGACACAGGGTTGCAGTTAACGGCGGCACAGATGATTCCCTGCTGGTTGGTGGGGCTCAATCTCACCATCGAATGCTGGCAGTTTCTCAACCCACCAAGTCAGGCACACCCGGGTACACCATACGCCTATCGCGAAATCGGTTTGGTCAGCACCGACCCACACACCATGTACCTGCACGCCGTCGCACATGGCGCCACCCTAGTGGCACGCACCGACACTACGGTGTGCATGCATGATCCCGATGGCAACCGCGTTACGCTGACCCATGTCAACGCTCTTCCCCCATTCCTGCGCACATACACGGACCCCACCATCATTGCACGCATCAACGCACACTGGCAACCACTCGACCCTCAACACACATGGGAGGCAACACATGGCTAATCTCACCGGTCAAGTCGCTCTTGTCACTGGGGCGGCACGGGGCATTGGCGCAGCCATTGCACAGACACTCGACGCCCACGGCGCACGGGTGGTGCTGGTGGATCTCCCCGGACAGACGCCAGACATTAGCATGTATCGCCAATCACCCATCGTGTGTAGCGGGGATGTGAGCCAGGCTGCTGATTGGCAGAGCTGGCTGGCCCACGTCAGTCAACAGGCCGGTCGCCTCGATATCGTGGTCAACAATGCGGGCATAAGCGGCCCCGTTGCCCCCCTGCACGAATATCCCGATGATGCCTTTGAACGGGTTTTTCAGGTCAATTGCACGGGAGTCTTTTTGGGCATCAAATATGCGAGCCAGCTGATGCGCGCCCAACAACGTGGTGGCGCCATCGTCAATATTGCGTCGAATGTGGGCTTAATGGGGAGCCCCAACGTCATCGGCTATGCGGCCAGCAAACACGCCGTCATCGGGCTCACCAAATCGGCGGCCAAAGGACTAGCCGCCTATGGCATCCGCGTGAATGCGGTCTGCCCTGCCCCCACCGACACCGAAATGGTGCGGCAACTTGAGCGGCGCAGTGCCCAACCAGAAGCCGTCAAACAGGCGCTCGTTGCACACACCCCCATGCAACGCTATGCGGAACCCGGCGAAATTGCCACAGCGGTGCTCTTTTTGGCGAGTAATGCGGCCAGCTTTATCACGGGGGTGAGTCTCCCCGTTGATGGTGGCTCTGTGGCGTGACAACGGTGCATGCCTGCTGCGCTGATTGTGGTACACTGCCCACACACGAACACGATGCCATCGCCCCTCATATGCGCCATACCACGCCGAATCGTGTAATCGTCGTAGACAGGAACGGCACCCTCCCATGATTACCACGGATGTCCTTATCATCGGGTGTGGTATTGCTGGCGCTGCTGCTGCGCTCAAGCTGGCACAACACCCGCAACTCCGCATCATGGTCATTAGCCGCGAACCCGATGCCCACGAATCGAATACGCGTTGGGCCCAAGGGGGAATCATCCACCTCGGACCAGACGATGATGCCGATTTACTCACGCACGATATTCTGGCTGCTGGCGCAGGAGCCACACTACCGGCAGCAGCACGCATCCTCGCCGAAGAAGGCCCTCCGCGCCTCGAGCACTTGTTGATGCGTGTGGCTCCGGTGGCATTCGACCGCAACACGGATGGGTCGCTCATCTACGGCAAAGAAGCAGTCCATTCACGGCGCCGGATTCTCCATGTAGGCGACCACACCGGGCAGAGCATCATGCAGGCGCTGATTCACGCCATGCACCACACCCCCAACATCCAGCTCCTCACCAATGTGACCGCAGTTGATCTCATCACGTATCCGCACCATTCACGGAATCCACTCGACACCTATCAGGCCGTGCGCTGTTTTGGTGCGTACATCTTTAATCGCGACGAACAACGCACTCATCGCATCATCGCCAAAAGTACCATTCTCGCCACGGGTGGGCTCGGCCGCATCTATCGGCATACATCCAACCCTCCAGGCGCACGTGGCGACGGGCTGGCTATGGCGAGCCGGGCCGGGGCACGCATCATCAACAGCGAATACATTCAGTTCCACCCCACCACACTAGCCGCACCTGGTGCAGAGGGGTTCCTGATTAGCGAAGCGGTACGGGGTGAAGGGGGCAAATTACTCACCCCGGCTGGTGTGCCGTTTATGCACCGATACGATCCACAGTGGAAAGAACTCGCACCACGCGATGTGGTGTCGCGTGCCATTCACCACGAAATGGAAAGTAACGGCTATCCCTTTGTGCTCCTCGATATTGCGAGTGCCATGCCCGCCGACACACTCAAAGCACGCTTCCCAACCATCTATGCGACCTGTCTCAAGGCAGGCATTGACATTACCAACGAGCCCATTCCCGTGGTGCCTGCCGTGCATTATTCGTGTGGTGGAGTGGCCGTATCAACGTGGGGGGAAAGCACCATCCAGCATCTCTACGCCGTCGGTGAAGTTGCCTGTACCGGGCTCCATGGCGCCAATCGCCTTGCGAGCACGTCACTCCTCGAAGGTGTCGTCTTTGGGGAACGGGCCGCCGAACACATCGCCGCCCATATCACGCATATCACCCCACCCCATGGCGACGATATTCCCGTCTGGGATGAATCAAACTCGACCCAAGAGGCAGATCCAGCCCTCATCCACGGTGATATGCAAGCCATCCAAAACATCATGTGGCACTACGTGGGGCTGGTGCGCTCGGGCAAACGTCTGTCTCGGGCAGTACGTGAGCTACGCCACATGCAAAACGAAGTAGAAACGTTTTACCGCACGTCCAAACTCAATGATGCGCTCATCGGCTTACGCAATGCCGTTGAAGCAGGTATCATCATCGCCCAAGCAGCCCGCCACAATCGCCAAAGTCGTGGGTGTCACTACCGCATTGACAGCACCGATGGAACCCGTACATAACAATCCCCCCCTATGCCGAAAGAGGCACAGGGGGGGGGATTACCAACACCACACACACTAACTACCGGCAATACCGAGCTCGGGTGCACGGGCCGTCAGCGCGGCAATCACGTCTGCAATCAGTACATCCACATCCACGCCCAATCCCGCAGCACCATGCACGATGTCGTCGCGGTTCACAGCGCGAGCAAAGCCCTTGTCTTTCATTTTTTTCTTGACTGCGGCCACATCCACGTCCGCTATATTTTTGCTTGGACGCACCAGAGCCACCGCCACCACAAAGCTCGACAACTCATCCACCGCAAAGAGCGCTTTTTCCATGGTGCTATCGCGTGTTACGCCGGTATAGTCGGCATGAGAAAGAATGGCACGGCAAATCTCTTCGCTCCAGCCATGTTCGCGCAACCACCGCACACCCACAAACGGATGCGCATTATCGGCAACCTCGAGCGAGGGATGGCGTTCGTAATCCATGTCGTGCAACACGCCGGTTGCTTCCCACACGTCAGCATCCCCACCGTATCGAGGGGCCAGGTACGCCATCGAAGCCGCCACCGCACCACAGTGTTTGCGCAACACGTCCGATGTCACCCATTCGGCCAAAATCACACGCGCTTGGGCGGTTACACTCATGGGACAACCTCTTTCTCTGCTAGGACGTAGTGCGCCGCGCATGCAACGCATGATAAAGCACCACTGACCCTGCTACAGCCACATTCAGCGATTGGATATGCCCACGTTGCGGGAGTTTAATCAGAAAGTCACAGCGTTCACGGGTCAAGCGTGCCATCCCCGACCCCTCAGAGCCGAGAACGAGGGCCAACGGCATATCGAGGTCAACTTCGTCGTACGATTTGGCCGACGCATCGTCTTCGACACCCACCACCCACACGCCATTCTTTTGCAAACGCTCAATGCTCTGCGATAGATTCGAAACCACGGCGATGTGCAAATGTTCTACGGCACCCGATGAAGCGTTGACCACTGCCGGGGTGATTTCTGCGGCACGCCGTCCCGGAATAACCACACCATGGACACCCACAATTTCTGCGGTACGGAGCAGTGTTCCCAAATTTTGCGGGTCTTGCAGATGGTCAAGCAACAACAAGAAGGGCATCTCATTGCGTTCTTTACCCACGGCGAGCATCGTTTCGATATCACTATACGGGTACTCGCCACATTCGAGTGCAACACCCTGATGGTTGAGCCCATGCAGTTTTTGTTCGAGCACGCGCCGATCCACCATGTCCACAGGTACTTGCTGAGCAGTGGCAAGGGCAACCGCATCGGCGAGGGTGCCAATCTGTTGGGCACCAGTAGCCACAATTAGACGCTTCACGCTCCGGCGATTCGCCCGCAACGCCTCACGGACCGCGTTGCGGCCATAAATCATCTCGCTCATCGTGTTATAGTCCTAACGCACTTTTGATGCGATCAAAGAACCCTTCATCTTGGGGATCACTACCATCAACACCCGTTCCTGCACCACCGCGCGGGTTGAATGTGCGCGCGAGTGCTTCAAACAACAGGCGCTGCTCCTCGGTCAATGCGTCGGGAATCACCACTCGGGTCACCACGACTTGGTCACCACGGCCATTCCCACGCAGGTAGGGCACCCCTTTGCCACGCAAACGAAAGGTGGTCCCATTTTGGATGCCCGCATTGATACGCACCGTATCAATGCCTTCTAGTGTGGGCACCTGAATCTCTGCACCGAGGGCGGCTTGGGCCACGTTGATGGGTAATTCGAGGACGATGTCGTTCTCTTGACGGCGAAAGAATTCATGTGCCTGAATCTCGAACACCACGTACAGGTTGCCATTGGGGCCACCACGTGGTCCTGCTTCACCCTCACCCGTCATACGGAGCTGGGCTTGGCTGTCAATCCCTGCAGGCACATTGATAGTCAATTTATGTCCTTGGCGCGTGCGGCCCTCGCCACGACAATCACGACACGGAATCGCAATCACCGTTCCTTCACCCCGACACGCATCACAGGTGGTGACCGTCACCATGTTAAAAATGGCCCGTTGACGCACTTCACCAGTGCCACCACACTTGGTACAACGTACCGGTTCGGTACCGGCTTGGGCACCACTTCCCTGACACGAACGACACGACTCGAGGCGCCGGTACTCGATTTCTTTGGATGCGCCAAAGACCGCTTCTTCGAATGTCAAGCGCAACGAATATTTGAGGTCGGCACCACGCTGGGGACCACGACGCCCCCCTGCTGCTGCACCACCAAAAAACGTTTCAAAAATACTCGAGAAGGGATCGTCACCACCAAATGGATCGCCACCACTGTATCCCGCACCACCGCCCATGGATGGACCACTATGCCCAAATCGATCGTAGATGGCACGCTTTTCGGGATCAGACAAGACGCTGTTGGCCTCATTGATTTCTTTGAACTTCGTCTCTGCATCGGCGTCTTTGTTGACATCGGGATGAAACTTGCGTGCCAATGCCCGATACGCTTTGCGGATATCATCAGGCGAAGCATCGCGGGCAACCCCAAGCACTTCGTAATAATCACGTTTATTGGTCATGTAGACACCTTGTTTCGCGTTGCCACTCATATCTCCTAATCATTGTCACGCCCACGGCGCAACAAATCACGCAAACTCAACTTTTTAGCCGGCTCTGGCGGCGCAGTCCGCTCATCAATCACCGGTAATTGCCCTGTTTCACTTGATCCTGGCATCGTCGTCGGTGCGGGTCGGTATTTGTTTTGTAAATCGTGCACCACGATGGTCATTTCCACGATGGCTTCACGGATAGCCGCTTCATCTGCACGGTCGAGCGCTGCTTGGGCTACCGCAAGGGCGGCTTCGGCCGCACCCCGCCGTTCGGGACTGATTGTTTCGTCGTTGCGTAGGGCGCGTTGGGCGTTGTACATCAGCGAATCAATCTGATTTTGCAACGCCAACACATCGCGCTTGCGCCGATCATCATCGGCATGAAGCTCGGCTTCTCGCACCATGGCATCAACTTCGGCCTGGCTCAAGCCCGACGACGCCGTAATCGTGATGTGCTGTTCACGTTCAGTGGCTTTGTCACGGGCACTCGCATGAATCAAGCCGTCCGCATCAATGTCAAAGGTCACTTCGATTTGTGGCACACCGCGTGGCGCTGGTGGAATCCCGTCAAGCACAAACGTGCCGAGTGATTTGTTGTGCCGCGCCTCAGCACGCTCACCTTGCAGCACGTGGATTTCCACCGCATCTTGGTTGTCTGCTGCCGTCGAAAAGACTTGGCTTTTGTAGGTGGGGAGCGTCGTATTGCGCGGGATGAGGGGGGTCATGATGCCACCCGACGTTTCAATGCCCAAGGTCAGCGGCGTCACATCCAGCAACAGAATATTCGCCACTTCACCGGCCAACACCCCTGCTTGAATGGCCGCACCAATCGCCACCACTTCATCGGGGTTAATGCCTTTGTGTGGCTCCTTGTTGAAGAAATTCCGCACCGCATCTTGAATAGCGGGCATGCGCGTCTGTCCACCCACCAGCACCACCGCATTGATTTCGCTCGCACGAATACCCGCATCAATGAGTGCCTGGCGCACCGGGGTCAACGAGCGATCCACCAAATCCGCAGTCAATGCTTCGAGTTTGGCGCGACTCAGCTCCACCGTCAAGTGTTTGGGGCCACTCGCATCCGCCGAAATAAACGGCAAGTTGATTTCGGTTTTGAGAATGGTGGAGAGCTCCATCTTGGCTTTTTCGGCGGCTTCACGCAGGCGTTGCAACGCTGTCCGATCACTCGTCAGATCAATGCCTGTCTCTTTTTTGAAGCTTTCCAACAAGTAATGCACAATCCGTTCATCGAAATCATCCCCACCAAGGTGCGTATCGCCATTGGTTGATTTGACTTCGTAGACTTCGTCACTCAGCTCGAGAATAGAGACGTCGAAGGTGCCACCACCCATGTCGTACACCACAATCGTCTGATGATTAGCGTTGGTCTGGATACCATACGCCAGCGCAGAGGCAGTCGGCTCGTTGATAATCCGCAGGACTTCGAGCCCGGCGATGCGCCCCGCATCTTTGGTGGCTTGGCGTTGTGCATCGTTGAAGTAGGCCGGTACCGTAATCACCGCCTGTGTCACCGCCTCGCCGAGGTATGTCTCGGCATCGGCTTTGAGCTTTTGGAGCACCATTGCCGATATTTCTGGGATGGCATAGTTGCGCCCTGCCAACACCACCGTCACATCCCCATTGTCGGCAGCCGCTAGATGGTATGGCACCAACACTTTGTCGCGCTGGACGGTGGCATCGCTCAGCTTACGCCCCATAAAGCGTTTGGCTGAAAAAACCGTTTGCTCGGGATTCACGACTGCTTGACGCTTGGCAACTTGGCCCACCAAACGTTCCCCCGACTTGCTAAAGGCGACCACCGACGGTGTCAAGCGTTGCCCCTCTGCATTGGGAATAATCGTCGGCTCGCCCCCTTCGATGACTGCCACCACCGAGTTTGTCGTACCGAGATCGATCCCTATGACTTTGCCCATATGCCATCCTTCATGCACCTGGCACTGCAGGTATGCGCTATTGTGCTTGTCCTACTTTGACCACTGCTGGGCGCAACACCTTGTCGCGCAACATGTAGCCACGCTGCAATTCGGCTACAACTTTGCCGTCGTGTGTCGCATCACACGGTTCATAGGCAATTGCCTCGTGCAGATTCGGGTCAAATGGTGCCCCCTCGCTGACAATCGCAGTCACCCCCTCACTATCGAGGAGCTGTTGTAGCTTGTGGGGAATCAATTTAAAGCCGCCATACCAAGCCGTGTCTGCGATATCCGACGAAACACTCGCCGTGGCTCGGTTCATGTCATCTACGACGGGGAGCAATTTGAGCAGCACCGTTGCAGCGGCGCGCCCTATCAATTCGACCCGTTCAGTATCGTACCGGCGCTTGAGATTGCGGTAGTCGGCTGTTGCCCGCAAAAAGGCATCTTTGTGCTCGGCCACCTCTTTTTCGAGTGCCTCAATACGAGCCTGCATCGTGGTCACGTCATTCAGTGCGTCAGCCTGTGGCTGTTCGTTGGGTGATGCATTCGCATCAGTCATGGTCTACCTCCCTATGCAACACATCGGTCACGCCGATGCGTGCGTATCTGCGTGGGTCTGGGTATCGTCACGCTCACTGCGTGGCTCCCCGTGCAATTCACCAACTAGGTCACTCATCACCGCAGCAATGGCCTGCACCGTCGCGATTGCACGCGCATACGGCATACGCATTGGGCCGACCACGCCGAGGACGCCAACAATTTCATCATCAACCCCGTAGCGCGCCAACACCATGCTCATGTCACGCATTTCTGGATGCCGATGCTCGGTACCGATAATCACCTGCACTCCGTCACTACGCGTCACCTGTGGCAACACGGGTGCCAACACGTTACCCGTTTGTACCAACTCCAGCATCTGTTTGACCCGATCCGTCTGGGCAAACTCTGGATGGTTGAACATCTCGAGCAACCCGTCGGCGCGTACATCGCTGTTGAGCGCTTCTTCGTATTGGCGCATCGTGCTACAGGCCAGCTCACAGACCGCACGTACCAATGGGTCAATGCTCACCTCGCAATGCTCGATGCGCTCACGGAGCTGCGCAATACTTGCATCATGCCCCAGCTCATTGACCATGTGTGCCACTTTGGCCAAATCGTCTTGGCTGTGGACACCGTCGAGCACCAACGTTTGTTGGCGCACCATGCCATCATGCAATACCACCACCACGAGTGCCAGGGTGTCATGCACCGCAATCAGATGCACGTTGCGTAGCCGTGCAAGCGCCACCCGTGGCGGCAACACCACAGAGACGTTCTGTGCCCTGCGGGCAATTACCGAGCCCGCCAGGTTGAGCCACTGATCGAGGGTGGTCTGCACTTGCGCAAATTGATGCCGAATGGTCTGCTCTTCGTGGATGGGGAGCACCGGCTGCTCCATCAGGTTTTCCACGAAAAAGCGGTACCCAGCATCGGTGGGGATACGCCCCGCCGATGTGTGCAGATGCGTCAAGAACCCTAATTCTTCGAGCGTGGCAAGCTCGTTGCGTATCGTTGCTGACGACACGTTTAAAGCGTGACGCCGCAACAAGTGCTCCGACGCAACCGGCGCCGATGTGGTCACGTATTCTTGGATTAACAACTTTAGCAGCTGCCGTCGCCGCTCCGTCATCTCTAGCTGCATCACGCACCCCTCGGGACGCACTGTGCACACATCCACGTGACATGCACTCGTAAGGCACGCCGTTGCCCATATTGTAGCATAGACTGACTGCGTGATGAAAGAAAAATTGTGTTATGTAAATACATTTCATATATAACACTAATAGAACATCCTCACCCTATCCCACCACAACGCACATCCGCCACAGACACGGTATACTAGGGGACACACACACCATCTCACACGAGGTCTGCTATGTCGCACGGGCCACCTGCCATTGCACTCACCACCGATGTTGTCCTCTTGTGTATGCACACCGGGCAGCTCCACATATTGCTCGTACAGCGCAAATACCCGCCATTTGCGGGGCAGTGGGCTCTACCTGGTGGATTTGTGGAGACCGGCGAATCACTAGCCACTGCGGCCCAACGTGAGCTATACGAAGAGACGGGGGTACACGATGTCTATGTGGAGCAGATTGGTGCCTTCGGCGATGCGCACCGCGATCCACGTCGCCATGTGGTGAGCATTGCTTTTGTGGGGCTCAGTGCCACACTGCACACCCCACAGCACTCGGATGAGACCCCACTCGTAGCCTGGTTTCCCCTCGCACAATGCCCAACACCCCTCGCCTTTGACCATGACCGCATCATTGCACACGCCCGCACACACCTCGCCCATGCCTGTATCTCGCGCCCACTCCTTTTCCACCTTGTGCCGACATCGTTTACCCTCGACATGCTCCATCACGCCTACCAAATCATCACACAACAGTCGATTGATGTGGAGGTGTTTGGTGCGACACTCCGCGCCACCGGAGCAATCACTCCCAGCCAACCGGACGGATACTACACGGCCACCCCACACTACCATACACCGCACTTTTGTATGCCGTGGCCCAGCTGGCGCCACTAACACTGAAAGGTATCACTCCCCATGTACGACATTGCAATCATTGGCTGTGGTCCCATCGGCAGTGGGGCAGCACGCCATGCCAGCCGAGCCGGACAGCGTACCTGCATCATCGGGCCGCATGAGCCAGCCCGTGCCAGCCACCAGGTCTGGAGTAGCCATTACGACAGTGGTCGGCTCACACATCGCTCGGCACGGAATCTCCAGCTTGCCCTCTGGGCCAATGAAGCGCTAGCCAGCTACGCCGACATCGAGCACCAGAGTGGCATCCCTTTCCACGTAGCATGTGGCACACTCTCGATTAGTCGCGATTTGCGCAACTTTCGCTATACCGCCATCCGCGACGAACTCGAAACACAGCTCGGGTTCCGCTACGAAGATTTCACGCCAACGTCACTCATCACGCGCTTCCCCATGCTGAATCCCTCGCTGGGGATGACAGGTATCTACGACGGTGCACCATCCGGGTATGTGGATCCCCGTGCCATGGTACGGGCGCAACTCACCTGCGCCCAACAACAGGGGGCAACGCTGGTACGCGACATCGTCACACAGCTCATCCCGCACGATGATCACGTGGTCATCCAGACACAGGACGGTCAGACCATTCACGCCGCCCACGCCATTGTGGCAGCAGGCGCCTATAGCGGACTGTGCGGCTTGCTCCCCACGCCAGTACCACACACCATCAAAACCGAAACAGTGGTGCTAGGTGAAATCAGTGCGACCACCGCCGCTGAGTTGGCTGGGATGCCCAGCATGATGGTAGATTGTACGTCCGATGTGGTGAGCGACGCCTACCTGACACCCCCCATCTGCTACCCCGATGGCAAGTGGTATATCAAGCTGGGGAGCAATAGTGTGCATGATGTGTTTGTGGAAAGTCTACCCCAACTGCAGCAGTGGATTCGCAACGACACCATGCCCGCCGTACATGGCGCACAGGTGGCCCTCCTACGCGAACTCTTTCCTGCGATTCCATTCATCGGCTTCAAAAGTGTCCCATGTGTCATCACACGCTCGCCATCCGGCGTACCACAAATCATCCGTAGCCATGCCCGCGTGACTGCCGTGGTTGGCTGCAACGGTGCACTGGCCAAGAGCGGCGATGTGGTCGGTAAACATGCAGTAACCGCAAGTCTCGCCTAGTGTGAC
>JBEANH010000040.1:0-21765 GCA_041165505.1 Chloroflexota bacterium | reverse complement strand
GCCACAATCGGACTGAGTTGCCACCCGAGCCACGGATAAAACACTCCCGCGGCCAAGGGAATCCCGATGACGTTGTAGCCGAATGCCCAAAAGAGATTCCAACGGATGGTGCGCAGTGTGGCACGCCCTAGTGCAATCGCCTGTGGCACCACGCGCACATCGGCACGCATTACAATCGCATCGGCGGTTTCGATGGCCACATCGGTGCCACTCCCCATCGCAATGCCCACATCCGCCTTGGCGAGTGCAGGTGCATCGTTGATACCATCACCGACCATGGCCACTACTGCCTGTTGTTGCAAATCGCTGACCGCTGCCACTTTTTGGGCGGGGAGCACGTTGGCAACGACTTCGTCTATGCCTAGCTCATCGGCAACATGCCGTGCGGTAGCCTGATTGTCCCCAGAAATCATCACCGTACGGATGCCGTAGCGTTTGAGCGTTGCCACTGCGTGAGCGGCTTCGGCACGTGGTGTATCACGCAAACCGAGTAGCCCGTGGAGTTGCCCTGCCACAGCCACCAACACCACGCTCTGCCCGTCGTGTTGTAATTGCATGCAGGCGGCATCCATGGCAACGGTACTGACCCCCGCATCGTGCATGGCGGCCAGGTTACCGATGATGACGAGTGTCTCGCCGATCTGGGCTTGAGCACCGCGTCCCGCCATATCGAGACGCTGGCTGGCAGCCGGAATCACGAGTTGGCGCTGTTGGGCGGCAGCCACAATTGCCTGTGACAGCGGGTGCGTGCTACCCCGGGCAACTGCCGCCGCCATGGCCAGCAAGGCATCCGCATCGTGGGTCGCCGCAACATGCTGGAGGTGTGGTTTGCCCTGTGTCAGCGTGCCCGTTTTGTCGAAGGCCACTACGGTCACCTGTGCCAAGCGTTCGAGGGCGGCGGCTCCCTTGATGAGCACACCGAGCCGCGCTCCAACACCACTCGCCACCATGATGGCCGTGGGGGTGGCCAAGCCCAAAGCACACGGACAGGCGATGACCAACACCGCTACCGCGAACATGAGTGCCTGGGTAATGGACATGCCCATGAGCACCCACACCACGAACGTGACGA
Source organism: Chloroflexota bacterium (assembly GCA_041165505.1). Classification (GTDB taxonomy): domain Bacteria; phylum Chloroflexota; class Chloroflexia; order Chloroflexales; family Roseiflexaceae; genus UBA965. The sequence continues at coordinate 20,693 of JBEANH010000040.1, read as the reverse complement.
GTGCGATGACGATGATAACAGGCACAAAAATCGCCGATATCTGGTCAACGAGCTGTTGTACGGGGGCCCGACTGCCCTGGGCCTGACGCACGAGGCGGACAAGCTGTGCAAGCACACTGTCGCTACCAATGGCTTCGGCACGGAGTTGAATCGCACCGGTTAGATTAATAGATGCACCGACGACGTTGTCACCACTCACACGCCGCACCGGCAGACTCTCACCCGTGAGCATGCTTTCATCAATGGTGGTTTCACCCATGACAATACTGCCATCCACGGGGATGCGTTCACCGGGTTTGACGACCACGATTTCACCACGACGCACATCGGCGGTGGCAATGTCCACCTCTTGGCCGGCACGCAACACGCGTGATGTTTTGGGTTGTAGTCCAATCAGCGTACGCACCGCATTACTGGCCTGGGCACGTGCACGCGTTTCGAGATATTTGCCTACCAGAATCAGGGCGATGATGGTGGCCGCGGTTTCAAAGTAGACGTGCCCGGCCATGCCACTCAGCAGGATGGCCACACTATACAAAAATGCGGCACCCGACCCGATGACAATCAGCGTGTCCATGTTGGCGGTGCGGGCACGCAACGCACTCCATGCATGCCGGTAGAAATCGAGGGCAGCATAGGTTTGTACGGGAATAGCGAGAAGCAAAAAAAGCCAGTTTAGTGCGTCATCACGCGCTGGCATGTGATGCAAGTGCTCCGCAGATACGTCTGCGGGGGCCACGATCATCCACGGTGCAATCACACCAAAATCCTTGGACATTGACAGTGCAAACAAGGGCACTGCGAAGATGAGCGATACCAGCAAGCGGCGCCAACGAAGTGCCAATTCGGCAGCCCGTGCGTCAGCTTCGTGGTCGGCGGCATCCTGCTGTGTGGCTGGTGCAATCACACCGTAGCCGGCCTTTTCAATGGCAGTCACGAGCTGGGGCACACTCACCATGGTGGGGACATAGTCAACAGTCGCATGTTCATCGGCCAAATTCACATCGGCACGCAACACGCCTGGTAGTTTGCGCAAGGCTTTTTCAACACGCGCCGAACAGCTCGCACACGTCATCCCCGTCACCGCAAATTCATGCTGGTCACGAATGACACCGTAGCCAGCCTTTTCCACGGCAGCAACTGCGGCCACCAACACGGGGGCTGGTGCCTGTACCACGGCATGTTCATCGGCAAGATTAACCGACGCAGCCGTCACACCCTCAACTTTGCGCAAGGCTTTTTCGACACGCGCCGAACAGCTTGCACACGTCATCCCCGTCACCGCAAATTCAAACGATTGCTCTGATGTTGTCATATATGCTTGTTCCTTGGGGAAAAAATAGGCATGAATGGCCTATGCCACTCGTGCCTACACCATGTCCGTGACTAGCAACACTTGCTGTCGCCACCACAGCAACTGTCAGCTGCTGCGTCGCTAGCACCTAGGGCAATGAATGTGGGCGCAGGCACTTGGTAGCCGGCATCCGTAATCGCCCCCACGAGCGTGCTCCGATCGAGCGTGGTGCCTTCGATGACCACCATGGTGCGCTCGTCGTTGACAAGGGCACCGTGCACCCCAGGCACCGCCAAGAGTGCTTTGCTGACCCGGCTCGCACATCCACCACATGTCACGCCACTCACCGGCAATTCGATACGATCCATCTTATTTCCTCCGTTCACTGAAGACTTGCATTAATTCACCAATCACACGCTCACGCTCACTGGTATCCGCACCCCGAATCGCAGTGGTCACACACCCGTGCAGGTGTTGGTCGAGCACCATGCGCCCGACTTGGTCGAGTGCCTTTTGCACCGCATCCACTTGCTTCAACACATCAATGCAGTAGGTGTCTTGGTCTACCATACGCTGGATACCACGTATATGACCCTCGATGGTGCGGAGCCGCTGTTGCACATCATCTTTGTGGCTAGCCATTGTTCTCCTCACCTCGATATCAGTGTCTATCCCACCCCCGGGGGGAGGGGGGTGTATATACAAGTATAGAGGAAGGATGGCATGCTGTCAATACTGCTTGTCTGCCCTCCCATGCAGCGGGGTGGTGCGGGAGCTCTCACCAAGCAGACAAGCAAACGTGGTAAGATAGCAGCATCGCACGCTTCACGCATGTTCAAGGAGGAACGGTATGGCCACGTTTAACGGGTTGGGAATGCACATGGGGACGTTGTCTCGTCTTTCTGATGCACAATCACGCTCATTGAGCCCGGAGAACTTCGATGGTGCCAAGGGGCGTGGTGGCATGGCCACCGAGGGGACGGGCGCCATCCATGCTCGTGGCATGGGACAAGGTTGGAAGGTATCACCGTCAATTCGGATTGCCGCTGGTGAAACACGTGAAATTGCCAACATCGAAGGCATGGGTGCCATTCAGCAAATCTGGTTGACCCCCACCGGCAATTTCCGTCTGCAAATTTTGCGCATTTACTGGGACGACCAGACACAACCATCTGTAGAATGTCCACTCGGTGATTTTTTTGCCAGTGGGTGGGGCAAATTCGCCCAAGTCAGTTCATTGGCGGTGTGTGTCAATCCGGGCAGTGCATTTAATTGTTATTGGGAAATGCCGTTCCGCACACGCTGTCGCATGACCGTTACCAATATTTCCGAAAAAGAGGTTACCCTCTACTACCAGATCAACTACACGCTCACCGATGTGCCAGCCGATTGCGCCTATTTCCACGCACAGTACCGCCGGAGCAATCCGTTGCCGTATGCCACCGACCATACCATTTTGGATGGAGTGCAGGGGCGTGGTCACTATGTGGGCACCTACATGGCGTGGGGGGTCAACAATTCGGGGTGGTGGGGCGAAGGCGAAATCAAGTTCTTCATGGATGGCGATGGGCAATTCCCCACTATCTGTGGGACAGGCACCGAAGATTATTTCTGTGGCTCGTACAACTTCGACCTAGGCCCGGCCAACGGTGGCTACCGCGAATTCACCACACCATATGCCGGATTGTCGCAAGTCTTGCGCCCTGACGGCACGTACCAATCACAGACACGCTTTGGCATGTATCGCTGGCATATCATGGATCCTATCCGCTTTAGCCAAGATTTACGTGTGACCATTCAGGCGTTGGGGTGGCGCAGCGATGGGCGCTATTTGCCATTACAAGACGATATTTCATCGGTAGCATACTGGTATCAAACTCTGCCGACGGCGCCGTTCCCGGCGCTCCCCGATCGCGATTACCTCGAAATCATCTAAAGGAGCGGGCGCATGCAACGTTTATCGCTGACCACCTGGAGTATCCACCCCTACCTGCACGAAGGTACGCTTGCACTCCTCGACATGCCGGCACGTATTGCACAGGCAGGCTTCCACACCGTGGAAATTTGTCACTTCCATATTACCGACACCTCTCCCGCCTATTTGGCGCAACTCAAGGCGCGGGCACAGGCCGCTGGTGTCGAAATATTTAGTGTGCTCGTAGATGCGTATGACATTTCACAAGTAGACAACGCTGCCGATATCGCCCATATCAACGCATGGCTCGATGTGGCTCAGGCGATTGGGGCAACCCACGCTCGTGTAATTGCTGGCGAGGCGGCCCCCACCGATACGGTGGCGCTACAGCGGGCCATCACTGCCCTCAAACAAATTCAGGACTATGGTGCAAGTCGTGGCGTGCGCGTGATTAGTGAAAACTTCAAGGCGCTCGCATCCACACCAGCAAACTGGCTCGTCATCCACGATGCACTGGGGTATGGCGGGTGTGCCGATATCGGCAATTTTGCCAACGCAACACGGGTCAACGACTTTGTACAGGTGGCCAGCAAAGCGGCATCAATTCATGTCAAGGCGTCGTACGACGCCACGGGCAATTTGCTCCCCGCAGAGGTGCAGGCATGTCTTGCAGCCGCCCGCCAGCACCAGTTTGCTGGTCCAACCACGATTGTGTATGACCGCCCCGGGGAACGCTGGGAAGGTATCGAAGCACTACGGTCGGTGGTGGCACAGGCTTTTGCCTGATAGTCATGAGGGATACGATGAAACAATGTGATGCGGGTCAGCCCCCGTCACAACACACGGTGCAGGTCAATGGCCGGCAGGTCGGTATCTACCAGTGGGGTCACGGGTCACGGGATGCGGTGTTGTTGCATGGTATCACCAGCAATGCCATGGCATGGTGGCGCGTAGCACCCGCCATTGTAGCCCTCGGATATCGGGTCACCGCCATTGACATGCCTGGACACGGGGTGAGCGATCTACTCGATGGTCACGACATCCCACGGGTGGCGGCGCATATTCATGCCACGTGCCAGGCCATCGGGGTGCCATGTCACACCGTTGTTGGCCATTCGTGGGGGGGAGCCACTGCGTTGACCCTCGCACAGCAGACCGCCGTACAACGCATGGTGCTGATTGATCCTGCGGTACGCGGGAATCCGACATGGGGGCAGCAGGTACTCGCCCGATTTAGCGAAGGCGTGGGCCAGCCAATAGATGCAACACGTGACAGACTCCACGCCACATTGGGAACGTGGCATCCGTGTGACATTCACTGGAAAGCCCTCGCCCTGCAACAGTGCCGTCAAGCCGCGGTGGATGGATTCTTTTTGCAGAGTGGAGAGTGGAACATTGCAACACTCGTTGCACATCAATCCGCTCAAACATTATGTCTTGTCGCTGATGATGGAGCCACGGTGATTCCCCACGAAAGTCGGCAACTGATGCAGGCTGCCTGCACGCAGTGGATTCAGCTCGCCGGCACTGATCACAACATGTATCGCGGTGGATACGCCGTGACGATGCCGCCGCTGTTGGCGTGGCTCAAAGGGACACACACATGACCAGCACCCGCGCACCTGACGACAGTCGCATGCAACAGGCACTCGCCAAAATGAGTGCTGCCGGATACAAAGTCACCGCACCACGGATTGCCGTCTTGCAGGCCATTCATGCGTTCGATGGCGTATTCAGCGCATCAGACATCGAAGTAGCCTTGCACGACCGTGGACATCCACTCGGTGATGCAAGTCTATTCCGCACGCTCAAGCTCTACACCGATATCGGTGTCTTACAGCGCATCCATGGCACCGTGGATTGCCACCGCTATATCGTGAGTACGCACCCACACGCACACCGGGTCATCTGCACCCAGTGTGGGCGCGTCAGTGAATTTGCGGAATGCGGATTAGAAGCGTTGATTAGTGCACTCGAAGCCCAAACTGGCTATCATATCGCTACCCACATCCTTGAATTATTTGGGGTTTGCAGCACGTGTCGTGCTGCCACGTAGAGGACAGTCAGATATGCACTACGATAGCATCGTCATCGGACTCGGCGGCATGGGCAGTGCGGCCGCATATCATCTCGCCGCACGTGGACAACGCGTCCTCGGTCTCGAACAATACACCCCCGCCCATGCCAATGGCTCAAGCCACGGACACTCACGGATTATTCGGCAAGCCTACATGGAACATCCGTCGTATGTGCCGTTGCTCAAGCGTGCATTCACGCTGTGGGATGCACTCGCTGCGGAGAGCCACGAGGACCTACTCCACCTAACCGGTGGCATCATGATTGGACATCCCGATAGTGATGTCATCAAAGGGACTCTTGCCAGCGTGCGCGAGCATCAGCTCCCCCACGAAATCCTCGATGCGGCCACCCTGCGTCGTCGCTACCCGGCCTTGACCCCCACCGATGATATTGTGGCCGTAGCAGAACGCAACGCGGGATACGTGGTACCCGAAGCCGCAATCCGCACCCATTTACGCCTGGCAGACGCACATGGTGCCGTGTTGCGCTTTGGCGAAACGGTACAACAGTGGCAGGCACTGCCAACGGGTGGAGTACGTGTCACCACCAATCTTGCGCAGTACAGTGCGGATCATCTGGTAATTACGCCGGGGGCGTGGGCGCCGCAGCTCCTCGCAGCGATGGGCTTGCCGTTGCGTGTCGAACGCCGCGTCTTGTTGTGGTTTGAGCCGATTGGCGGCTATGCGCCCTTCCAAGAGCCACACTTCCCCATCTACATTTGGGATTGTGGCGCCGGTGTCTCGTTTTATGGATTCCCCGCACAACCCGGCGTACGTGGTATCAAAGTGGCCATTCACACGGTGGGGGATGCCTGTACGCCGACGAGCATAGACCGTGCCTTGCGCGATGCCGATGTCCAATCACTCCAAGCCCTGTTGCACGGACGCATTCCCGCCTTGTGTGGCCCCATGGTGCAGTACGATACCTGCATGTACACACTCACCCCCGATGAACATTTCGTGATTGCCGTACATCCCGAACACCCCCAAGTCGTAGTAGCATCACCGTGTTCTGGGCATGGATTCAAATTTACGCCGGTGATTGGAGAAATTTTGGCTGATCTGACGATCACAGGTCAAACAGCACATGATATTTCGTTGTTCGCGTTACGCTTTTGATGTATCAGGAGCATCACATACATGCCACCACTCACACCACAAAAAGTAGCAGAACTGCGCCAACGCACCGCCGCACAACTCGCAAGCGCAGGTATTGTGTTGACCGCACAGGAAGTACCGCAGATTGAAATCGCTGATTGTGGACTTGGTGAAATCGAGACCCTCGGGCTCCAACTCATCACCTACATCAACACGGAGCGCTGTTGTGCCAAAGAGCTGGTGCTCTTCGCACATCAGCTCTTTCCCGAGCATCGTCATCCTCCAGTGGGGACTGACCCCGGCAAAGAAGAAACGTTTCGTTGTCGGCAAGGAGAAGTCTACTTGTACGTGGAAGGGCCCCGCACGCCACACCCCCGGGGCACCCCACCTCCAGAGCGGGCCGCGTATTTCACCGTGTGGCACGAAATCGTGCTCCGGCCCGGCGAGCAGTACACGCTCACACCCAACATCAAACACTGGTTCCAAGCCGGGCCACACGGCTGCATCGTGTCGGAGTTTTCTACGCGTAGCACCGACGAGCATGATATTTTTACCGATCCCAGTATTCGCCGTATTCCCACCGTGCAGTAGCTAGAGGAAGAGGATAGCCATGTATATTTGTCGTTTCAGTGATGGTACCAACAATGTCCGAATTGGATTCGTCATCGGTGAGCATGTCTACGACATCACTGCCCGCTTCCCTAGTATTACGGCGTTTCTGCGCTGGACAATCGGTCGGAGCGATGCAGGAAGTGCCTTGAAACAGGCTCTCGTGGGAGTGCCGGCCACGGCATCACTGGCAAGTGTCACATTGCTACGCCCCAGCGACGACCAAGAAATCTGGGCCGCAGGGGTCACCTATGAGCGCAGTCGTGTTGCCCGCGAAGAAGAATCAGCCAAGAGTGGCATCTACGACCGCGTCTACACGGCACCACGCCCAGAGATTTTTTTCAAGGCCACACCCAGCCGCGTAGTGGGTCCCGGTGACGCAGTTGCCATTCGTGAAGATGCCAGCTGGAACGTCCCCGAACCCGAGCTGGCGCTAGTCATCAATCCTGCCATGGAGATTGTTGGCTATACCATTGGCAATGACATGAGCTCGCGCGACATCGAGGGTGAGAATCCACTCTATTTGCCACAAGCCAAGATGTATGGTCGCTGTTGTGCGGTGGGACCCATGATCGCCTTGAGCGAATCACTCCCCGATGCCAAAAATCTCACCATTGCCATTACCATTCAACGTGCAGGTCACACCATGTTCAATGGCAGTGTGAACACGAGTAAAATTGTACGCCGCTACGACGAGCTGGTTGGCTACTTGGGCAGAGATAATGTGTTTGCCGATGGCGTCATGCTCCTGACGGGTACTGGTATCGTCCCTGCAGATGATTTCACACTCGAGAGTGGAGATGTGGTCAGTATCAGCATTGACGGTATCGGCACACTGCAGAATCCCGTAGTACGGGGTGGAGTAGCCTAGCACACCCACCGGATACACACAGACGGCCGCCATACCGTGATGGTATGGCGGCCGTCGTGATGTGTGACGCAGTTATTGCACTTCGGCATCCAAGTACAAATCAACCCATTCGTCTTTGTCTTTATCATAGATACTGAGCAAATTGACGTCGTCACCGGTCCACGTGTCGTATCCCTTGGCAAACATGCCATACGACACGAGGTCTGATGCCATGGTCTCTGTGACGGTCAACGTGTAGACGCCATTACTGTCCGTCTGTGCAAACGTCCAGATATAGTCGTCAATCGCATCGTAATTGACATCGGCCCAGTCGTATTCGGGTTTGAGGATGACGATGTAGCAGTTCGCAATCGGTTCACTCGAGACCGAGTCGAGCACACGACCAGATATCGAGAATTCCTGGACTTCGGTTTCTGTGGTCGTCCCACCACTGCTTTCCTGCGTGCCACTCGTTGTTGCTGCTGGACCAATCAGCTGGGCAGCATCGGCGCCGTTACACCCGGGGATGCGCACCAATTTTGACGAATTGATGAGGTCATCGGCGAGTGCAATGGGACGAGCCAAGCTCAATTCACCGCCTTTTTCGTTATCCGAGCGACCTGCGTGTGCGATTGCGATTTGTTCGAAGTTTTCGTTGATGATGGGACCACCAGAAATACCCGCCGAATCCGAGGCATCATACTTGATGGCCTCATAGGTGCGCCCCTGCCCACTCATCGAGTATTCGTCAAAACCGACCACTTGCCCATTTGCAATTGTCAGCGTATCGCCACCCACACCAGGATACCCCACTGACGTTACCTTGGTGCCAATGTTGACTTCTTCGTCCATGTTGAGTGTGATGGCGGGTAAATTCAAACAATCGGCCGGCGGTTCACCATTGGTCGTCGCAATAATGCGCATCACCGCGATGTCTTTGCTTGCATCGGCATCCACTGTTTGGGCGATGAATTGCAACTTGGGTGGATCACGTGGATCGAGTGTCATGTAGACGTAGTCAATACCATCTGCGTTGTAGAACTGCCCTGTCTCGTTGTCTCCGATGCAGTGGAAATTGGTGATAATCAGACCACGTGGATCAATGATGGAGCCCGTACATGCCCCCACCTGATTCCATTGTGCGTCGAGCACACCCAACTGCACAGTGGCAGCCATGACTGATTCGAGTGTTGACGTTGACTTCTTTTCCACGGTTTCTGCGGTGGGCTTGACCAGGTCATTATCATTCGACGTGTCGGCACTCGGTTTGAACGCACCGCCACCCGGTGCATCACTTGTGTCATTGGCCGCAGTACCACCAGCGTCTAGTGCTGGTTTCTTGGTATCTTCGCCAGTTGAGACCGTTACTTGTGGTACCGAACAACTGATGAGTAGCATCAGCGTCATAAGCACGAGCAAGGCGCGTGTGATTTTCATACTTGTCTCCTCCTCTCAGTCACGCTAATCCTACTGAACGGACAAACGTGCTAGCATCTCGCGCCAGTATGTTTCAACCGTTGACGCTGAACGTTCGGCGCCAGTCACTGCCACCGTATAGAGTGTGCCATCCTTGGCTACCAAGAGCTGGTAACCACGGACAGCGTCCATGCCACTCGTAGACGGCAGACAGACGTATTCTTGGATAACAGCAACCGTTTGGTTGATTGATGTGCGCGTTTCACCTGTAAGGCCGATATCACGACAAGCAGCACCACGTACCAACCGGATTCGGGCAGCATCCGTGCTCAAATCCCCACTACTCGGCTGCGCTTGTAGGTCATACTGCACACCACTGAGATTCTGTTGCGGATAGGCAGCTCCTGGTGTCACGGGCAACATCCCACTCGGCATGGTCACGCTGAGTGGACCGTGGCTGACGATCTTGCCGGCATACACCATGTCGCCCCGCAGTACGAGTGCGACCACCAGCACCACCACGGTCACAATTGCCACGGGGATATCAGCCCGCCCCACAGGGAGTTGCATGTCATTGGTGGTATCAGCATTGGCATAGGCGCGAGCCAACAACCAACTAAACAACCCAAACACGGCGAGCATGACCACCAAGCTGGGAATTGCGGCAAGCATGGGGTGGCTACTCAAGTCAATGGTGATGGTGCGACGCACAAAGTCGTGTGCGGCCCACACCACGCCACCACCCAACAGCCCTGCAATCATCAGCCAGCCATTTGCGCGCCCAGGGCGAATCATGCCAATCACGTAGCCGACCACGATGGCCAAGGCAACAACGAGCATGGCATCAACCGCCACAATTTGTACGACGGCTGCATACGAACGGACTGCACGCCCCAATACCAACGTGATACCTTCGGCAGTGGAAACACCCAACGCAAAGGCGATGGCGTAGATCATCCCGTCAACACGCTCATCGAGTTCGTTGGTAGGCATGATGGTCATGCGCACCGCCCCATAAATGAGCACACTCAACAGGATGCCCTCGATAAAGCCGGTCACAATGGCAATGTTGCCCTGGCCCCAATCAGCCAAAAGCAACACATCAACGAGTGGGCGATATACCCCCGCCCCGGCAATGATGCCCAACACGAACAAACCAAACACGTATTCGCGGGGCTCGGGCTCAAGACGGTCTTGGCGCATGAAAATGACGACCCACAGCAATGCGGGAATCACGGTGAGCAGGATGGCGAATCCTACACGTGCCAACATGGGTAGCGAGGTAATAGTTGCGCTCGGAATCAGCGACAACAGTAACGACACCACCGCGAGCCCAGCAACCATGCCAAGCCCAGCCAGCCAAAATCCGGTAACACGAAACTGTGTCGTCGGGTTCTCTGACATGGCGTACTCCTTTCTCTATATCACAGTCCGCATTTGCGGGTACTGTTGACATCATCCATGACTCAATACCATTCGGTAGTATTTACTTTGTACGTTGTGTTGTATATCCACCGAGATTATATCAAAAATTCAACCGTTTTTATACAGGAAAATTAGCATAATTTGTATAATTTATCGTTTCAAATGCACCACAAAATCGCATTTCATTGAATTATTGCAACTCATACGTCGCAAACGCATGTTTCACCCGTGCATATGTATCATCATCGTTGAGTGTATGCCAGTCCGTGGTGTCGAGTTCGATGCAGGGTGCGACCAGCTGCACGGCATCGGTACGGCCTTGTTGCAAGCGATCACGCATTTCATTGGCAACCGCCGCTTCGAGGTGTCCCGGGTGTCTCGTACCACTTGCACCCCGGGTGAGATGGCGTTGCCACAACGTGTCGCCATCGCACACAACCAACAGCTGTACATACTGTACTGCATATGTGGTGGCAAAAGACACAAAATGTGGTGTATCACGGACTGCCTCAAAATTGGCTTCAATCACACAATCACGTCCTGCCTTGAGTTGTGCTTCGAGCCACACAAAGAGCAATGCCATGCTTGCCACGCTGAGTTTGTGCGACCAGACCCGATCACTCCAGCCCAGCGTATCAAAAAGTGATTCTTTGCACATATCTTTGGTCATCAGCGGCCATCCCAAGCGCAGTGCGAGTGCCTGCGCTTGGGTGGTTTTGCCGACTCCTGGCAAGCCGTTGACGATGAGCACCCGGGCACTCATGCGCGAATAACCACTTTGTCCGTGGTCACGGCATCGAGATACTCCATGTCAATCTGGGCTCCATTTGCCACCGTATTGGGCACCGAGAGCGTGCTATCACTATTCAGCGTAAAAGGGTTGGTGACCACGTCACGCGTGTAGTAACGTGCATTTGCACTGATATCACCAGGAAGCACAAAATTAGGCAAACTGGCAAGCGCCACATTGGCCGCACGACCAATCCCTGTTTCGAGCATACCACCACACCACACCGGAATATCGGCGGCTTGCGCCATGTCGTGGATTTGTTTGGATGCAGCGAATCCACCAACACGGGCCGGTTTGATGTTGATGACACCACAAGCACGGAGTTCGATGGCCCATCGTGCATGTTCGGGGGACACGATGCTTTCATCGAGGCAGATCGGTGTACGCAAGGCCTGCTGGAGTTTGGCATGATCAATAATATCGTCGTGGGCGAGTGGTTGTTCGATGAGGAGCAACCCAAACTCGTCGAGTTGGGCCAGGTGCTCGGCATCATCGAGCGTATAGATGCTATTGGCATCCACCTGGAGCAGAATATGAGGCCACGCATTGCGCACTGCGCGAGTGGGCTCAATATCCCAGCCTGGTTTGATTTTGAGCTTGATGCGCGAATAGCCGGCAGCCACGTAATTGCCGACCACGTGTAGCAGGGTGTCAATATCTTTTTGGATACCCACGCTCACCCCAACCGCCACTGTTTCACGCACACCCCCCAACATCTGCTTGAGACTCGTCTGGGTGGTACGTCCAAACCAGTCCCACACCGCAAATTCGAGACCCGCTTGGGCCATGCGATTGGCGCGCACCGGTGCAAAGAGCTTTTGTACGTCGGTCGCCTGCTGGATATCGGTACGCATGAGCATGGGGGCCAATATGTCCTTGACGATGTGCATCACCGTCGTCGAGGTTTCTTCGTTGTACCACGGCGCAGGGCCCACGGGTGATTCACCCCAGCCATCTACGCCATCGGCAGTGATGCGCATAATGACTGCATGGCTCCCTTCTTCGCGCCAGCCACTCGTCTCAAATGGTGCCACGTAGGGCAGATTGATACGGCGCATTTCGACTTGTTGGACTCGCATCGTCATCCTCCTATGTTGATGTTGCAGGTGTGCAAATATAGCACCAACCTCGCCCTGGAATGTTGATACAATCAACGACCGCATACCCGGCCGCAAATGCGGCTTCGAAGTAGGTACGTTGCATCATGCGCCATGCGGCCAATCGCGGCTTGTCGTGGGTGCGTAGCATGGCCAGCTGCTCAGGCAGGGGAATTGCCACACTCTGGCCATCCCAGGCGGGCATCGTTTCGGCATGAGGCATATTATCACGCACCGTGACCGGGCACTGGATGGTGGCGACATCCCATGTCGGGTATGTTTGTGCGAGATGCTGTACCACACGGGGGCTGTCCATCCACCAATCAACTTGAAAGCGATCACTCGGCGCACCGGCGTTCAGGGCATCTGTCATTTCACCGTAGACATCGCGTTTGTAGGTGTGGCATGTGGCTCCAAGCCGATGAATGTTGAAGCTCCCATTGACGATCTGCAACGGATCGTATGTCCAACTCATCAGCGTAGTCTGGCCATCGCGCAAAATGAGATCACGCTGTGCACGTTTGAGCTGGAGCCCAATATCCCGGCCACGATATTCGGGTAGTACGCCGACAATGTGACTACAGTACTTGAGTTGCGGTTGTGGCGTATGATAAACGCCATACCACCCCAGTGCAAATCCAATCATGCCGTGTGCCGTCTGTGGACCGTTGCTGTCGTATGCGCCGAGCAACACGCAGTTGTTGGTCGCCCACGTGATGAGCACATGCGTGGGAATGATTTCGTCTTCGGTCATTCCCCAAATCGTCGCGTGAATGCTCTGTAGATCGGCACATCCAGTCAAATCAGTGATGGGACGAATGGTGATTGTCATGGTCACTCACTCTAATTAGTTGGGGCGCTTGAGTTCGGTCAAAAATGAGCGTCGGATAAACGTGTGCATGACGTCGTCGAAGAGCGAAAGTGCCTCGTCTGCTGGTACATGATGACGGACTTTGACGTAGACGGCGTTTTGGTCGTCAAAACAGAGTGTTGGTCCGCCGAAACAGCTGTACTGGGCCCGTGCATACTCGTAATCGTGGCGCACAATTTCACGGACTGCGGGGTCATGCGTATCACGCGTAAACTGCGCCATATCCACTCCACAGGCGGCGGCAACCGTCGCAATAGGAGCGCGCTGGTTGAGGGCGATTTTTTGGGTATGCCGTGCTTCGAACAAGGCCGCACGAAAGGTGTCAAAGAGCGTCGCCGATTGGCGGCGCACTGCTTCGGCGGCCCAAAAAGCGTGCAACCCGCTCCAGTTGGTGGTGCCATCGTGACGCAGGTAGTCATCACCATCCTGCTCCCAGATGCGCCATGCCGAATCTGCGGGGGTATTGACCTGTTCGAGGGAAAAAGTGCGCCATGTGATGGTCACATCGGGGCGCTGTGCGACGACGAGATCGAGCCAGCGTGATGCCCGCCAACACACAGGACACAAGAAATCATAGAATACGGTGAGCTGCATTGTCGTGTTCCTCCTCATTTAGCGGGTCGTTAGCTGTAGTCTAGCACTATTTTAGTCGGTATGTGCACCATCGTGCACTACCATGCGATACAACTCTTGCTGGCGGATGGCAGCACGTTGATACACGGCATGAGCCTGCCTGGTAGGCACATAGGTGGCACCGAGTGGTGGTGCGTACGTATCAAGCTGCGCAATGACACCGAGGCTACGCAGTGCGAGTAGAGCCACGCCACGCGCAGTTGCTTCGACCACCGCTGACGCAGTGAGTGGGCGCCCCAACACGTCGGCACAGATTTGCAACCAGACCGGTGAACGCAACAACGCACCACCACTCGCAATGACTTGCTCACTTGCAGGGAGCCCAGTCGCAATCTGACCGATACGCAGTGCCATGGCTTCAAAGGCGGCACGGAGCAAATCGTACGGCGTACTCCCCAAGTGCATGCCGTGAATGGTGGCACGGGCATCACCAGCCCAACCCGGACTACGTTCTCCGGCCCACAATGGCACAATGGTCAGACCATGGCTATCTGGTGCATATGTGGCGAGTTGGGATTCGATGGCGGCATCGCTGGCATCGGCGAAATTCAGCGTTTCACGCATCCACTGGTATATATTGCCACCTTCACTGGTCGCACCACCTACGAGCGCAAGCTGCGCATCAATGCGATAACACCACAATCCGCTGGCGGGGAGTGGTGTCCCCGGGATGGCCATGCGCATGGCGCCGGTCGTGCCGACAGTCAATGCCAGTGCCCGTGGATCAATACAGCCGCTCCCCACATTGGCGGCAGCCCCATCACCGACAGCCGCATACCAGCGCACTGCCTGGAGTGCGGGCCAACGCGCCGCCCATGAAGCAACCAGCCCCACGTGGGGCTGTGACACATCCACGACGTGGGCCAGCGCCTGGCGTGGCATGGCTAGCTGTGTGAGCCACGTCGTATGCCAATCGAGTGTTTCGCGATTGAGCAGACCGGTCCACGCTGCGCTACTCGTGGTTACACGACGCACACCGAGCCAACGCCATTCTAGGTATTCCCCCCACGTCATCCACATGGCCGCCTGACGCCATTCGTCGGGGTGCTGTTGCTGTAGCCACAACACCCGTGCTGGCCAGTAGTTGGGGCGGAGCAAACACCCGGTATGCGCATGGTAGTGGGATTCATCATACTGGTGGCGTAATTGGCGTGCCATGGCATCGCTCTGGGTATCTGCATAGGTGCGTAATGGGCCAACCACGGTACCATCGGCAGCAACACCCACCATGGTGGTGGCCATGGTGGCCATGCCGACGGCTGCCACATCGGCGACGGCAGCTCCTAATTGAGCAATGATGTCATCAATGACCGCCACACACTGGGCAAATAATGCGGTGGCAACGATTTCGGCGGCACCGTGGTGTGTAGTCTCCACATCAATGCGTTGCCGTGATTCAATGCCGGTCACACAGCGGGCATTCGCATCAAAACAGAGCATACGCACCGCGCTGGTCCCCACATCGAGTGTGAGAACCAGCGGGCGTACGGCATCGCTCAGCGCTACGTGTTGCATGTTCTTGGGCTCCTGCACGCCAGGTCACCCATGGCGGCATGCGTTAACTGTTTTTGGGGCGCTCTCCTAATGTCACAGTATACTCTGTCTCTTGCCCATCGCGAAGCACCGTAAGGACGATTTGATCGCCGGGTTGATGTTGCAAGAGTACTCCGGGGAGAGATGCTTGTTGTCCCAGACGCACACCTTCGAATGCGGTGATGACATCGCCAGCACGCAAGCCGACACTCGCTACCGGACCACCATCAATCACACTGGTGACATAGGCGCCCTGCTTGGCATCGAGTTGGTACTGCTCTGCGATATCCGCAGTAATCATGACGTATGTGATACCGAGGAACGGATAGCGGACTTCGCCCTTGGCGATTAACTGTTCACTCACACGGCGCATCACATTCGATGGAATTGCAAAACCGAGACCTTCAACAACCGTGCTGTTCCCACTCTGGCGCACAACCATGGTATTAATGCCGATGATTTCGCCATTCATGTTGATGAGCGGTCCGCCACTATTGCCGTTGTTGATGGCCGCATCGGTCTGAATGAGTCCTTCGGGCATACCACCATCGAGATTGCGGTTGAGGGCACTGATGACACCCACGGTCACACTGTTTTTGTATTCGCCGAGCGGGCTACCAATGGCAATAACTGTTTCGCCTTGGCGCAACACGTCAGAATCACCAATGGGGATGTAGGTTGGCACCGCACCGTCAACTTTGAGAAGGGCCAAGTCCATCAGGGCATCTGCACCGACCAACGATGCTTCACGCTGTGTGCCATCCGAAAAAATCACATCCAGCGTTGATGCACCATCAATCACGTGATTGTTGGTGATGATATATCCGTCAGGACTGATAACCGCACCCGAACCACTCCCCACCTGACCACGTGGGTCGTTGTTAATCACGGTGACCACTGCAGGTCCGACTTTGGCCACCACATCGGGAATAGCAACTGCCGCAGTTGCACCATCTGCAGGCACAACCGCCGTATTCGGCAGGGGTGTTGGTAACACGGGAACTTCGGTGGGAGACACTTCTTGGACCCGCTCCGGTTTGTTTGTAGGTGCACTATCTACCACAGCCGTGACCACGCGCGGACTCTGCCGCATCACATATAACGATACTCCAGCACCGGCAACTGCGCCGAGAACTGCTCCACCAATGAGTGTCAAAATCAACACTACGATGAGTAAAAAACTACTTCCACGTGCCATGTTTTTCTCCATTAAACGCCAAATCTACCGCAATGGCGCCCTTGTACATCATGTACTATGCCAGCACAACCTAAACTTGACGTGAAAACACTATGAGCACACGATGAATATCAACAGGGGGGCATAGGACTGCTGACGACATAGCTCCTCGCGTGTCTATTTATGAGAATTTCGTGAGAGGGCACATACATCCCGATATTGTGAAAAATCACACTTTACTGTACAATATTCGGGAGTATTCCATCATCCTGCCTTCCATTTTCCTCGTCTAGAGTAATTTAGCATGTCGTCACACAAGAAAGCGTCAGGGGCGACGATTCGTGATGTTGCACACCACGCACAGGTGTCAGCGATGACGGTGTCACGTGTGATTAATGGGACAGCGACGGTTCATCCCGAAACACGGGAACGAATTCTACGCGCCATTACGCAACTCGACTACGTTGCCAAACCGCCACGACGCCCACACACACCACGTACGAGCAGAACCATTGGATTCATCGTACCAAATCTGAGTGAACCGTTTTTCACACGCATCAGTCTCGGCGTGGAATTAGCGGCGAGTCGGCACGGCTTTGGCGTCTTTATTTGCAACAGTCACGGCAAGCAAGACCACGAGAAGCGGTTGTTGGCAGAATTACGCCAACGCGACGTAGATGGCATTATCATGGCCGCATACAGTGACCATTCTGCTGGCATACTCGGTGAATTCATGCATCACGGCTGTCCATTGATTCTCGTTGATCGCGAGGTACCGGGTGTGGCACTCGACGTGGTACAGAGCGACAACATCCAAGGCATGTTTCAGCTCACACAACACCTCATCACACTCGGGTACAAACGGATCGCCTTTATGAGTGGCGACATGCACATCTCGACCGCACGCGATCGGCTCCACGGCTATCGGTTAGCACTCGACACGGCCGGTATCCACTTTGATTCTACGATCGTACACGAATACACCACACACGATACCTCACACGAATACAAGCTGGCGCTAAAAATTTTGCAGCAGACGCATCGTCCCGATGCCATTGTGACCGTGAATTCGATGGCAGCAACGAGTGTTGTTCATGCCTGTACCGAGTTGCGTTTGCGCATTCCCCATGACATCGCACTTGCCACCTTCGATGATTTTGAACACACAAACACGATTTTTCCATATTTCACCGTCATCGAGCAACCCACCATGCTGATGGGGGCATTTGCAGTCGAACAGCTCATATTGCGCATTCAGGAACCACATCTCCCCATCTCGAATATCAAGCTCCCCGCTGTCTTCATCGAGCGACGCTCGTGTGGTTCACCCCACATGTCAGAGTTTTTTGCTCATCAATTTGCGCTACGCTAGATTTGTGTGATAATCGGTACAGATTCACACCAACCAGCACAAGCGAGCATCACCATTATGCAACAACTTGTTTTGCAGGCAATTGGCGATCTGCGAATATGTGACGTGCCACACCCGGCGCCTCCGCATCGTGGCGAAGCCCAGGTCCGCGTGCGGCGTGTCGGTATTTGTGGTACCGATTTACACGCATTTACGGGAAATCAGCCGTTTTTCAGTTATCCGCGTATTCTCGGGCACGAATTGGCCGTCGAAGTCGTGGCTGTTGGTGAGGACGTGACCAACGTTGCCGTGGGAGATACGGTGGCGGTGCGACCCTACCTCGAGTGTGGTCGTTGCCGCGCATGCCAACGTGGGCTCACCAATTGCTGTAGCAGTCTCACGGTGCTCGGTGTACATATTGACGGTGGCATGCGGGAATACTTCAATGTCCCGGCCGATCATTTACACCACGCACACGGCGCAAGTGTGGAGGGGTTGGCACTCGTCGAAATGCTTTCCATTGGATTCCATGCGGTACGCCGTGCCGCAGCCCGCCCCGATGACCACATCGTCATCGTGGGACTCGGACCAATCGGACTCGGGGCGGCATTGGCAGCACGCGAACGTGGGCTACGCGTTAGCGCACTCGATCCGAGCCCCATCCGGCGAGCATTTGCACATACGCAACAGCTCGTCGCTGCCAGTGCGGCACCCGGTGATACCCCGAATGCCGTTGTGCACGAGTTGTGTGGAGGGCATGCCCCCGATATCGTGATTGATGCCACAGGGCACAAAGGAGCCATGGAGGCGTCGTTTTTGTTGCCTGGGCATGGTGGTACTCTCGTGCTGCTTGGACTCATCCAAGGCACCCTAACATTCAGTGACCCCGACTTACATCGGCGCGAAATTACTGTCAAAGCGAGTCGCAACGCAACCGCCCAAGACTTTGATGCAGTGATTGCCGCACTGCCCCACATTGACGTGTCTGCGTGGGCCACCCATCACACCGACCCTGCGGGGCTCGCACAGTGCATGACCAGCTGGCGCGACCCGGCAAGTGGTGTCATCAAGGGGATGCTCCGCTTCGATTAGCGTCAATCACTGGCAAAGGAACAAGCCATGGTAATACGACAATACCCGTCGCTCCAGCATCGGCCATATCGCTTGTTGTGGAGCGGCTTACTGGTGTCGAACATGGGCACGTGGATGCAAAACGTGGCCCAGAGTTGGCTCATCTACAAGATGACCAACAACGATCCACGCTATCTGGGCTGGATGGGGTTGGCATTCGCCATCCCCATGATTGTGTTGCCCCCCGTGGGTGGGTACTTGGCCGATCGCTTTCCACGGGCACGCATCCTCCAGATAACCCAGTGGAGCATGCTCCTGCTTGCATTGGTACAAGCACTCCTCACGTTTGCCGACCTGAACTCGCCGTGGCTGATTCTGCTTGCTACCTTTCTGAGTGCCACACTCCTCGCCGTGGATAACCCGACACGCCAAGCGCTCATTCCGACGTTGGTGCCCCGCACCGATTTGATGAATGCCCTCGCCCTCAACTCGGCCACCTACAACGGGGCGGCACTGATTGGGCCAGCGCTGGCAGGATTTTTGTTGGGTGTACTCGGTGCCGGGTGGCTGTTTCTGGGGAATGCGTTGAGCTTTTTGGCGGTCATCTATGCAGTCAGCCAGATGCCCGTGGACGCGGCACACCCCCCGCACACGACCACACTTGCCGACGCCATGCTCGGCGGCGTGCGCTATGCACTCGCCCACCCACTAACCGGTGTGCTGTTGTTTACCTCAACCATTATGTCTATCTTTGGACGATCATACCAGCAAGTACTCCCCATATACGCTGACGACATTTGGCGTATCAGTGCCCAAGGATACGGCATTTTGCTATCAGCCGCCGGAGCGGGTGCAATGATTGGCGCATTGGGACTCGCCTCGTTGCCACACATCACCCCCAACGGACGCAACTTGCGGATTGCGGGAATCCTGTTTAGCCTGGTATTGGCCGGATTTGCCCTCAGTCCGTGGTGGTGGCTCGGTGCCATCATGCTGGTGCTGGTGGGGGTCATCGGTACCGCTGCCACCACCATGATTGCCACCATGCTCCAGCTCGAAGTACCCAGTCACTTGCGTGGACGGGTGATGAGTCTGCACGCCGTGACCCTCATCGGCGTCCCCTCGTTTGGCGGGTTATTGGTGACCAACATGACCACATGGCTTGGACGCGGTGACACGCTTGCGGCCATCAGTGCGAGTGGGGCACCGCTGGCGCTCTTGGTTGGGGCAGGCTGTGTGGTGCTGTTGTATGTGTTTGTGCGCATACCCACACCTGCGTAGAGACACATCATTGTACGTCGGCGTAGAGACACATGTTCATGTGTCTCTACGCCTATTTGGATCCCCCGGTATTACCACCAGGATTGGGGGCAGCTGGGTTGGGGCGGCCTGGGCGTGCCGGCATGGCCGTAGGCATCGCCACCACACGGAGCGCCGGCATTGCATCCGTAGCGACCACGGGGGGTTGGGGATTGGTTTGGTCGG
>JBEANH010000039.1:0-22508 GCA_041165505.1 Chloroflexota bacterium | reverse complement strand
CTGCGCCCACACACCCAGTCGCTGTGGATGGGCTGGTCGCTCGCCGACAAGCAACGCTTTTTGCGCCATGTACGGGCCCATTGGGACATCTACCGCCACCGTATTGCGCCACACCTCGCCACCCAGCTCAGTGCAGCCCAGCAGCAGGGTCAACTCGCCGTGGTGGCGGGGCGGATCACCAATTATCGCGAAGATGACGATGGTGTCGCACTCAGCTACACCCCCCGTGGCCACAGCCACACCATGACCAGCAATGCGACCTGGGTTGTCAACTGCACCGGACCAGAGAGCGATTACACGCGCATCACCAACCCACTCGTCACCGCCCTCACAGGGCGTGGATTGCTCAATGCGGATCCCATTCGGCTGGGAATTGACGTTGATGTGCAGGGGCACCTCAACGACCGTGATGGACACACCATCCCGTGGTTGTGGAGCATTGGGCCACCACGCAAAGGCTACGCCTGGGAATGCATTGCGATTCCCGATATCCGCGTACAAGCCGCACAGCTCGCTGATGCGATTATTTCCACGTCATAGAGACAGCGAGATAGCTCGCCACAATCACAGGGAGCACCCACCAAGCTGGCCAGCCTTGGGCGATGCAGAATGCGGTAAGTACCATGCCGGCGACAACCATCACGGCGATGCGCCAGTCGTCGCCGATGATGAAATCAATCCAAAACCATACGAATGCGTGGATGTACTTCATGCGATACTCGCGTTGGGCGACGTGCGCAGGATGCGCACCAACCCGTATGCCACCAGCGTGTAAAAGAGCAAGAGTCCGAGTAGTGCCACATCCGTCCCGGGCCATTCTACCCCGACCCCCTCTGCCGACCAAAAGGTACCAAAGCTGGTGAGTAATAACCCCACCACGTATTTGAGCGTGTTTTCGGGGACTTGACTGAGCGGGCGGTGGAGCAATACACCGGCCACACAGATAAGCACGAATGCCGCCACCGCTGCATAGATAGCCAAATCGAGCTGTTGTTGCGCCACGCCAAAGGTGATGGTGATAAACGCTACTTCCAGCCCCTCGAGAAAGACTCCCTTGAAGCAAATGGTGAATGCGTACCAATCAATGGGGGCACGCGCATCCTGCACATGCTTGCGAGCCTCGGCCTGCTCGGCCGCAAAAATCGCATCCTCGTCGTGCATCGCCTTGCGCCCTGCTGCCCGCAAAATCGCTTTGCGTAGCCACTGCAAGCCGAAAATCAACATGAGCGCACCAACCACCACCTGCATACTCTGCACCGGGATCTGCGCAATGGCTGAGCCGAGCATGGTCACAATCAGCAGTAACCCAATGACAGCCACCCCTGTGCCGATAAGCGCTGAGCGCCAACCACGCGTGATGCCCGTCGCCAGCACAATCGTCAACGCTTCGACCATTTCAACGGCACATGCCAGAAACGTTGAGGTAATCAAAAACACCTGACTCGTCGTCATAGCGCATCCCTTATGCAGCATCGGGAGGAATCAACACCAGCACATCATCAATCAAGGCACACACCGCCAGGTACTGCTGCATGTAGCTCTCGCCCCCAGCACCGGGGTACAATGCTTGTGTCACGCGTGCTGCCAGATTGGGCGGTGTGATGGTAAATTTCTGTGCAAAGACAAGATTGTTGCCATCACCCACATAGTAGAGCGCATTGAGGGCACACAACACCTGCATGATATCGTTGATGAGGCGGGCCGTGATACTCGCCAAAAACACCGCATCACCACGCTGGACTTTGTGGCGATAGTGGTAGTCGTCACGCCAGTAGCGCAAGGATTCGGCATATTTGGCCACCAGCTTGGCTTTGAGTGCCGCCGGGTAAGGAAAGAGGCGAGCGTGCCAGCGCGCAATCAGTCCATCTGCATCCTCGATAATCGCCTGATTAGCGATATCGGTGAGCACGTGATAGCCCCACACCGTCCACACATAGTCCACACGGGGAATATCGCTCCCCAGCCAGGCATCAAGCTGTGCATCAATGTCAGCCACAGTACGCACCCACACATAGTCAATGTTGACCCCTTGGGTGCGCCAGCGCTCGACCGCCGCCACAAAGGGGGCCCATGTCGGAGATGAATCGGTGTAGGGGATACCGACGGCTTCGTCACAAAAAAGGCGAAAGTCAATATCCGAACGACCATCAGCGACTTTTTTGCCACGTGATCCCCCCAGCGAGATGGCGTAGCGCCCACGGGCCATGGCACGAATCAGCGGCACACATTCCGCACACACCGCCTGCAACACGGCATCAGCGTTCATCGCACCCTCCTCGTTGCTACGCACCATCCGTCAGCCGTTGCATCACGGCACCGATACGGGTCAAAGCGGCATCTATTTTGGTGGGCTCATAGCCCACCGTAATGCGCAGATACCCCTCCACCCCAAGCGTGCTCCCTGGCGCTACCAGCACAGATGACCGTGTACGGATGGTTTCTGCCAGCTCGTACGATGGCATGCCCCCCGTGTACCCGACAAAGGCGATGCTTGTGGCTTGGGGCGTATGCAAGAAAAAACGGCCCTGTTGCATCGGTAGCCAGTTGCGCATCACGGCTAGACCAGCCCGTGAAATCTCGCGTTGACGGGTGAGGAGTTGCAGGCGCTTGGCTGGTTGCAAGGCGATTTCTGCCAGCGTCATACTCGGCGCAGCAGCAGCAATCACCGCATATTCGTGGCGGCGCCACAGTTCGTCGGCCATAGCAGGGGTGGTCATCGCCCAGCCGATACGCAAGCCACTCAGCCCATAGGCTTTAGAGAGGCTGTTGGTACAGATCAGGCGGTCGTACATGCCCCAAAAGGTGGGCGTATCGGCAACTCCCGCATGTTCGGTGCCGTGGTAGACCTCGTCTACATGAAGCCAGGCACCGACACGGGCACAAGCGGCCACGATGGCCTGCATTTCGGCAACCGTCAAAATTGTCCCCGTCGGATTGTTGGGATTGACGATGGCGACCAGCTTGGTACGTGGTGTGACCACGCGGTTCAGGGCATCGAGGTCGACACGCCAGCCGTGGTCGGCACGCAGGGGCAACTCACGCACCACGCAGCCCATGTTTTGTGCCGTCCCCCAGACCTGGCGATAACCGGGGGTCATCACCACCACTTCATCGCCGGGGGCGAGCAGCGTCTGGCAGACCATGGCGTTGGCCTGCGAAGCGCCAACAGTCACGAGCACGTTGCTGGCATCGGCGTGCGTATAGAGCTGTGCAATCGCGCTACGCAGGCGCGTCGTGCCGTTGACTTCGGGGTAGAATAGGCCGGTATCGAGCAACGCTTCGATTTCATCTTCGTTGAGCCATTCGCGTGTGGTCACACATTTGACACTACTATCGGCCAAATTGTAGTCCACGACGCGCTCGTAGAGCGATTGATAGTGTTCGAGTTCAAAGGGGACAAATGGCGTCATCCTGCGTCCTTTCCACTGGTGATGGCACCATTGTAGCGGTTTTGTGTCACTCCGAAATCACGTTGCACGTTTTCGAGTATACTCAATGGAGATATTTTTTACAGAAAACACCACTATGCACACACATACCGCCTTTACGCCCCCCTGGGTTGATGCTTGTGCCAACGCCATTCGCACCAACAGCGACTACCAGCGGGTAGCACGCAGTTGGCACTGGCCCGTGCTCTTGCAGGTCAGCGATACTCCAGCCCAGGCCGTCTTTCTCGATTTGGCCGATGGCACCTGCCGCACTGCGCATATGGCCAGCGAGGCAGACCATGAGCGTGCTGTCTTTGTGCTGGCCGCAGATATCCCCACCTGGCAACGCATCTTGACGGGGCAACTCGACCCGATGAGTGCGATTATGCGTCGTGTGTTGGTGGTCAAAAAAGGCAGCATGACGACTCTCGCCATGCACGCGGCCTCCGCCAAAGCGTTGGTGGCGGCAGTCGCCCATGTGCCCACCACGTTTGATGATGTGCCGACGGTCGGTGCACCCGTGCCGGTCGCCACAATGCCCGCCGCCACCAGCACGTTTGTCACGACGCGTGCCGGTGGTCTCCAGCAGCACCATCCGGCCATGAAACTCTTCCGCAAAGCCAAACGCCTGGGCACCTGGAACCCGGACGACATTGACTTCAGCCAAGACATGCGTGACTGGCACGGTCTCGCACCCGACGAACAAGACGTGCTGCGCCGCCTGACCAGTCTGTTTGTGGCCGGCGAAGAGAGCGTCACGCTCGATTTGTTGCCGTTGATACAGGTGATTGCGCGTGAAGGGCGCCTCGAAGAAGAGCTCTTTTTGACGACGTTTTTGTGGGAAGAAGCCAAACACGTTGACTTTTTTGCCAACGGCGTCATCGCCACGGTGATGCAACATACCGGCGACCTGAGCCACTACCACACCCCCGCCTACCAACGCCTTTTTGGCGACGAGTTCCCCCGCGCCATGCACGCCCTGACCAGTGACAGTAGCATCCACGCCCAGGCGCGGGCATCGGTGACTTACAACATGATTGTGGAGGGTGTACTGGCCGAAACCGGCTATGAAGCCTATTTTGCGGCACTCGCCCGCAACAACCTGATGCCGGGCATTCAGCACGGCATCACCATGCTCAAACGCGACGAATCACGCCATATCGCCTACGGCATCTTTTTGCTGAGTCGCCTCATCGCCCAAGAGCCACGTGTATGGCAGACCATCGAACAACGACTCAACGACCTCTTCCCCATCGCCATGGACATCATCGCCGAGATTTTTGCCGCCTATCCGGTCATGCCCTTCGGCTTGTCGCTCGACGAATTCGCCCAAATTGCACTGACCAACTTCAATCGGCGCATCCAACGCCTCGAAAAGGCGCGTGCACAGACCCTCGCACAAATCTATGCCCTTGAAGAAAGTGATTAGTCGGAAGTGGCACCGTCACTGACGACAATACGCCGTGGATGGGGCAAGCGCACCAACCAGACGACACCACCGAGCGCCAATACGACCAAGCCCATTAGCAATTCGAGCAGGGCAGCATAGCCGTGCCAGTACCCGATCCACAGACTCGCCCCAAGCGGGGCGATGGTGCGAAAGAGCATGAATACGACGTTCTGCACACCACCGATGGTGGCATAGGCGGCATGGCCGTAGGCGTCAGCAAGCATGGCCGCACGCAAAATGGTCACCGTGCCCACCCCGATACCCACACACACCATGTAGAGCACGGCTCCAGCCAATACGTGTCCGGCAATCAACAGGATGCCGAGTCCGATGAACTGTATGCCCAGCAGAATGCCTAACAACCGCCAGAGTGGGATGCGATCCACGAGCGGACCAACCACCACCCGACCACTGAGCGACATCAACCCAAAGAGTGCGGCCACCCAGCTCGCCGTGGTCGGCGCATGGTCGAATGCCACCAGCAGGGGCACGGCATGCGTGGTGAGCGTCACCCCCACAAATGTGCTCAGCGCAAAAATACCCGTCATCACCATGAAGTAGCGACCGCGCACCGCCGTAGTCGCCGGCACGCTCGTATCGGCGGGTGACGCGTGCACAGGCTCGGCGTGTGGCGCTTCGCCATCGGGGAGGGCTCCCACATCGGCAGGATGCCGACGCACCAACAGCACGTGAATGGGCATCGTAACTACGGCGAGTATGACGGCAAGTATGACGAGGGCGCTACGCCACCCCCACTGTGTGGTCAGCCAGCTGGTCAGTGGAATAAAAACGACACTGGCCAGTGCCCCCCAAAAGGTGAGCAGTGCCAGCGCACGTCCTCGATACCGCCGAAACCAGACGGCCACCAGCGCAAACGCCGGATCGTAGAGCACACCGGCACATGCCACGCCGATGCCAATCATGACCGCATAAAACTGCCAGACGGCGCTGACCTGCGACCACGCCAACACCAGCACGACAGCGAGGAGTGAACATGCGCTCATCAACCAGCGTGCCCCGTAACGGTCAATGATGCGCCCAAAGGGAAAGGCGGCTAGCCCCATGCTCAACAGCATGAGCGAATACGCACCGGTCAACGTGACCGAATCCCACTGCAACGCATCGTGCATGGGAATCATCAGGGCACTAAACCCGTAGTAGAGTACCCCCCACGACACGAGTTGGGCGATGGCGACACCGGTCAACATGCGCCATCCGTAGTAGGCACTGGGCAACCAACGCGTGAGGAGTGTGTGCACGGTTATCGTCTCAACAACAGCGTTGTGGTGGGGCATCACCCACCAACGCGATATCGAGTGTGGTGGTCGCGCGGGCGGGCACACAACAGGCGTCTGTCAGTGCAAGCGTGGTGGGAGCTGGCGTACAACAGGCGTCCGTCAGTGCAAGCGTGGTGGCAGGTGCACAGCACGCGTCACCACTCGGACCACTACAGACACCCGTTTCGGGCAGCATCAACTCCACCGTCAAGGCGGCCTGCCAATCACCAGCCAGCGCCGCCACCACCGAGCGCACCTGCTCGTAGCCAGTCAAGAGCAAAAAGGTGGGGGCGCGCCCGTAACTTTTCATGCCCACCACAAATACGCCGACCTCGGGATGACTCAACTCTTGGACACCATGCGGTGGTACGGTACCACAGCTATGCAGATTGGGGTCAATGTGTGGCGCCAAGGTGCGCGGTGCCTCTACGATTTCGTCGAGCGCCATGCGCAACTCACGGAGCATCTGGATGTTGGGGCGAAAGCCGGTGGTGACGACGATTTCGTCCACGGGATCAAGTTCGCGCGCATTGCTGACGAGCACCACCCCTGCAGACGTCACATCCACACGGTCAGTGCGCCACTCACACACCACGCGGATGCGTCTAGCATCCACAGCCGCCCGCACCCGTTGCCCCAAGGCGCCACGCTCGGGCAATGCGTCGTTGGTACCACCGCCGTAGACGGCATCGAGCCGATCGGCACTACGACGCACCACCCACACAATCGTGGTAGCCGGATGCTGGTGCTGTAGGTCGAGGAGCTCGAGCAAGGCTTGGAACGCCGAATGCCCACTCCCCACCACGGCCACCCGTTTCCCGGCGTAGCGGGCTGCATCCTGGCCGCTGATATGCGGGATACCGTAGAAGCAGTGCGCCTGTGCCGCTTGCTCACCAATTGCAGGGATACCCGCCGCACCGAGGGGATTGGGCATGGTATAGGTACCAGATGCATCAATGACAGCCCCCGCAAGCATCACTTCGCTCCGCCCATCGCCATGCCGAATCTGGAGCGCAAATGGCTGCTGGGTACGCCCATGTGAATCACCTTTGTGCATGCCACGGCGTGACACCTGGAGCACTTCGACATTACAACGCAGTGCAGCGGCAATGGCTGGCACATCCGCAAGTGGCCGCAAATAGTGCTGCACCATGTCTGCTCCAGTGGGGAAGGTGTCTGGCGCTGGAGCCTGCCAACCCGTCGTAGCGAGCAGCTGTGCGGCACTTGGATCAACACAGTACTGCCACGGCGAAAAGAGTGCCACATGCCCCCAGGCCAACATACTCGCCCCCACAGATGCGCCACGCTCCAACACCACAAATGGCAGATTACGTTCCACTAGGTGTGCTGCTGCAGCCAAGCCCACTGGTCCTGCACCGATAATCACCACAGGATAATCATTTGTTATGTCAAATTTGTGGTATTGCATTGTGCACTCCATTCCCTCTGCATCACGCGCCCGCCCCGTCCACTCTTTGGCATGGCAACTGTATTTCATTGCTATTCTAGCGTATTTCCTCATCACAACAGATATACACCCGTGGCGCCCCACCCTCGTCCAGTAGCCATTCGTCGTGGCGGGCACGCACCCCTGTCTTGACGACCACACCCGTGCGTGGATCAACGATACGGTAGCGCAAGGGCACATCGTTGCCAAACATCATCAACGGACCACCATCCTCGCTATATGTCACAAACAACCGTCCTGGCACCAGCACCCCACGCCGCCCGAGCGTGGCCTGCCAATGGGGCGCCATGTCGGCCAGTGGCAAGCCGTCGAGGATGCGTGCCAGCATGCCCACATACGTCGCCCCCGCAAAATCAAGTGCGGCACGCCAATCACACCCCTGTGCCACAAAGTAGGGGGCATGTCCGGGCTCGGCGGGGTGGTAGACCCACTGCCACAGACTCCCCGCACCATAGATGACACCCATCGTGCCACCAGCCAGCAGATTACACCACGCCTCATGGCCTTGCCACCAGCCAGTGGCGCGCCCCCACACCACACCGTTCTCGTAGGTGGGTTCGCCATTGGCTACTGCTTTGACGGGCGTGTTGCGCCACATGTCGGCCACACGCTCGGGGATATGCTCGCCGCTATGCCCCGTCTGACACCACTGGAAGTCGAGCCAATCCGCTCCCTGATGCGCACAGTTGTCGGCATGGGGGCGGTAGTGGATGCCGGTGGGCTGCGCATAGGCATCCCACATCTGCACCTCATTCCCACCGGCCGCAACGGGCGCCTCGTAGCCCGAACCGTCGCCGCCCACCAGGTAGATGACGGGGCGGGCACCATAGCGGGCCACCAAGTAGCGGCAGTAACGGGCATATTCGGCCGGCGGCAGCACGGGGCCCGCCACACGCAGTCCTTTCCAGCCAAAGCCCATAAACACCGGCTGCAACACGGGCACGATTTCGTGTGCCACCAGTATAGTCATCAGCGCATCCATATATTGAAAGTATGCAGGGTCGAGCTGGGTGATGTGCCCATCAACGAGGTCGTGGAATGCAATGGCAAAGGCTTCGTCGGCACCACGTTGCTGCGGCCCACGCGCATCCATGTCGGGTTGGATGGTCATCAACAAGGCCGCATTGAAGCCTTTGGCGCGGCGATCAGCGGCATACACCGTCACCTGCTCCGGGGTGGCGCGCCAGGGCAGCGCCCAGGCCGTATCGCCACACATCAGCGCGGCGCGCCCGTCAGCATGCATCACGTTGCGTCCACCCGGCGACATACGCCAGAAGCCGTGGCGGTAGAAGCGGTGGGCGGTATCGTCGGCAGGGAGACAGTGCATCGTGCCCTGCTGTCCAACGAGCCCAGCATCGGCCACACTTGCGTAGCTCTGCCACACCCACGAGCCTGTTGCCAGCGGCGAGGCAAAGCGGACTTTCCACGTCTGCCCACCATCCCAAAAAGCAGGGCGACGCAGCACTTGCCCCGTACTATGCGTAAAGTCCACCCATACGTCCACGTCGGTATAGCCGTTGGGGTAGGTGTGAGCAGCGGTCAATGTCAACTCGATTTCGCGCCACGGGAGGGCAGAGTGCATGGGGTGACTCCTCGTACTGCATCAACAGGTATGCAGTGATTATGCCATAGGCATGAGGTAGTGCTGTTTGCGCTTTTTCGTGCTATGCTGATGGCACAGATGCACACAAAGGAGTTTGTATGAGCATTCAAATTGGCTGTGGCCAAATCACTTGGATTCGCTTTGGCGCAAACGGTGCCGAATGGCTGGCACCCGAAGAGCAGGTATTACAGCAGATTGCCGATGCCGGTTATGCCGGCGCACCCGCTGGCCCCGACGAACAGCGCACCACGGCCGAAACTCTCGCCATGTTTGCGCGCCATGGGCTCAAACCGGCACCCGGCTATTACGGTACGGCATTTTGGGACAAAAGCCGCCAGCATGAATTCGTCGAACGCGCCAAGCGCCACGCTGCGTTTGCTCGTGAAGCGGGCTGTGACGCCCTGTACGTGGCGCCGGGTGGCTTCGATTATGTCACACGCAGTGGGCTAACGCGCCGCCAGACGGCAGGGCATGTGCGCCCCGAGGATAGTCTCAGCGATGCCGAATACGCCGTCTTTGCTGATTCACTCAACAAGGTCGGCGCCGCCACCTTGGCCGAGGGCGTGTATAGTTGCTTCCACAACCACGTGGGCACCGTCATCGAGACGCGTGCCGAGACGGATCGCCTGCTGGCCATGACCGACCCCAAACTGGTCTTTTTGGGGCCCGACACGGGGCACATGCAGTGGGCGGGTGACGATGCGGTGGCGTTCTGTCGCGACTACGCAGCACGCATCAAAACCATGCACCTCAAAGACATCAGTGAAGCGGTGCGCGCCCAAGGGGCTGCCGCCAAGTGGGACTACGGCACCTTTACCGACCATGGCATCTTTGCCGAGTTGGGCGAGGGTTGCATTGATTTCGGCGCCATCATCGCCGACCTGCGTGCAGTGGGCTTCGACGGCTGGCTCATCACCGAGACGGATGTGACGCAAAAGGCCACCCCGCTCGAGAGTGTCACGATTAGTCGCAATTACCTGCGCCAGTTTGGCTTGTAGGGCGAAATACAACAGCATCCCCCGTGCGCGTGTGCGCACGGGGGATTTTGGTGCCGAAGACGGGAGTCGAACCCGTACGAGGTTGCCCTCAACGGTTTTTAAGACCGTAGCGTCTGCCATTCCGCCACTCCGGCAATACTCTAATCATACACGATGTGACATGGGGTATCAAATCACATGCGGGCGATGGGGCGATGGGGCGATGGTAGAGACGCATGGTCATGCGTCTCTACCATCGCAATTACGAATTATTGCGTGCCACCAAGGCGAATGTCAGCTGGGCTTCACAGGCCAAGTTACCATCAACCGTCGCTTTGGCGGCGGCCTTGCCGATACCGCGTTTCATGGCTTCGATGGTGACTTCGAGGCGCAACGAATCACCGGGCACCACGGGGCGGCGGAAGCGCGCGCCTTCGATGCCGGCAAACAGCGCAATTTTGCCTTGATTCTCGGGCAACACCATGCCTGCCACCGCACCCGTTTGTGCCAAGGCTTCGATAATCAGCACACCGGGCATGATGGGGTAATCGGGGAAGTGCCCCTGGAAAAATGGCTCGTTGATGGTCACCTGCTTGATGGCCACCGCACGCACACCCGGCTCGAGTTCGACAATACGATCAATCAACAAAAACGGATAGCGATGCGGAATCACCGCCATGATTTGTTCGACATTCATCACCATGATGTGCATACTCCTCTCGTTTGAATAACTGCAGGCATTGTACCATTCCCGCACCGCACACACGCCACCAGCCGATACACCCTACAGGTGCAACGCGTTCAACACAATAATCATGGTACGGATGAATACCCATACCCAGATGGGCATCGTGGCGATACGCACCGCCCAAGTATTGTCGCCACCAATCAGCCACGCAGACACACTGCCAATGCACGCCCCAACCAGCGTGACCACCATCGCAATGCTATAGACGGGTAGGATGTTGGTTAGCCACCATTGGCCAACACCAGAGGCTTTGACCATGTAGCCGTTGATGAACCACAACACGGCGAATACACCGAACGATACCGTTGCCATCCACCCGAGACGCGTTCGTGGCCAAAATGACTGTTGCATTGCTGATTCCTCCTATGCCTAGCATACCTGATTTGGATGCAAGACGATACACCGACGGCGAAACATGCATCCCATCCCGGCATATGCTATGATTGCAGTATGACGCTACATATCGCCGTGAACGGCTTTTTTTGGGACAAACCGACCGTAGGCGTAGGCCAATACCTACACGGACTCGTCAACGCCATCCAGCATATTGATGCGGTACGCATCACGCTCATCGTACCCGCTGACACCCAGCCACCCACTCCACCACAGGGTGTCACCATCCATCGCGTGGCCACACCGTTTGATGGACGGGCACGCAATGTGGCCAAACTGTGGTTCGAGCAAATCGCCGTGCCCCAAGCTGCTCAATTATTGGGTGCGCACCTGCTCCATGTGCCCTATTTTGCGGCACCATATGTGTCCAAAATCCCGGTCATCACCACCATTCCCGACCTAATTCCACTCACCCGTCCTGCCTATCGTGGGTCGCTGTTGGTGCGTGCATACATGGCACTCGTAGCACGCGCCGCCCAGCGCAGTACGGCGTTTATCGCCATTTCGCACCATGTGGCACACGAAGCCCATCGTATCCTCTCCATTCCGCTACATCAGATAACAGTGACGCACTTAGCCGCAGACCCCATGTACACCGCCCACACCGGTGCCGTGGATGTCCTTGCCACACATGGCATCACCGGACCATACATCTACTATGTGGGGGGCTACGACGAGCGCAAGAACGTGGGGACGATAATCCGGGCCTTTGCGTCGCTTCCGGATACCATCAAGCGCCATACGTGGCTCGTGTTGGCAGGGCAACCAGCTGGGACGAACCCACACCTCTTCCCTGATATTTCCAGTGAAATCACCATCCACGGCATTGATGCCATGGTCAAACGGGTGCATGTCAGCCGTGCACAGGCCGCAGCGTTTTATAGTGCGGCAACCGTCTTTGTCTATCCATCACTGGCCGAAGGCTTTGGGTTACCCCCACTTGAGGCCATGGCATGTGGGACACCCGTAATCGTGAGCAACGCAGCGAGTCTGCCCGAAGTCGTTGGTACGGCAGCCCTCAGCGTGCCCCCCGACGATGTACTCGCCTGGCGTGATGCCCTAGCGACGCTGTTGACGGATGCCAGCAAACGCCAACACCTCGCAGCTGCTGGTATGCATCGAGCCAGTCGCTTTAGTTATGACACCACGGCCATGCAAACGGTGGCACTCTATGCCCAAGTGGCGGCGCAGGTGCTCTGATGCGGGTACTCATTCTTTCCAAGGCGCTCCTCAGTGTCGAGTATCGGCGTAAAACCGACGCATTGGCTGCACTACCCGACATTGATCTGCATGTGGCCATTCCTGCGCAATGGCAAGAGCCACGCGCCCAACAGGTGGTGTTCGAACCTGGCCCCACCCCCAACTACCAGCTCCACATACTACCGATGCACTTCAACGGGCGCCACCACATCCACTACTACCCCACTTTTGGGCGCCTCGTGCGCCAACTGCGCCCCGACGTTGTGCATGTTGACGAGGAATCGTTCAACCTGGCCACCTTCCTCGCACTATGGCAGGCCCATCGGGTCGGCGCCGCCACCTGCTTTTACAACTACGCCAACATTGCACGCACCTATCCGCCACCGTTTGGCTGGTTTGAACGCTACGCCTTTGCAACAGTCCGGGCAGCACTGGCCTGCTCGCACGAAGCCGCCGCACTCATCCGCGCCCACGGCTACCAGGGGGCGCTCCACATCATGCCACAAACCGGAGTAGACCCGACACGCTTTACACCACGGCCAAATGCCCATCGCGCACGCACACCTTTCACGGTAGGGTATGTGGGGCGACTCGTACCCGAAAAGGGGGTAGATGATCTCATCGCTGCACTCGCCTTGCTCCCAGATACGACACAACTGCGAATTGTGGGCGGTGGGAGCGAAGCCACGACGCTCCAGCTCCAGGCAACGGCACTCGGCATTGCGCCGCGTATCACGTGGCAGGCACCGGTACCGACACACGCCATGCCCGCCGTCATGCACCAGTGTGATGCCCTGGTACTCCCGTCGCGCACCACCGCCAACTGGAAAGAACAGTTTGGTCGGGTGCTCGTAGAAGCCATGGCGTGTGGAGTTCCTGTGGTTGGCAGTAGTTCGGGCGAAATACCGCATGTTATTGGGGATGGTGGACTCATCTATGCCGAAGGGAATCGTACCGATTTAGCGACACAGCTCACCACGTTGATGCAGGATAGTGCGCTGTATGGGGCGATTAGTGCCCGTGCACGACAGCGTGTGCTGGCACACTATACACAACAGGCGCTGGCGCAACGTTATGCCGATGTCTACCGTGCCATGAATGCCAGCCGCATTTGAATGCGGCACTCGCACTAGACCCGTTCCATGTATGGTGTCACACGGTATGTCGAGTTGTCGCTTTTTTTTACTATAAAAAAAGGCAAATGCACGCACCTCTGCCATCACTGACAACAGGCAGTCCCTACGCATCCGGCGCATCCACACCACCCAAACACACTACTGCCTGCGGTAGGAATATCTACCGCAGGCAGCATTTGTCGTGTACGCATACCACTCTTTAGATGGGGGCAAATGGCCAGATACCCCACAACCCGAGCACGATGATGGTCAGCAAGATGAGCAGCAATGCAACCGCCAATCCTGCCCCTTGCCAACTGATTTGTGGGGCGAGCATCAAGCGCATGGATGCAGTTGACTGTGACGACTGGATGCGCAACGGGTTGTACTGACCGGTTACAATCGGCATCGCATCCACGGGAATCGGCAGGGGCGATGTGCCATCAACGGCATCAACGCGCACCATCAGTACCGTGGTATTGTCGTTGCCACCCCGTTCGTTAGCCATATCCACGAGGCGATCCACGCTATCAACGAGTGAATGTTGCGTACTCACCGCCAAAATTTCGTCGTCGTTGAGGTGATTGATGAGCCCATCTGATGTGAGCAACACGATGTCGTTCGGCAGAACGGCAAAGCGAAAGGTGTCCACAATCACATCTGGTTGGTGACCAAGTGCACGTGTAATCACGTGCTTGTAGAGCATTTTTTCTGCGTCAGCATTAGTAATCATGCCTGCAGCGATTTGTTCGTTGATAAGCGTATGATCACGACTAATCTGGCGGATTGCCCCTTTGCGGATGAGATAAGCGCGGCTGTCACCCACATTGGCGATGATACACTCGTCGCGATGGATGACGGCAGCGACTCCCGTCGTGCCCATTGAAATACCGCTTTGACTGCCCTCGTTGAAAATGTTGGTGTTGGCGTAATCCAAAGCCACACTCAGGGCTTCACCACGGTCGTCGTTGGCATCAGCATAAAAGGCGGACAAGATGGATTCGACGGCAATGCGGCTAGCGACTTCACCGGCTTCGTGGCCACCCATGCCGTCACAGACCACAAACAAATGCCCGCGGTCGGCGACGTGCGTGCCTTCGCCCACACCGTAGTCGTCTTCGTTGTGTTCGCGATGTCGGCCGACATCAGTGCGTGCGCTGTGGCTACATTTCATGCGGAATCCGTTGTTTCCTAATTACGCTCCTCTGTAGTATAACATAGGGTATGATAGGTGGCAACACCATTAATAACGGTTTGTGAAGAATATGTAATGAGGGACGATAGTATGCGCTATGTCATCGGTGTAGATCTCGGCGGTACCAATTTGCGCGCAGGCTTGGTTGATGCCAAAGGCGCAATATTGTTTGACACCAAAGTTGACACCAAGGTCGAAGAAGGTTCACAGGCGATTTTTGGACGAATGGTAACCCTCATCAAGACCGTGCAACAACAGGTACCGCAGGGTGGTAGCGTGGCCGGTGTGGGGATTGGCGTGCCTGGGCCACTCGACCCATTTGCAGGCTTTGTCTTTGCCATGCCCAACATTGCAGGCTTTGAAAACACGCCGCTGCGACAGATGCTCAGCGACGCCACTGGCCTCGACATCGAACTCGGCAACGACGCCAATGCGGCGGCCGTCGGCGAGTGGATTTTTGGCGCCGGCAAAGGCCTGCGCGACCTGGTCTACGTCACCGTCAGCACGGGTATCGGCGGCGGCGTCATTGCAGATGGGCACTTGGTGCTGGGGCATCGTGGCTCGGCCGGCGAAGTCGGGCATCACATCATTGATTGGCATACGCGCATGTCGTGGGAAGATACCGCTGCCGGCCCTGGATTTGCACGGCGCGCCGCTGCTGCCATGCGCCAACACGGCGACAGTGCGTTGCATCGGCTAGCCACCCCCGATACGGTGCAGGGGCATCACGTGGCGCAAGCCGCCGCCGCTGCTGACCCGTTGGCGTTGCGCCTGATGGACGAAGAGGGCGAAGCCATCGGCGCCGGACTCGTCAACATGCTCCATCTCTACAGCCCCGCCAAAATCGTCCTCGGCGGCGGCGTGGTCATCAATAATCCGCAGCTCGTAGAGCGTGCCAAAGTGGTCATCGCCGAGCGCGCCCTCACCGTCTACCGCGACGTGCCCGTTGAAATGACTCAGCTCGGCGACCGCATCGGGCTACTGGGCGCCGCCGCGCTCTACGACCACATGAACGAACGGCGTGTGTAAGCGCAGGATTAACTCCGCCCAAGCACGCCACGCAACACGTCCGGTTTGTCCGTGATAATCCCCGTCACCCCCAGCGCACACAAATGCTGCATGGTGGCGGGGTCGTTGACTGTCCACACATTCACATCGAAGCCTGCCCGCAATGTCTGTGTAATCGCCCAATCAATCAGGGGCAACTTGGCGTAGGGGTGCCAGGCCTGACAGCCGTAGTGGCGCAGAGCGGGCATGGGGTAGGCCTCACGCAGGCGTACCAGTGGGTTGTAGGTATCGGTGCCCATCAAGTAGGCGGTGCGGATCGTCGCATCGCACGCCCGCACTTCGGCCAGCGCCTGTGCCACAAACGACGAGATAAGCACCGCCTCGTGCATGCGCGCATCTCGGATGGCATCGAGCACCGGGCGCGCCACACCGGCATGCTTGAGCTCCACGTTGAGGTGCATACCACGCGCATGGGCGAGCTCGAGCACTTCGGCCAAATGTGGCACCTTTTCGCCGCCAATGTCGAGTGTCTGCATATGCGCCATACTCACTTGACGCACGTCACGGTCTACGGCTTCCCAGCGCCCGGTGGTATCGTCGTGGAAGACCGCAAGGGCGCCATCGCTGGTGGCAATCACGTCGAGTTCGCACATATGCGCACCTTGGTCGGCGGCCAGTGCAAAGGCCTTGAGCGTGTTTTCTGGCGCATATGCCGACGCGCCGCGGTGGGCAATAATCAGCGTCATCGTACTACCCGAGTGATGCAGAAAGGGCGTCTGCATCGAGTGGATTGGTGGCGGCGCGCGCCCGTTCTGACAACATCGGTTGCAAGATTTTCTGCATGGCCATCACATGTGCACAGGTGGTATGCCCCTTGAAGAAATCACAATCGCAATGCCACACACCATCTGCAATCGTAATGTGATGGTCGTTGTTGCCGCCATGAAAGGTAGCGTGTAGGCTATCTATGGCAATTCGCTCGGGCTGCTGCGCATATTGGCGCGCCTTCTCGATTTTGCTGATGAGATCTGAATGCATGTCATCCTCCTTTGAGTGATATTGACAAAAAACGCAGTACCACACGGTACTGCGTTCCACGCCATGGTGGGGACAGAGGGACTCGAACCCTCACGGATCGCTCCACAAGTTCCTAAGACTTGCGCGTCTGCCATTTCGCCACGTCCCCTCACGCTTGCGCTATGGTGTATCATAGCATACGCCGCCGCGCCGGTGCAACCGTGTCACGTGCGGCGCACTTGTTTCTCACACAGAAGGCACCATTCCATCAGGATTACGGGCGAATATCATGCGCCCCTCCGATGCGGGGGATTACGGGCGAATATTATTCGCCCCTACGATGGGGGGGATTACGGGCGAATATTATTCGCCCCTACGATGCGGGGGATGTGGCACGGACGAATATCATGATGGAGGGGATTACGGGCGAATATCATGATGGAGGGGATTACGGGCGAATATGATTCGCCCCTACGATGGGGGGATGTGGCACGGACGAATGGTATTCGCCCCGACGATGGGGGGGATGTGGCACGGGCGAATGGTATGCGCCCCTCCGATGGAGGGATTACGGGCGAATATCATGCGCCCCGACGATGGGGAGGATTACGGGCGAATATCATGCGCCCCGACGATGCGGGGGATTACGGGCGAATATCATGCGCCCCGACGAGCGACCTAGCGTCCATCCCGACTCATTCATAATTCCGTCCTAATTTGCGCCAACAGCTGACGTAGGCGTTCGAAATCATCGCGTAGCAGCACTGCCAGCTCACGCCCAGCCCGTACCACATAGGCACGAGCATCTGCGCCATGGGCGTGTGCAATCTGGCGGATGAGGGCGGCCAAAAGCTCATCGCTCGGGAGTTGGGCGGCCTGCACAATCATGCGCAAATAGCCAAACTGTGCCCCAAACAGGCGCAACTCGGCATCGTCGCAGGCGGCCACGGTGTAGTGTACCGGCGGGGGCAAGGCAGGCAGGCGTTGCATCACCGTATCACCACGGCGATACCCCACCACCCAAGCCGCAAATTCGGTTTGCAGGACTTCACGCAAATCGGGATGTGCCCGATAAATTTCATCGTCGTACAAGGCTTGCCCGGTATAGCTTTTGCCACGCACAATGGCACGTCCACCAGGTTCGCGGCTCTGCGTGCGGATGTCGTACACGACGGCATAGACGACCACCTGCGTATCACTGGTATGGACACGCACCAGCGAGCCGAAGGCGGGGGCAGTCAAAAGCTCGTAGCTTGCAGCCACTACCTGTTGCGTACTCGCTTCAATGATTTCGGCAATGCGTTCCGTCATATTCCCTCCACATACACAGTCACATCCCATATGGTCAGGCGCATATCGCACGCATCACGTGCAACGGTCATACATCCTTGGCGAGTACCTGAACCAACTGCGTCCATTCCTCGGCGCATGTCGTGCGACACACTGGCTTGCCGGCACGACGGTACCAATAGGCGGCATTGAACTCGTCACCTTCGACACGGTGCAAATAGGCGTGCACCCAGGCACCCGCGTGGCTGTGGTCGTCTTGGAGGGCGTCATGTGCCGCCGTCCAATCTCCTTGTGCATCGTGCCACAGCGCTATAAGTGCCGCAGACCACGTGGAGTGGGGTGTGGCACGTTGGCGGAATTCATCGGCGGTCATTGTTCACCTCGTCACAACAGCTACTACCAGTGTTATACCACGTCTAGCGTGGCATCTATCTGCTGCCGCCACGCCAGCAGCCCCCCTGCCAGAGACACGGCGGTGTGGGCGTGGCGCCGCAAGATGTCGCGGGCACGGGCGCTGCGCATGCCACTCCGACAATAGACGATGATATCGGCGCCCGTGGGGATTTCGTGCAGGCGCATGGCCAACACGTCCACCGGGATATGCACGGCACCTGCCAAATGCCCAGCCGCATATTCATGCTCGTCGCGCACATCGAGCACCAGCGGAGCCGGGGGCTGTGCCAGACGCCGCTGTGCATCCCACACACTGATTTCACCAGCATTGATGGGAGCCGCACAGACCGCTTCCATGTCCACGATACCCGTCAGTGTGGGGTGCGTGCCACAGCGCGGACACTCAGGATTCGCTGCAATCGGCCACGCATCCGCCTGCATGCGTAGTGCGTCATAGAGCCACAAACGTCCAACCAACGTCTGGCCAATACCGAGCATGAGTTTGAGCGCCTCGGTGGCCTGCACCGTACCCACCACACCAGGCAATACGCCAAACACACCTGTCTGGGCACAATTGGGGGCAAGGTCGGCAGTTGGTGGATCGGGAAACAAACAGCGGTAACAGGGGCCACCCAGATGTGGCGCAAACACACTCGCCTGTCCTTCAAAGCGGAAAATGGCACCGTACACGAGCGGTTTGCGTGCTAGCACACAGGCATCGTTGAGCATATAGCGCGTGGCAAACGAGTCAGTGGCATCCACGATGACGTCGTATGCCTGCACGAGTGCCAGCACGTTCGCAGCGGTCACACGCGTCACATGCGGTATCACTTCAATCAACGGATTAATCGCCTGCATTTTGGCACAGGCTGATTCCACTTTAAGCCGCCCAATATCGGCATCAGTGTGGATGATTTGGCGTTGCAGGTTGCTCACGTCAACACGGTCATCATCGGCGATGCCAATACGCCCGACACCAGCTGCCGCCAGGTAGAGTGCCACCGGTGCACCGAGCCCACCGGCACCGACGAGCAACACAGAGGCTGCTGCCAAGCGAGCCTGGCCAGCGACACCGACTTCGGGCAACGAAATGTGACGTGCATACCGCTGGTGAGCGGCACTGGTTAATGACATACGAGTTGCTCTTGTTGGTAGATAGCGCCATCCCAGCGCCACGCGGTCATATCGATCATACCATGCGCACCAACCTGCACGATGACCATGCGCACCTGTTGCCCCAATAGCGCACCCGCGACCATGTCTGCAGGCGAGGGGCGTGCAGGTGCGTCGGGGTGACTGTGAATCAGTGCCAGAATGTGCCATGCGTGGCGCTGTGCATGTGCATCGGCATCGAGCCAGGCCCGTGGATCGAGCACAAAGTGCGTACGTGGGGTATCGGCAAGATTGCGGGCAGGGATACACTGCATCACCACGCCATCGGCAGTGCCGATGAGTAATCCGACGGCCTCGGCGGGGTAGGCATCACACAACCACGTCAGTTGATGGCGCATTATGACAAGCATTGACGTCTAGTCCGCAGGGG
Source organism: Chloroflexota bacterium (assembly GCA_041165505.1). Classification (GTDB taxonomy): domain Bacteria; phylum Chloroflexota; class Chloroflexia; order Chloroflexales; family Roseiflexaceae; genus UBA965. The sequence goes on along the minus strand of JBEANH010000039.1, from coordinate 2,403 downwards.
CAATCCATATCATCTCATCGTCCACTTTGACATGATAGACGCGGACGTCACGCACCGCCGGAAGGGTAAAATGTGCGCCATTTTTCAACGAAAAACGGGCACCGTGCAGTGGACAATCCACCGTACAGTCGTCATCGTCAACGTATCCTTGGTGCAATTCGGCATAGGCGTGCGTACAAATGTTGCCGATGGCATAGATGGTGCCCCGTACATTAAAAAGACCAACCGCGTCACCCGCATACTGCACCGCCAGTGTGGCCCCCTCGGGGAGTGCTACACGCGTCGCCACCGCCACAAAATCCGCCATATCATCCTGCTTTCTATTCACACGCGGGACAAGGCGTTGCCTTGTCCCGCGTCGTTGATTGGTCACCGTGTGTATGATTACTACCCGACAGAGCCTTCCATTTCGAGCTGGATGAGACGGTTGAGCTCGACGGCGTATTCCATGGGCAGTTCGCGGGTGAAGGGCTCCATGAAACCAAGCACAATCATCGAAAGCGCCTCGGCTTCGGAAATACCACGGCTCATCAGGTAGAAGAGTTGCTCTTCGCCGATGCGCCCCACGGTAGCTTCGTGCGCCAAGGTGACTTTGGATTCTTCGACTTCAATGTATGGAATGGTATCCGACTTGGACTTGTCGTCGAGAATCAAGGCGTCACAGTTGACGTTGATCTTGGCACCAGTGGCTCCCGGATGTACCTTGACCAAACCGCGATAGGTGGTTTTGCCGCCACCCTTCGAGACCGATTTGTTGGTGATGACGCTGGTAGTATCAGGCGCATTGTGCACCATCTTGGCACCGGCATCCTGGTGCTGCCCCTTGCCGGCATATGCCACCGACAAGACTTCACCACGGGCACCACGCCCCATCAAGTAGACGGACGGGTACTTCATCGTCAAGCGTGAGCCGATGTTGCCATCAACCCATTCCATGCTGGCATCTTCGTAGGCCACGGCACGCTTGGTGACCAGATTGAAGATGTTGTTGGCCCAGTTCTGGATGGTGGTGTAGCGGAACTTGCCACCCTTTTTGACGATGATTTCTACTACCGCAGAGTGCAGTGAATTGGTGGAGTAGACGGGTGCCGTACACCCCTCGATGTAGTGCGCCGAGGCGCCTTCGTCAATGATAATCAGGGTGCGCTCGAACTGCCCCATGTTCTCCGCATTGATGCGGAAGTAGGCCTGCAGCGGAATGTCAACATGCACGCCTTTGGGCACATACACAAATGACCCACCCGACCACACTGCCGTATTGAGGGCGGCGTACTTGTTGTCGGCCGATGGAATCACCGTACCGAAGTACTGCTTGAACATTTCGGGCTGCTCTTTGAGGGCAGTGTCGGTATCGAGAAAGATGACCCCCAGTTTCGACCATTCCTCGCGGAGCGAGTGGTAGACGACTTCGGATTCGTACTGGGCGCCCACACCTGCCAAGAATTTGCGCTCGGCTTCGGGGATACCGAGGCGCTCAAACGTGTTCTTGATTTCTTCGGGGACGGCATCCCAGTCGGTGGCCGGTTTGTCACCGGCACGCACGAAGTAGTGGATGTCTTCGTAGTTGAGGTCGAGCAAATCGGGATTGCCCCAGGCCCCGTCTACGGGTGTCGGCTTCTTGTTGAAGATGTCGAGGGCTTGCAAACGGCGCTTGAGCATCCATTCGGGCTCACCCTTCATGGCGGACAGTTCACGCACCACGGCTTCACTCAGGCCCTTGCCCGACTTAAAGACGTAGTTTTCTTCTTGGCGGAAGCCATATTTGGAATAATCAAATGCTAAATCGTTGGCATCAACGCTCATAGCACACCCCTTTCTTACGTAGACTAATCAAGCTCTTCCATATCGTGCTGTTGGCCGAGGTAGGTGTAGACACCCGCCTTGAGGGCTTTCAGCGACAGTAGTGCACACTTGAGGCGCACGGGATTTTTGTCGAGGGGCAGACCAATCAGCTCCAGCAGGTCGTCTTTGCTATAGGCACGCACCTGATCAAGCGTCATCCCCACCAATTCGTCTGTCAGCATCGACGCCGATGCCTGACTCACCGCACACCCCTTGCCCGAAAACGCCACCTCCGTGATGACACCATCGGCGATGCGTAAATCGAGACGGATGCGGTCACCACACAACGGATTGTGCTCTTCTTGTGACACATCGTGTGGATCAAGCGTACCAAAATTATGGGGATAGCGATGATGTTCCAAAATCAAATCACGATACATGTCACTCACAGCATATCCTCCACTTCTAGGCAAATAAATGTTGCACTTTGGCAAGCCCACCCACCAACCGATCAATATCGTCGGTGCTGGTATACAAATAACACGATGCACGCACCGTAGACGGCAAATCCAGGGCTACATGCAACGGTTGCGTGCAGTGGTGACCAGCCCGCACGGCCAC
>JBEANH010000038.1:0-22791 GCA_041165505.1 Chloroflexota bacterium | reverse complement strand
ACGATACGCTCGACACCGAACGAACCACCGGCCAACGCGTCACACTTGGCGCCTTCGGCGTTCAAGATGGGCTCGAGGGCGGCCTTTGGAACCTGAAGGTTCCAGCTGTAGTCAACTTCACCGGTCTCACAAGCGGCACGTGCGGCTGAAGCAGCATCGCCACCACCCTTGATTTCCACCGTGTCGAAGTAGACATTGGCGGCATCGCGGTAGTTTTCGTTGCGCTCGTACACCACTACGTCACCTGGCTTGAATTCCTTCAACTTCCAGGCGTTGGTGCCGATAGGAGCAAGGTTGGCAGCCTGACACGCAGCGTCGGTCAACGCAGCGGCGCCGACACAGGCTTCGAACTGCTTCTTCTGGATGACCATACCTGAGTAGCTCACGAATGACGCATACGGATCAGGATTTGGCTCGTTCCAGGTGATGGTGACGGTGTTGGCATCAACGGCATCAATGCTCTTGATGATGTTGAAGTTCGATGACGTGGTGGCGGCTGTCTCAGGATTTGAGGCGTACTGCCACGTGAAGATGACGTCGTCAGCAGTGAAATCACTACCATCTGACCACTTCACGCCCTTCTTGAGCTTCCACGTTACCGTCGTACCGTCGGCAGCCACACCACCGTTGGCGATGGTTGGAATTTCTTCGGCCAAGTACGGAATCAATTCGTCATTCTCGTTGTAGCGAGCGAGTGGCTCGAGAATGACGCCGGCAGCATCAAAGTCCTTGGTGCCCGACGCAAGGTGCGGGTTCAGGATGGTTGGGGCCTGCCAGTAGAGAATGTTGAGCGTGCCATCCTTTTCAGGGGCGGCGGTCGGCTCGGGGGCCGCAGTTGGCTCGGGAGCGGCGGTGGCTTCCGGAGCAGCGGTTGGCTCAGCAGCTGGGGCGGCGGTCGGCTCGGCGGCCGGGGCAGCGGCACCACCACAGGCTACGAGCACTGGCAACAACAGGGCGACCAGCAAAAGGGCCGCGCTGCGCTTCCATGACGAAGCTGTCTGCATAGTGTTCTGTTCCTTTCGAAGAGAACGGAAATCTGTCTACACTCCATTCATGGATACAACTGCACATCTTGCGACGTACCGTGCATCATTAAATGTGTGTGAAAGATATTTTAGTGTATGAACGGCGTTTCGTCAATGAAAATAACAGCGAATTATGGTGAAAAATCAATTCCTATGCCAATTTCGGCAGTACGGTGATTGTATGACGATGCATTGATATGCCTGAACGTCATTTGAATGATGAATGATGAATTAAGGTAGGGGCGTCATTGTATGGCGCCCCGAACGTCATTGTATGGCGCCCCGACCAATTGAATCCGCGTGAGTAATTCGTGTGATACACATTCGTTATTTGGTCTTGTATCCCGTGCAGGGGCCATGATAGTGGAGGGGATATCACCACGCCAAACCGCAACACCATATATAATGCGCCTAAGTGAGTGTATACCTGAGCCAAAGTGAAGATTATGCTTAATCTTGTGCAACTGATTCCCGCCCTCCACGCCATTGTCGGTCACGATGGCGTGGTCGCCAATGCCGCCGACCTGATGACGTATGAAGCCGATGGCTGTGTGATGGACCTACATGCCCCCAATCTGGTGGTGCTCCCCCGTACCAGCGAACAAACCGCAGCGGTTGTCAAACTGGCTGTGGCGGCTGGTATCCCCGTGGTGGCACGTGGCGCTGGTACGGGGCTTTCTGGTGGGGCGACACCGATTCATGGCGGACTAGTCATCGCAACAACCCGGCTCGACCGTGTGCTTGATGTGGATGTGCGCAACAAGCGTGTGCTGGTCCAACCAGGCATGGTCAACTGGGAATTGTCACAGTATCTGGCCAACTACGGCTATGCCTTTATGCCCGATCCATCGTCGCAAAAAGCCTGTACGATTGGTGGCAACATTGCCAATAACAGTGGCGGCCCCCACTGTCTTAAATACGGGATGACCACCAACCACGTGTTGGCGCTGCGTACCGTGCTCCCCAATGGTGACCTCATCTGGACAGGGAATGGTCGCCTTGATACGGTCGGCTATGATTTGGCAGGGGTGATGACCGGCTCCGAAGGCATGTTTGGCATTGTGACTGAAGCCTGGTTGCGCATGACCCGCCTGCCCGAATCGCTACGTGTGGTGCTGGCACTCTTTCCCGATATTCCGTCTGCCTCACAAACCGTCTCGGCGATTGTGGCTCAGGGGTTACTCCCGGCGGCACTAGAAATGATGGATAAACTTGCCATTAAAGCGGTGAACGGGATGTACAAACTCGGTCTCCCCGAACATGCAGGAGCTGCGCTCCTCATCGAAATTGATGGCGTTGACGAAGGACTCGACGACGTGCTCCGTGATGTGGTGAACATCTGTCACCAGCACGGTGCCATCGCAGTCCGCCCGGCAACGACACCCGCCGAACAAGCACAGGTGTGGGCGGCACGCAAAAATGCCTTTGGTGCGATGGGGCGCCTGTCACCGAGTTACTACTTGGTTGATACGGTGGTGCCACGCACCAAATTGCCAGCAATTTTGGCGCATGTGGGCGATGTGGCACGTGATTTCAATCTGCCTATCGCCAACGTCTTTCACGCCGGCGATGGGAATTTGCACCCACTCATTCTCTTTGACCGGCGTGAACGCCCCCAGCTCGAACGCGCCCTCGGGGCAGCCACCGAAATTCTCAAGGAATCTGTCCGCCTCGGTGGTGTGGTCAGTGGTGAGCATGGTATCGGTGTCGAAAAACGCGACTACATGGACATTCTCTTCTCTACGGCGGATCTAGCTGCCATGGCCGGGTTGCGCCGTTCGTTTGACCCGCGTGAGCTGTTTAACCCGGGCAAGGTCTTTCCAGCGCGGAAAGGGTGCGGTGAACTCGCCGAGCTTCGCCAAAATGCCATCGCTGCGAACGAAATCATTGAAGTGCCCTCGGGAACATGGATTTAAGAGGCCGATATGTCAGATATATTGTCAATAATAGATAGTGATGAATCGGTACGGCACCACTACACGGTGCATGGTGTGGTGCCGGCACGTGTGGCAATCCCCGCCGATGTGCACGTGGCGGCGCAGCTGATGCAGTATGCGGCGCAGCAGGGGTGGCACGTCGTACCGTGGGGTGGGGGCACGCATCAGCTCATCGGTGCACCGCCACGGGTCGTTGATCTGGTGATTGTAACGACGCAGCTCAATCACGTCATCCACCACGAGCCCAACGATTTGACGATTGCGGTGGGTGCGGGGATGACACTCGGTGCCCTCCGCCGCTATTTGGCACACCACGGGCAGATGCTCCCCGTAGACGGAGCCTGTGCCGATACGATGACGATTGGTGGCATGATTGCGACGGCAGCCGATGGTCCACGGCGTGCCATGTACGGCTTATTACGGGACATGATGATTGGCATTGAGGTCATCGAAGTCAACGGGCAACGTTCACGCGCAGGTGGGATGGTGGTCAAAAATGTGAGTGGTTTTGACATGATGAAACTCTACCATGGTAGTTTTGGCACACTCGCATTGATTGTATCGGCCAATTTCAAACTGGTGCCGATTCCCCCACTCGCTGCAGGGGTGCTCGCCCTCTTTACCACGCTCACCGATGTTGATGCATTTGTGGCCGATGTAATGGCGTCACAGTTGACCCCAATAACATGTGAACTGATTGACGCCCCGGTGCTCGCATCCCTGGGGGTGACTGGCGTATGGGGGGTAATGTTGGCATGTGAAGGCCCACACGCCGCAGTGGATCGGCATCTGCACGAATTACCCAAGCGAGCTACACATCATCATGGCACGAGCCAGATCTATACGGCACACGAATACCAGCGCGTGTTGCAGCTCATCGCAGATGCATCACAGGTGGCCACGGTAGCTACCGATGAGCTCGTGGTACGTTGGGCCACCTTGCCCGCAGATGTGGTGCCGCTGATTGAACGCATCCAGCAGCTGGCAGCACAGCGTGGGGATGCATGGACGGTACACGCACGTGCGAGTGCGGGCAGTGGCTACCTGCGTATTCGTGGGGTGGATGCAACCGCACAAGCCGCATGGCTGACTGCACTCCCCGAGACTGTGTGGGTTGCGACGCATGCCATGCTACCGCGCTACTGGCATGCGCCGAGTGGTGGTGCCGATGTGATGGCACGCATTCGTGCGGAATTCGACCCACAGGCGCGCTTGAATCCAGGGCGCTTTGTGGTCTGATTACCACCAAAGCGCCAATATCACGCCAAAGAGCACAAAATTGATGAGATGGTTGCCCACCTCGAGCACATAGACAATCCATGGGTACCCGGCAAATAAGCGATTGCTGAGGTACGTGGTGGCCACAAACCCTGCCCAGATGATGAATCCGAGTTGAGCACCGGCCTGCCAATCGGCTCCATTTGGGTAGAGGGTGTGGATGAGGAGTGCCATCACCAATGGCTGAATAAACGACGCCACAAACGTCAGCCCAAAGACGACACTCATGGGGTGCCCATCGCCGGGTTTGGCATCACCACGTCCAAGTGCCTGCCACCATACGGGGAAAAACGTTTTGGGCCCGAACCACAGCGACCCGGAGACGACGCTGACCAGCATACAGACAATCACTGCCCACCAGTTGATTTCACTCAATACAAACATCGAAATACTCCGCTCATGCATGCGCACATTTGTGCGACGTGTAGCATAGTGGGTAATGTACGGACTGTCAATGTTGTTTCGGGTCTGCCTGGCATACGCGGGTCACCTAAACTGCGCATCGCTTGACAATCGACTTACTCGCGTCCGACATTCCAACGCAAATAGGCATCAATGAACGGATCGAACGCACCATCAAGGACAGCCTGTACATTGCTGGTTTCGTGGTTGGTACGATGATCTTTGACCAGCGTATAGGGGTGCAGATAAAAGCTCCGCATCTGGCTACCAAAATCTGCTTGGCGGTGTTCACCTTTGAGTTTGGCACGTTCCTCGCGCTGGCGTTGAAGCTCACGTTCGAGTAGGCGCCCGCGGAGCACGCGCATCGCCGTTTCTTTGTTTTGGATTTGCGAACGCTCGTTTTGGCAGGTGACTACAATCTGATCGGCGGTGCCAGGCCGATACGTGATGCGTACAGCGGAATCGGTCGTATTGACCCCTTGGCCGCCATGCCCCCCGGCACGAAAGACATCTATGCGGATGTCGTCGGGCTTGATGGCGACTTCGGGTGCGTCGTCAACTTCGGGTAGGACTTCGATGAGGGCAAACGACGTTTGGCGCGTATTGGCCGAATTAAAGGGGGAGAGCCTGATGAGGCGATGAACGCCTGCTTCGGCTTTGCAGAGCCCATATGCGTAATTACCGCGGATTTCCAGGGTGGCGCTTTTGATGCCGGCTTCATCCCCCGGGCTATGGTCAACGAGATGGCAGCTAAAGCCGCGGAGTTCGGCCCAGCGTGTATAGGCACGGAGTAGCATGTCGGCCCAGTCCTGGGCATCGGTGCCCCCCATGCCCGCTTTGATGGAAAGGAAGGCATCACGGTCGTCGTAGGTGCCACTGAGGAGCACTTCGATTTCGAGTGTGTCTACATCAGTGCGGAGTATGGTGTATTCGGTGTTGATTTCGTCAGCCAACGAATCATCACCGAGACTGATAAATTCGGCCAGTGTGTCGAAACGTGCGCTCACATCCGCCCAGCGCGTGAGTTCGCTTTTGAGGCGTGTCAGGCGTTGCATGACGGTCTGGGCATGGCTGGGGTTGTTCCACAAATCGGGATCTGTTGCGTGTCGTTCGAGTTCGTCGAGAGTTTGTTGTTTGTTGGCGAGGTCAAAGCCGCCCACGGACGCGTTCAAAGCGTTGCCGTAGGCTCTCCAGTTCTGCAGGTGCAATCGTCACAGCGTGTGTCCTTTCCACATTCTGGCTCATTATACCTGTGTGCATGGGAAAAAGAAAACCACCACGGTGCAATCACTGCACCGTGGTGGCCATGGATAATCGGGTTAGCGCACGCCAGCGATGGCGGTGATTTTGGGCATCAGTGTAGCAAAGTTTTCAAGGGTCAACGATTGTGGACCGTCGGATGTGGCCTTGTCAGGGTCGGGATGGACTTCGATCATCAGTCCATCGGCTCCTGCTGCTAGCCCGGCAAGTGCGAGTGGTGCGACCAGGTACCATTTGCCGGTGCCATGTGACGGGTCCACGATGATGGGCAGATGGGTGCGTTTCTTGGCGAGGGCCACCGCATTGAGATCGAGCGTATTGCGGGTGGCCGTCTCAAAGGTGCGGATACCGCGTTCGCACAAAATCACGTTGTGGTTGCCCTGATTCATGATGTATTCTGCCGACAGCATCCATTCTTCAAATGTGGCAGAGAGACCGCGCTTGAGCAGTACGGGGCGCTGGCTGCGTCCCACTTCTTCGAGGAGCTGATAGTTCTGCATATTGCGGGCACCGATTTGCAACAAGTCGGCGTATTCAGCAACTAGGGCGACGTCGGTGGGAGTCATGACTTCAGTGACAATGGGCAAGCCGGTTTCGCTACGGGCTTTGGCCATCAGTTTGAGGGCGGCTTCACCCATGCCACGGAACGAATAGGGCGATGAACGTGGTTTGAATGCGCCACCACGGAGCATGTGGGCGCCGGCCTTTTTGATGGCATGGGCGACAGACATGATTTGCTCTTCACTTTCGACGGCACAGGGACCGGCCATCACCACCGATGAGCCACCGCCCACAATGACGCCACTCACGTTGACGAGTGTATCCATGGGGTGGAATTCCCGGGTGGCGAGTTTGTATGGGCGTGAAATCCGCACGACCTCGCGTACGCCACTCATGCTTTCTAATGACTCTTGCAAGGCCACGGTAATCGGTGTCCCGACCACTCCAACAATGTTCTGTGATTCACCGTAGGTGACACTCCCTTTGAGCTTGTGTTCGGTGATACGAGCCAATACTGCATCGAGATCTGCTTTGCTCGCACCATTGTGCATAATGACAACCATCACAACATCCTTTCATTCAACTCAAGACTTGGCGCGATCAGGGCGGAGCACGGCGGCCCCGTGGAGGTAGACGTGTACAATGTCGGCTTGCGGTTTGCTGGTGTTCCAGTGCATGATGAGCCGAATACAGGCGGGCAGGCTGCCGGGAACAGTCATTTCGTGGGTACACATGAGTGCCGTATCCGTCCAGCCGAGTTGGCGGGCAGCTACTGCGGGGAATTCTGCGTTGATGTCGGCGGTGGTCGTAAACCACACACTCGCTACATCGGCCTTGTCAATGTGATTGGCATCAATCACGGCACGCATGAGCTCGCTGGTTGCAGCGAGAATCGCGTCACGTGTGTTGCTAGTGCAGGTGGTCGCTCCACGTACGCCACGGCAGGCCATGTCCATTACTGAGTTCCTTTCACTACAAAACAAAACCGGCGGAGGCTGGTGCCTCTCGCCGGTGTGTCACGCTCGGTGGGTTGCCGTCATGGCGAAGAAGCCGGTCTCAGTTGTGAGCCGGTAAAGTAATACACATAATAGGTGTTGGCTGGTTGTGCCATACGTATCACGGGATTACCCCTCGCAGTTGAACAGTGCATCCATAGTATACGATAACTGTGCCGCCGTCAAATCCCACGATTGGTGGAGTGGTCTGGTTGCATTTTATGAGGCGCTATGGTACAATGCACGACGTTGTTTGGGCGATTAGCTCAGTTGGCCAGAGCGCATCCTTCACACGGATGAGGTCGGTGGTTCGAGCCCACTATCGCCCACCACAAAAATCCCCCCGAGTGCATTGGCTCTCGGGGGGATTCTGCATTACAATGGAGCCACAGTACTAAGGAGGTGAGTATGTGGTACCATCGTATGTTTGCGCTGGTCGTGGTGAGCTGGTTGTCATTGTTTTCAGTGACATTTGCTGCATCTTCCTCGCGCTGTTTCTCGGAAACAGGATTTTGTATTTCGGGTGATATTCAGCAGTACTGGGAGAAAAACGGCGGCCTGCGCGTCTTCGGCTTGCCACTTTCTGCCCCAACGACGACCACCAGTAGCGGAAACCGCATCACCACACAACAGTTTGAGCGAGCCCACATCGAAGTTCATCCGCATATTGCGGCGCCATATACCATCCAACTCGGCTTAATTGGTGCTGATGCGCTGGCACTGACCACGGGCGTGCGCATGGGGCCAAATAGCTCCCAAGATGCCACAGACGAGACGGGGCGTGCCATGGCGCGTCGCAGTGATTGTCGGTGGTTTGCGCGCACGCAACAGTACGTGTGTGGAGAGTTTTATTCATATTGGCGGCGCTATGGAGTGCAGCTTGATCAGCGTACTGCGATTACAGAAGCCGAGAGCCTGGCGCTGTTTGGGTTGCCTATTTCGCCCGTCTTTCAGCAAACGATTAACGGGATGCCATACACCGTGCAGTATTTTGAACGGGCGCGCTTCGAGTATCATGCGGAAAATCCAGCCGCCTATCGGGTCCAAACGGGACTGTTGGGGCGCGACGTTGCGGTGAGTGCGTCGTCGGCCACTGTCGTTGTACCGCCAACGCCCACACTCACGCTGTTGCCGATGAGTGATTTGCAGACATACTACAACAACATGCCACCATTTGGATACTGGAACAGTACGACGGATCAGCCGGTAGTATTGGCAGTCAGCGAATTACGCTACGTCTACACCATTGATAGTTTTGTTGCGCCCAAGCGCACCAAATATGTGGTCGGGTTGTTTGATGTCATCAATAATCGTGCTCCTGGTGGTGCCGCCGTGCAGAGTGATTTCACGCAAATTTCACTGATTGATTTTGCAGGGAACGAGTACATGTCGCACAAACACACGCGGCAGCTCAATAATCCGATGCTCCTGCGCAGCGTGAATGCTGGGGAGCGCTATGGTGGCCAAGTCGCATTCAACATTCCCGATAACACGGCGGTTGCGCAGATCAAAGCCTATTTTACCGATGTACCACCGATTACCGTGGAGCTACGGGTGTGGCCCACACTGCCGTAATGCCATCCACTGATGCAGGCCGGCGGGATGTCACCTTGTGGCATTCCGCCGGTCGTTGTGTGTGTGGGTACGTGTCGTCCCATAGCTATCTGCCCGGTGGTGCATATGTGCAAGATGTACAACGGGGATGATTTCAATGGTATAATCGCAACACAATCAACGGATATCAGCAACTAAAAGGAACAAGCGTATGAGCAGTGCAACGATGCAGGGGCTCGTGTATCGCGGCCCACGAGAACGCACACAGATTGAAGAAGTCGTTGTGCCGACACCTGGTCCAGGTCAGGTGTTGCTCCAGGTCGGGGCAGTGGGCGTCTGTGGCACAGATATTCACGTGTGGCAAGGTGATAATCACCAGATGCCAGGACCGCGTATTCTCGGGCACGAGTTCGCCGGAGTGATTGCGGCGGTTGGTGCCGGGGTTGATGAATTCAGCGTCGGGGAGCGGGTCGTTTCTGAGACGGCTTCGTGGGTATGCGGCATCTGCCCATACTGCCGGGCTGGGCAGTACAACGTCTGCCCCAAGCGCAAGGGATTCGGCTTTGGTGCGGATGGTGCCATGGCCAACTACGTGATTAGTCGCCCAGCGATTCTGCATCGTATTCCTGCACATGTGCCGATGGCACATGCATCACTCACCGAACCTGGGTGCGTGGCGTACAACGCGATTATCGAGAAAAGCCGACCACGCCCTGCGGATCACGTGGTGGTGATGGGACCTGGTCCCATCGGGTTGATGTGCATTGCCGTGTTACGCCTGTGTGGTGTGGCGCGCATTAGTGTCATCGGGCTACGGCGTGATGGGAATCGGCTCGATTTGGCCAAAAAAATGGGTGCCGACGACGTGTTAATTGGCGACGAACAAGATGTGGTGAGTGCCGTGCTCAATGCGGGTGACGGCTTTGGGGCGCACTTGGTGGTGGATGCGGTCGGGGTATCGAAAACACTTGACCAAAGCCTCGATTTAGTTCGTCCCAATGGGCAAATTACCAAAATTGGTTGGGGGCCAGCACCTGTCGGATTCAGCATTGATCGCTTGGTGGCCAAAGCTGCCACGTTGCAGGGGTCGTTTAGTCATTTGCATGGTACGTGGGAGCGTATTTTGGAGCTGATGGGCACAGGTCAGCTCGACGTCGCACCGTTGGTCACCGAATTCGACTTGCTTGATTGGCACGAGGGATTCATGGCGATGGAAGAATTAACCATCCCCAAGGCCGTCCTTCGCCCCAACGGGAATATCGGATAGACACCATTATTCCAAAGGGACAACCATATGCCGATGCACATTGGTCATAACCCGATTGGGTTGGCAGCGTATAGTTTTCCGTGGCGCTGTGGCTTTGCGGGTGCGGGGACGCCACGCGTCTGCCCGCGCCCCTATGATGCCCACGCCTTGCTCGAGCTGGCCGCCTACCACAACTTGGCGACCATCGAGATTCCACTCGACATCATCACGGATCGGACGCCACACGGCTTGAGCGAATTCCGCAAGCGCGCTGATTCGCTGGGGATTGGTATCGTGGTGGATGGGGCTGTCATTGATGATGCGATGCTCAGTACACTCATCCCCACGGCGGCTGCGCTCGGCGCCCGCACGGTACGGGTCATGGTAAGTGGTATGCTCGAAGGCAATCGAGCCACGTTCCCCGGGGGCTGGGATGCACATCTTGCGTCGCAGATTGCGGTACTCGTCCGTGCGCGGCCACGTGCCGAGGAATACAACGTGGTGATTGCACCCGAAAATCACCAAGACCTCAACAGTGACGACCTTATCCGCATCTGTGATGAAGTGGGTGGTGCACACATCGGCGTTACCCTCGATGCGGTGAATCCGTTGGCGGTAGCCGAGGAGCCGATTGCGTTTGCACGCAAGCTGGCTCATCGCATCGTGAATGTACATCTCAAAGACTACTTTTTGTATATGAGTGACGAAGGATACCTGTTGGTGCGAAGCGCCCTCGGTCAGGGGGTACTCGACGTAACAGCGTTGTTTGATGTCCTTGCAACCCATGCCCCAACGGCCACCTGCAATATTGAGTTGGCGGCCATCAATGCACGTCATATCCGCGTCTTGACACCGCAGTGGTGGCAGGGGTACCCCACCCCGTTTGGCGTGGATGCGTTGCGTCCACTTTGGCACTTTGCTGCCCGGCATGTGCGTACGGCTAGTGATGATTGGCGCACACCGTGGGAGCGCAACGCGGATGCGTTGGCGCTCGGCGCCTACGAAGAGACACAGTTTACGCAGAGTGTGGCACATTTACGCACACTGATGCAAGCAAAGGAACAGGCACGATGACGGCACCGTTTGATTTGTTTCGTCTCGATGGGCGTGTGGCATTGATTACCGGTGCATCGGGTGGCCTCGGCGAAGTGTTTGCACAGACACTGGCTGCGGCTGGTGCCGATGTCATCCTAGTGGGGCGGCGCCTCGAACCACTGACCGCCTTGGCTGAACGGGTGCGGACCGCCACCGGACGGCTTGCTACCCCCTATGCTGCTGATGTGACCGACAATGCCCAAGTCGAAGCCATGGCGGCGGCGGTAGGCCGCGTGGATGTTTTGGTCAATAGTGCGGGTGTCAATCTGCGCAAACCGGCCGTGGAATATCCCATTGACAAGTGGGATGAGCTCATCAAACTCAACCTGTCTGCGACGTTTTATTGTGCCCGTGCGCTGGCCCCACAAATGCTCGAACGCAAGTGGGGGCGGGTGGTCAACGTCAGCTCCATGCTAGGCACAGTGGGACTGGCCGAGCGCGCCCCCTATACGGCCGCCAAAGGTGGTGTCATCCAGTTGACGCGCACGCTGGCGCTAGAATGGGCGAATCGCGGGGTGACGGTTAACGCGCTCTGTCCGGGACCCTTTGCCACGGAGATGAATCAACCCATTCTCAACAACCCGGCCGCCTACCAATGGTTCATTGAGCGCTTGCCGATAGGGCGCTGGGGCAACCTGCGTGACCTCGAAGGCCCCATGCTCTTTTTGGCGTCTGATGCATCGGCCTTTATGACGGGTGCTGAACTGGTAGTAGATGGTGGCTGGACGGCTCAATAATCGTAATGAAAGGATGCTCATCATGGCTCGTGGATTACGCGTCGTCATGCCCAAAGAACATACGGTCGAACACGTGGAATATGACATCCCCACGCCGAGTGCGACCGAAGTATTGATTGCCACCGAGGCAAGTGGTATTAGTGCGGGTACGGAGCTGGCCATTTACACGGGGATTCACCAGTGGCTCAAGGATCCGACGAATATGTGGGCCAAGTTTCCTTTTGTGCCTGGGTATAGCGCAGTGGGGCGTATTATTGCGGTTGGGAGTGCGGTCACACGCTTTGCCGTGGGTGACCGTGTCATCTGGCCGGGGCGCCACGAAAGCCACAGCGTGGTTGACGTGAGTGCCGCCGATGCCGATATTTGGCCAGTCGCCGACCACGTGCCCACCCAAGATGCCGCCATGCTCTCGCTGGCGCGTTTTCCGTTTACCGCACTGGTGCAATCACAACGCATCCTCGGACAAGCGGTGGTCATCCTCGGTTTGGGGATGATTGGCCAGATCGCCACACGCTTGTATGCGGCGGCTGGTGCTCATCCCATCATCGGCGTGGATGCCTTTGCACAACGGCGTAAATGGGCCGAACAGGTCTATGGGGTGCGTACTATTGACCCGAGCAACGGTGCCGGTCCCGCACAGCTCCAGGCCATGCTTGGGCGGCGCGCCGATGTGGTGGTGGATGCGACGGGGGTACCCGCTGCCCTGCAGGATGCGCTCAAGCTGGTGTGTGATGGTGGCCAAGTAGTGCTGGTGGGGAGCCCACGTGGCATCATCCAGAACTTCGATTCGTACTGGGATCTGCATGGGCGTTCGGTGACGATTACCGGCGCACATGGCAGTGCGATTGGCACCACGGTGCGCGACCATTTCCCCTTTACGCGTGATCGTGCCTTGCCACTCTTGGCGCATTTTGCTGCAGCGGGCAAATTACCGCTCACCAACATGATTACGCATCATGTGCATGCAGAACAGGCACCAGAAATGTACGAAGGCTTGCTCCGCAAGCGCGATGAGTTTTTGGCGGTCACGATGCATTGGTAGGCTGTATGCGATACCCACGAAAGAGATGCCATGAAAGGATTCCATCCCGCCACGAGTTTTGGTGCAACGGTTGCTGCCCACTACGATAATCAGCCACGTGGTGACGAAGCGACCGCAGTGCAGTTTTTGGCGACATACGCTGGACGACAGCCAGCCTTGGAATTCGCCATCGGCACGGGACGCATCGCCTTGCCGCTCCGTGCCTGTGGCGTCGAAGTGGATGGTATTGAGCTGTCGCCACACATGATTCAGCAGCTGCGCACCAAACCGGGTGGCGCAGATGTACGTGTGGTAGAAGGGGACATGAGCACCTGCGATATGGGGCGCCAGTATGGCCTCGTCTACGTGGTGTTCAACACGATTTTCAATCTGCTGACGGTTGATGATCAGATTCGCTGCTTTGCCAATGCAGCGCACCATTTGACGAGTGATGGTGTCTTTGTGGTGGAAACAGCGGTGCCATTCGCCTGGATGCCGGGTGGTCAAGCGGATTATGTGCATACCGAGCAGGTGGAAATGGATGCCGTCACCTTCGATGTGGCGCGCTACGATGCTGTCACACAGCTTCTGACTGAAAATCATGTGCGTATTTCTGTCCAGGGTATCAGCATGTCGCCGATTGTGTGCCGTCTGATTACGCCGGGTGAAATGGATTTGATGGCACGTATGGCGGGGCTTCAGCTCCGTGAGCGCTACGAAAACTGGCAACGTACACCATTTGACACACAAAGTCGTGCCCATGTGTCGGTGTATATGCGCGCACCATGAGTCACATGGTGGGGAGGGAATATGAGTGAAATCGTCGTCATCAGCGGAGCAGGCAGTGGTATCGGTGCTGCATGTGCAGTACGTTTTGCCCGGGCTGGTGCGCGGGTCGTGTTACTCGGGCGGCGTATTGATGCCTTGCAGCATGTCGCCGCACAGTGTGGTGCGGTGGCGCTCCCGATGGCATGTGATGTGACTAACATGGCACATGTGGCACAAGCCATTGCCAGTGTGCAACAACAATTTGGTCGCATTGATGTGCTGGTGAGTGCAGCAGGCACCAATCTGCCTGAGCGACGTGTAGACCAGCTAACCCCCGCATCCTGGCAGATGATGATTGACACCAATCTCAACGGAGCGTTTTTTCTCATTACCCAAGCCCTGCCTCTGTTACGAATCGCCCAAGGGGTCATCGTGGCGATTGGTTCGACATCGGTACCCCGCCCGAGCAGTCTTGGTGGTGCGTCGTATAATGCGGCCAAAAGTGGCTTGACGGCCTTTGTACGCACTCTCGCCCAAGAAGAAGCAGGGCACGGCGTGCGCGCCACCGTGCTCCATCCCGGCGAGGTGGATACGCCGCTGATTGATAAACGACCTGCACCGGTGAGTGCCGAGCGGCGGGCAGCCATGTTGCACGCCGATGATGTCGCACAGGTGGTGCAGTTTGTGGCCAGCCTACCGGCACGTGCCACCATCCCCGAATTGGTATTGACGCCTAGTGCGAATCCATTCGTGTAATCGAAAGAGGGTGAAATGCAGACATTCGCAGATGCCAAGGCAGTGCGCGTCGCATGGGCAGAAGCGCAATGGCAGGCGGTGAATTATTTGGCACCCACTGATACGATGTGGGGCATGTTTTCGTACGGGGATGGACCAGCGGCAGCGGGAGGGGGCGTGGGTATTCATACGTGGTTTGCCACGCGTGCCGAGATGCTGGAATTTATCGTTAATGTATTGCCGTATGACCCGCCAGGACGTGAAGATGTCTTTGTCGTGGCCAGTGTGGTGACATCTATTGTGGATAATATGCAGCGTGGTGTCTTTGCTGATGCCACGGGCATGGCGTATCTCAATACTGCGCTCAACACATTCTCACAAATCACGTGGATGGGCACATTTGCCGAGCTGTGTACGAGTACCGATACACACCCATGCATGGTGCGGGATTGGTGTCGCAAAGAATGGCGCGACGATGGTGAGATTGCACGCCAAGGACCAATTCACGCCGATGAACTCGATGATTTTCTTTCCATGTTGCCCGGTTACGGCACGTGATGACGTGACGCACGACACGTGCGTCACGCCCGATAGTGATTGTTAGCGGCGTGCTACGCTGAGATCGCGCTCTTTGGGGAGTTCAAACCACGCATCATCGCACTTGGCCATGGCTTCGGCGTCGAGCACCACATCGAGTCCTGCCAAGGATTCTTCCAGTTGGGCAGGGCGACTTGCGCCGATGATGGGGGCCGTGATGCCGGGCTGAGCGCGTACCCATGCAAGTGCAGCGTGGGTCAGCGAGATGCCCCGGCCGGTGAAATAGGTGTGCAAGTCAGCAACAATGTCGTGCACCACGTCATTCCAGTAGCGTTTGCGGTAGAGTTCACCACTCGTGTTGAGGGTGAAGCGCGTGCCTGGTTGTACGGCGCGTTGATCGATGTATCGCCCGGTGAGCATGCCCCCAGCAAGGGGATTATAGGGAATGACACCGAGGCCATATTGGCGTGCCACGGGCAGGATTTCGTCTTCAATCATGCGGAAGAGCAGGTTGTAGCGTGGCTGGAGTGACACGAAGTGTGGCAACTTGTGCGCATCACTTGTCCACAATGCCTGCATGATTTGCCAAGCTGCAAAATTTGAACAACCGATGTAGCGCACTTTGCCAGCGCGCACGAGATCGCTGAGGGCGTCGAGTGTTTCGGCAATGGGTGTTTCGGGGTCGGGTGCATGTACTTGATAGAGATCAATGTAGTCGGTGCCGAGCCGTTTGAGGCTGGCGTCGCAGGCTGCCATGATATGCCGCCGTGACAGTCCCTCGTTGTTGGGGCCTGGTGCCATGGCACCGCGACATTTGGTGGCAAGTACGATATCGTGGCGATTACCACGAGCCTTGAGCCACGTGCCGATAATGGCTTCGGTGCGCCCAACACTGCTGAAGTCACCCCCGAGTGGATAGACATCGGCTGTATCAATAAAGGTGATGCCATGATTGATGGCCACGTCGAGGATGGCGTGCGAGGTGGCTTCGTCGGCTTGGTTGCCAAAGGTCATTGTGCCGAGACACACGGTACTGACGTGCAACCCGGTACGGCCGAGGCGTGTCGTGTGCATACGTAGACTCCCTTCTCATGACACCAACATGCAATACATAAAAACGCCGTAGCACAGCGCACCCAAGCTGTGCTACGGCGTACGAACAAGCGTGCGTTAGTAGCGATTGTCCCCGCGTGACTGACGCGGTCGATCGAGACCTGGCTTTTCATCTGACTCGTTGACGCGCAACTGGCGACCGAACACTTCGAGTCCATTGGTAGCCTCGATGACGCTGGCGACGTTGTCAACGTCCATTTCCACAAACCCGAAACCACGTGAGCGCTGGGTTTCGCGGTCAATTACGACACGCGCACTGACGACTTCACCGTACTGGCTAAACGTCTCACCCAAATCTTCGCTGGTCATGCGCCACGGCAAATTACCGACAAACAACTTCACACGCATTCGCTTCACTCCTCTGTCCACCATGGACAGTCACGAGGGATACCTCGTATAAAACAACCCTTCGCCAATCCCGTTGGTCTTACCCCACAGCCTGACCATACCCCGTATTGAACCAAAACTCACATCCTGCCGGGTGCTACCATGTCAGGTGGCGGAAGGTGGGTCTTCACAGATGCGTGTCACAGTCCCATACGTCTAATTGACGCCCCTCATTATAGCACGATTTTGACACAAGGTGACAGCAATATACCAAGCTGTCAGACACGTGCCATAGGAATGATGTGGTTCACGCAGAATGTCCGGCGAGGCGTATCATTGTGGCCGCCATCATGCGGATTCCGTTGCGAAAATCACTGATACGAATATTTTCATTGGGTGCATGAATGCGTGACCCCGCATAACCGACTCCAATTGTGATAATCGGTGCCCCAATTTCATGGGCAAAGAGGTAGTTTGGACCGGATCCACCTGACATGGGCCACAGATGTGGTGCACGACCATAGACGGCCTGTGCTGCAGCGGTGAGGGTGTGAACCAACGGGTGGTCGGGGTCGGTGCGTGCAGGGCGTCCCGCCCCAATCACTGTAATGTTGACATCATGGAAACCGTGTGCGTCGAGATGGGTGCGCAATTTGGCAACCACGTCTTCGGGGGTTTGGTTGGGCACAAGGCGGAAGTCCACTTTGGCAAAGGCGTGTGCTGGCAGGACGGTTTTTTGCCCTTGGCCCTGATACCCACTGCCGATACCACAAATCGTACAGGTCGGCTCAAAAATTTCACGACGCCGCAACTCCACCCCTTTGGCGTTACGCAGAAACTGACGATTTCCGAACAATTCTTGCATTTCTTCGTCGTTATCGGGGAGGGCGGCGAGCAACTCCATGTCGCGGGCGGTGGGTGCAATCACGTGCTCATAAAAATTGGGCAGTTGGATTTTTTCATCCTGATCTTTGAGCGTATTGAGCGCCCACACGAGCCGCCAGGCCGCATTGGGCAGAATCGAGCCTGCAATCCCGGAGTGGGTATCAATGGTGGCTGTTTCGACGGAAAGTTCGAGGTAGCAGATGCCACGTAATCCGAGATAGCTCACAGGTTCGCCATCGCTATTGTGGGTGCCGAATTCCCACACACATGAATCGGCTCTGAGTCGTTCACGGTTGGCCAGTATAAATGGTGCCAAATTGGGGCTGGCGATTTCTTCTTCGCCTTCCACCAAAAATTTGATGTTGATGGGTAATTCGCCCAGAATTGCTTGGACGGCAGCAATGGCTGCGATACGGCTGACCAGCTCGCCTTTGTCGTCGGCAACACCACGTGCAATCAACAGGTTGTCGCGGCGCGCCATTTCAAAGGGCGGCGTATGCCACAGCTCAAATGGTTCGGCAGGTTGCACATCGTAGTGGTTGTAGCACAACAGGGTATGATGGGCGTTGGTGAGGTGTTCTGCGTAGACCACCGGGTTGCCCGCCGTAGGCATAATACTCGTCTGCAAACCGACATCACCGAGTAATTCGGCAACGCGTTGGGCACACGGCGCAATACCATGCCCTTGGGCGGCCACACTGGGGATGGCACATAACCCACCAAGCATGTCAATGAATCGCTCGAGATTCGCATCAATGTAGGCATCAATTTGTGGTTGCACGGCTGTCGGGTTCATGGCAACTCCTCTGTGGCTTGATGGGAAAACATGGCTCGGAGCTATCTTAGCATAGGCGGAGTTGTTGACGGCATGGAAGTGATGTTCTACCATAGCAGTACAACCTCATTGATACGGGGACGCCATGCGTATTGTGGTGACAGGTGCCAATGGTCAGCTCGGTAAGGCGGTCGTGGCACAATTTCAAGCGCAACATCATCAGGTCATTCCACTCGGACATGCCGATATTGAGCTCGCACACCCACAGAGTGCCGATATGATTGCGAGCCATCGGCCGGCAGTGATTATTCATGCCGCAGCCATGACCAACGTTGACGGCTGTGCACGAGATCCCGATGCGGCCTATCGCATCAATGCGCTGGGGACGCGCTGGGTGGCGCAGGCCGCACGTACGTGTCACGCGCGCATGGTCGCAATTAGCACCAACGAAGTCTTTGATGGGACGGCAACACTGCCGTACGGCGAATACGATGTGGCCAATCCGATTAATCCGTATGCGCGTTCGAAGTATGCGGGTGAACAGGCAGCACGCGAATTGCTTGACCGGTTGTACGTGGTACGGGTGGCATGGTTGTTTGGTGGTGAACGGAATTTTGTGCGCACGGTGCTCCGGCTTGCCCAAGAACGAACACACATCCGCATGGTGAGTGACGAAATTGGTTCACCCACCCATGCTGGTGATGTGGCGCAGGCGTTGTCACAACTCTTGGAAAGCGATGCGTTTGGTACCTACCACCTCGTCAATCAGGGGGCATGCTCACGGCTCGATCTCGCCCAAGCCACCCTTGATGCTGCAGGTATGAGTACGGTGACACTCGAACCGATTACATTGGCTGATTACCCGCGCCCGGGGCGCGTTCCCGCATATACGCCGCTTGCGAATTATGTGGGTGCGGCCATGGGTATTACGTTGCGACCATGGCAGGACGCAGTGCGTGCCGCAGTGGTAGGCCGAGACTGAGGATACACGATGATTGATGTGATAGTGCCCAACTATAATGGGCGAGCGCATCTGGAGATTTGTTTGCCTGCACTCGCTGCACAGACCCGCCGTGCGGATGTACGTATCACTGTGGTTGATGATTGTTCGCACGACGATTCAGTTGCATATGTACGCCAGCAGCATCCCACAGTGAATCTGATTGTGATGCCCAAAAATAGTGGTTTTGTGGCGGCATGTAATACGGGGATTGCGGCGACTGATGGTACATATGTGGTGTTGCTCAACAACGACACCGAAGTCATTTCGACCTGGCTTGAAGCACTCATTGGCGCCCTCGAAGCGCATCCGGAGTATGCATTTGCCGCCAGCAAACTGATGCTCTTTGATCGCCGTACCACCATTCATTCTGCGGGTGACTACTACACGGTGGATGGTGTGCCAGGAAGCTGGGGGGTGTGGCAAACGGATGCCCCCGTGTATACGGTACAACGAGAAGTGTTTGGTCCTTGTGCGGGTGCCGCTGCGTATCGCCGTCAGGCATTGCAAGAATTGGCCGTAGATGGTGCGATTTTTGATCCCGATTTGGTGATGTACTGCGAAGATGTTGACTTGAATTTGCGTGCTCGCCTACATGGTATGCGCACCGTGTTTGTGCCCACGGCCATCGTCTATCATCGCCTGAGTGCAACGGGAGGCGGTGTGCTTGCAAGCTACTACTGTGGGCGTAATTTCCCATTAGTATGGCTCAAAAATATGCCATCTACCATGGTATGGCGGTATGGCTGGCGTATGCTATGGCGCCAACTGCGGATCACAGGTGATGCACTTCGGCATATTCGCGGTACGGCAGCACAGGCGCGGCTCCGTGGTCAACTTGCTGCATGGTGGCACCTTGGACGATTTTTGGCAAAGCGTAGACACATTCCAACACCAGTCAATGAAACAATGCTGATGCTTGCCACGGGAAATGAGATATCGCTATGACTATACCGACTCAACCGCTCTTGTCAATTGTGATTCCTGCCTACAATGAGCAATTACGCTTGCCCACCACGTTGCAGGCCATTCGTGATTATGTGACACGCACGCAGCTCGATGTTGAAGTCTTGGTGGCCGATGATGGGAGTGCCGATGCAACTGCCCAGATTGTCAACCAAGTGGCAGCCACATGGCCCCAGTTGCGCCTATTGTCACTCGATCACCGTGGCAAGGGGTTTGCGGTGCGGGCTGGGGCGCTGGCAGCCCGTGGCACATACATCTTGTTGTGTGATGCCGATCTCGCCGTTCCCATTGACGAATGGGATCGCATGTTGCCCCTCTTTACGGCACAGCACGCGGATGTGGTAATTGGCTCGCGTGAGGGGCAAGGAGCCCACCGCGAGGGTGAGCCGTTTCACCGGCATCTGATGGGACGTGTCTTCAATGTGCTGGTGCGCTTGTTGGTCGTCGGTAATTTTCATGACACCCAATGTGGTTTCAAGGCGTTTCGCCATGCGGTGGCCCACGACCTTTTTCGGCGGGCACGCATCTACGGCGATGATGCCCCCGTTATCCAAGGAGCCGCCGTGACCGCGTTCGATGTGGAAATCATCTTTTTAGCGGTGAAACGTGGCTACCGTGTCATCGAATTACCCGTACTGTGGCACTATGGCGTCGAAACCAAGGTTGACCCGATTCGGGACGCCATGCGCAACTTGCGCGACATCGTGCGTGTGCGTTGGTTGGCCATCCAAGGTGCCTATACCAATCTCGACGACCCACGAGTCTAGGTGTGGTGTCGGGCGTTACTCGCTTGGGACGGGCCAGCGATAGGGAATCCCAGGTAGGCGCAGTACGCGTGCACCACCATCTGCGATGGATACGGCATCGTCACGCATGCTGAAGACGACTGCTTGGCGGAGCCAGAGTAGCGTGTCGTTCTCACGGCGGGCGCGATCGGTCATGGTGTATGCATCACCCGTGAAGCGGGTATCAATGGCAATGGCATGGGTGAAATCGTAACTTTCTGACGCAGACGCCGCAGGCATGAGCACAAATGCGCCGCGGAGCCACTCCCCGAGTGGCGCAGCACGTATTGTGCCGTCGTTGTTGCGCACCAGACACCCGTTGCTCCAGCATTGCAATGTCATATCGCTGAAGGGCATGGCTGGCATTATCGGTAGCCCCCACCGTGCATAACTGCCATGCGTTGCAACGTATTCCATGAATGCACTCGGTACAAAGATGCCCGGTTCCCCCACAGTGCGACCCGTACCACGTTGGATGCTCATCGTTGCTGCGACTACCTGTGGACCAGCATCGAGCTGTACCATGAGGCGGTAGGTGCCGTCAGCAACACGGGTGGGAATTTCCAAGGCGTGCATGTGTTGGAGCGTGCCGTCGCCAATATCTGCCAGTGTTAATGCACCAGCAAACAGTGGCTGTGTGCGTCGAGTGTAGGTGCGGTTGCTGGCATCCACCAACGACACCGTGACTTGGTGAATGTCACGGTCGCTACTCGTGCTCGCCCACGTCAAGAGCACGGGAAGTACACTCCCGGGTTCGTAGGCGGGTCGGTTGAGTGGTGGCGGGAGCGCACTACTGACGAGCGTGGCATCACCGAGTCGTTGATTGACGAGTTGTGGGGCACCCACCGCAATGGGTTGGTAGATGTCGTAGCTCCCACGTGAGCCACTTTGGGCGTAGCGCGTACTGATGAGTTGGATGCTTTCGCGAGTCATCCAGTTACCGAGATAGTCGAGCACCACCAATGGTATGCTCCCGTTGGCGAGCTGTCTGAGGAGCGGGCGCTGGTCCCATAATCCGGCATCATGGAGCATGCGATGCTCAAAGACCTGCATGGGTGCCAGGGCATGCGCTTGGGCGGCAATCCCGGGTACATCGGTGAAAACCACCGACCCGTGTGTGTGTATGAGGTCGTTCAGATCGGTGGCGGTGACCGCATTCGCTGCCAGAATGTGTCCTTCACGGCGCAAATCTTGCCAGACACCGTAGCTGCCAATCACGATGCGTGCCGGACGCTGTTGTTCGATCATGCCGTACGGTTTGGCGTATGTTTCACTCCACAGGGGAAAGTAGCGAGCCACGGCGAGACTGCACAGGGCAAGGAACACGATGGCATAGTCGTGGCGCCGAGTCCGACCTACCGCACTCACCACTAACCAGATCATGCCCGCATACCACTCGAGAAAGTAATTCGCGTAGGCACCGACTTTGCCAATGCCAATCCCGATGATGATGCCACCAATCGTGTAGGCAATGGCCATGGTGGTACCGATATGCGCTGGTGTGAGCAGGTGTCGGCCATGGCGTAGATGGGCGATTGCCACAACTGCGGCGGTGATGATGAGTGGCCAATGGATGTGCCATGCCTCACGCCAAAATGCCTGTGCCAGTGTGGCATCCCAACTGTTGGTGTTGGCTTGGACGAGGTGCAACCATACGTTGCCCCCCCCCACGGTAATCCCTGCGGCCACGAGTGCGATGACACCAGTGCCACTCGCAATTGCGATTCCTGCGCTCCGCCACGGCGTGCGTACCAACACCACAAGCAAGGCGAGTGGCGCTGCAATCAGTGATGGTTTACACAGCAAGGCCAAGGCCACGAGCACTGTCCCCGCATTGAGTCGCCCACGC
>JBEANH010000037.1:0-22857 GCA_041165505.1 Chloroflexota bacterium | reverse complement strand
TTCTACTCCTTTGTCATCGCCAACGTGTTACCGTCCCCCACGGAACATGTTGGAAATGCGTTCCATTAAACTGGGATTGTCCTCGATGATATCCACGGGGACTTCCTCGCCGGTAATCCGGCGCGCAATGTCGCTATAACTCTTGCCTGTGCGCGAGTTTTTGTCGAGTGCGAGTGTTTCCCCTCTATTCGTCGAGGTAATCACATCTTCGTCCTCGGGGATAATCCCAATCAAATCAATGGCGAGGATTTGCAACACATCATCGACGCTCATCATTTCGCCACTGCGCACCATTTTGGGGCGATAACGATTGAGAATGAGGCGAGGTTGTCCCTTGCCGTAGGCTTCACACAGCCCGATGATACGGTCTGCATCACGCACTGCCGATACTTCGGGAGTGGTGACAATCAGGATGTCGTCGGCACCCGCAATCGCATTTTTGAAGCCACTTTCAATGCCTGCGGGGCAGTCAATCAGCACATATTCGAACTCTTCGCGGAGCTGATCAACCAGCTCGACCATTTCATCTTGCGTGACCGCATCTTTGTCTTTGGTCTGTGCGGCGGGCAACAAATAAAGCTCTGGCAGGTGTTTGTCTTTGATGAGTGCTTGGCGTAGGCGACAATTGCCTTCGATGACATCCACCAAGTCGTAGACGATGCGGTTTTCGAGTCCCATTACCACGTCCAAGTTGCGCAAACCGATATCCGCATCCACGACGGCCACTTTGTGACCGAGGGCGGCCAACGCGGTGCCAAGATTCGCCGTAGAAGTCGTTTTACCGACCCCACCTTTACCCGATGTAATTGTGATGACCTTAGCCATAGCCAACTATCCTCCCACGCAGACACGTACTCTGTGTTATCGGCGATATTCTTCCCAGGTTTGCACGATAATTTGACCATCTTCGATACAGGCAATCTCAGGGGTGCGGTGTGTATCATCTTCGGGGGCACGGGCACGCACGTCGGCAATGCGGATCTGTGTCGCAGCCAGCTCAATCGCACAGATAATCGCCGTTCGGTCACCCATGGCACCAGCATGTACGATGCCACGTACACGCCCAAAGACCACCACACTACCAGAAACAATCAGCTCTGCACCCGCATTTACATCACCGAGCAGGGTCAAGTCACCATGGAGATGCTTGTAGACTTGGCCCGAACGCAAATTGCGGATTACAATGGGACGCGGGGTATCGGCTATCATGGGTTCTTTGCTGGCGTTGATGCCACGTGGTCGTGCCGTAAAGCCCACCGCCCGCGCAATTTGGCGCATATCCGTGGACTCTGCATGCACATCTACGGCATCAATGTTGTAGCCGTGCAATATGCCCCGCAACGCATCCATGTCTGCACTTTCGAGTTGGCGCGCACCCAAATCGAGCGCCACGCGCATCCCCTGCATCAACGACGCGCCTTGTTGCATTTGTTTGTGCAAATCCCCAAGAGCATCGTCCCACGTACATGCGTCATCAATCACGACACGGATACCACCACGTGCCCCTTTGATAGCAACATAATCAGCCATGCGCATCTCCCAGCACACGTCCACATATTATGTGGAGTCAATTATACCATATGATTGGTTCGTGCGAGCATCACTTGTGGCACACTAATGTCAGATTTCTTGCCAGAAATCATTCTTCAGAAAGCCGATTTGTTGGTGTATCAGATGGCAAATCAGCAGTTTTTGCAGCATCAAACAACGTACTCGTTTGTGCAATTCGTTGTTGCACAATTGTTAACTGGGCATGGATGTGTTGCAGGGCCTCGCTATCGCTGGCACGATACTGCGTGGCAGCACTTTCCCATGCTTCTATTTGCAGTTGCATGGCATGAATGCGTTCGCCGAGTTGTTTGACTCCCAGCAACACGCCATCGTCCACGAGCGTCATCGTGTCACGCTGTTGGACTTGCAGGGCATCGAGACGTACCAGTATTTCGTTAATTGTATCGCGCATCACGTCCCCATCTAGTGTGGGGGCCTGTGCGTCACGTTGCTGTCCCGCCCATTGTTGCAGGGTTTGTTGGAGTTCGTTGACCCGGTCAATCAGGCTTATGGTGTCACCGCCGGTGGGAGCAACCACGTCAAAGCGGGCTTGGAGCTGCGCAATGGCCGCACCAAGCTGGGTTTGACGGATGGTTACCGCTTCTTGTTCGCTGAGCAAATCGAGCAGCATTTCGCGCAACTGTGCCGCATCATCCGAGACGCGTACCACTTGTTGTTGCAACAGACGTGGCACAAACCACAGCAGCAATGCGAGCAAGGCCAGCACCATGATTCCTAGTGCCACAAACAAAGCAGTCATGCGCATCCTTTCTGTGTATGTACTCATTATAAAAGAGAGACGCTAGAAAGGTCAACATCCCAATTACCGCACAACTCAATGCTGATATATTCTGTGATATGATACAGGGAGTGCATCATTTTTGTGAGGTTGGGCATGCATAAGGTTTTCTGTCGTATCGGTGCGATTGTGCTGTTGATGCTGAGTATCACCAGTTGTGGGCTCTTCAGTGACAACACGTTGCATATTGCTGATGTCACCGCTGCCTCTGACACGTATGTTGGCAAAGAGATTGCTGTTGCTGGCGCATACCTGCTCAAAACTGGCGAGCAACCGATCTCGGTGCTCGTATCCGGTGTGAGCACCCTCGACAACGGGCTCGATGCACAGCCACTCGGCGATGCTATCTGGGTTGACAAACTCGCTGACGATATTCTGCTCAAACTCCACCGGCCCGGTGATTCCACCTACGGATTCGTCAAACTCACGGGCACACTCGAAGCAGGTGCATTCGGACCTGACGGGCGCTATCCGTACCGTCTAGCGGTGCGTGGGGCCGAAGTCATCGAACAAATCATCACCAAAGAAGAACGTGTCGAAAACGTGCCACTCGGCGACGGCAAAGTCAGTATCTTCGATTTGGCTGACCGTCCCGAACAGTACAACGGGCAGACCATTACCACACAGGGCTATTATTTCTGGAACTCTGCCATCTACGTGTTGGCCGAGGGTATCGCCACCGAAGAAGATGGCTCAAGCCCACAACCCATCGGCAAAATTATCTGGATGGAAGGATTCCCACCGGACAAATCTGCCGAGCTGAACGTGGGCATCAACAACAGCTACGTGTGGGGCAAAGTCGAAGTCACGGGGACATTCCAGAGTGGTGGTCAATACGGTCGCGACGGCCTGTATCCGTCATTTATACAGGTCCAGTCGGCCACCATCATCAAATAGAGTGTTTCTTTGATGCATGTTTCCCTCACTGGCAGTACCAACTCCCGTGGGGGATAGTCTTAACCACGCCATAGGGGAGTGCCGGTGTATTACTTCATCGATCGCATGCACATCGACGATTTCGCCGACGTCCATACCATCGATGTGCAAAGCTTTCCACATCCTTGGTCAATGGCCACCTACCAAAACGAACTGCGCAACGAGCGCCAAAGTCGCTATATTGTGGTGCGGAGCTCGACCCAATTACCGGGCCACAGTACACCGCGTTCGTGGTGGCAACGCATCCAAACATACGTCGCAGGGTCACCTGCCACGTTGCCATCACCCGATACACCCCGTTCACCTGTAGTCGGCTATGCGGGCATCTGGTTGAGTCTCGAAGAGGGGCACATCACCACGATTGCCGTTCATCGCGATTTTCGCGGGCAGGGGATAGGCGAACTGTTGTTGCTCGGATTAATTGACCAAGCATACGACCTCGGTGCCGAACAACTCACACTAGAAGTGCGCGTTTCAAACACGGTGGCGCAACAGCTCTACGTCAAGTATGGCTTTCGCATTAGTGGTGAACGCAAACGCTACTACACCGACAACGGCGAAGACGCAGCCATCATGTGGACGGATGGCATCCGCACCAGTGAATTCCGCGAACGGGTGCGCGAGCTACGCCAGCAGCTCCACACCCGTTTGCAGGCCCATCATGTTCCCGCCAGCACCTAGACTTCGGTGACGATTGGCAGCACCACAGGGCGGCGCCGGGTCTGCTCGTAGAGATGATCTCCGACACCATCTTTGATTTTACGAATCACAAAGGCAGCATCAATTTCGGTGCTGTCATTTTTGTGTTGCAGGAGCCGGCGCACCACGTTGCGCGTCGATTCCACGAGCGCTTCTGATTCACTCACCTGCACAAAACCACGTGTTAACACGTCGGGACCACCGATGAGCTCACCCGAATGGCGGTCAATGGTCACCACCACAATCATGACTCCATCACGGGCCAACAGCTGACGGTCGCGCACCACAATCTGGCTTACGTCGCCCACCGTGGTTCCATCCACGTAGATATAGTTGACGGGGATTTTGTTGACCATTTTGCCAAAGCCTGGTGCAAACTCCATCACAGAGCCGTTCTCCAGCACAAAGACGTTATCCGCCGTATACGACATCCCCATACCAATCGCCAATTTGCGATAGAGCACCATGTGGCGGTAATCGCCATGGAAGGGAATGACATACTGTGGACGGAGCATGGCCAAGAGCATTTTGAGCTCTTCTTGGGCGGCGTGCCCCGACACATGCACCTTGGCTTCTGGCCCGTAGATGACATCAGCACCAATCCGGAAGAGGTTGTTGATAACCCGCGACACCGATACTTCGTTGCCGGGGATGGGAGTCGCAGATACAACCACCGTGTCACCTGCTTTGATGCGCAAATTGGGGTAGTCGCGGTTGGCCATACGTGCGAGCGCAGCCATCGGCTCACCCTGGCTACCGGTGCTCATCACTGCCAACTGATCGTCGGGGAGTGTGGCAGCTTCGTTGCCACGCACCAGCGTAGTTGGCTGTACCCGCAGGTATCCGAGCTCATGTGCAATCCGGAAGTTGTTTTCCATGCTCCGCCCGGCCAACAGTACGCGGCGCCCATATGCTTCGGCCGAATCAATGACCTGTTGCACGCGTGAGATGTTGGATGCAAAAGTGGCCACGATGATGCGACCTGGAGCAGTGGCAAAGATGGCATCGAGTGAATCACCTACTACCCGTTCGCTGGGGGTGAATCCTGACGCCTCCACACGCACACAGTCGGTAATTAGCACCAACGGGTTGCGTTGGCTCAGTGCGGTAATTGCCGCAATATCGGTGGGGCGTTTGTCCACCGGAGTATGGTCGAATTTCCAGTCGGTCAAGTAGACAGCCATGCCGACCGGTGAGTTAATGGCCAAACCCACGGTATCGGGAATCGAATGCGCCAAATGGAAGGTTTCGATACGAAACACCCCAATCGGCAACGTATCACCTGCCACAAATTTGTGGAGCTTGGTCTGGTCGAGCATACGATGCTCTTTGAGTTTGTGTGTGACCATACCAATCGTGAGTGGCGTCCCATAGACGGGGGGGAAATCGAGCTCGGGGAGTACATATGGCAATGCGCCAACATGGTCTTCGTGGCCATGGGTCAGCACGATGGCCCGTACTCGTGACATGTTCTCTTTTAAATAGCCAATATCCGGCAATACCAAATCCACACCGAGCATTTCGGCTTCGGGGAACATGACACCGCAGTCGAGTACGACAATGTCGTCACCATATTCGACTACCCACATGTTGCGGCCCACTTCCCCGGCACCGCCGAGGGGAATTACGCGTAATCGCTGTTTGTTTGTCATCGCGTCAATACGGTAGCACCCGTGCTACCAAAGTCCTTTCTGTGTCATAAAAAAACCAACGAATCTCATACGTATGCGTATACCAAACGGGTCACCCGTACACGTTGCACGTCACGACACCACCACTCCGTGGGATGTCCCCAAACATCGTGAGCAATTATTTCGGCACCTAATTAAGCCCAGCACGCCGGCGGATTTCGTCAATCAGCTCTTCGCGGTGTTCAATGCCCGCATAAATTGGCAACACGGCCCGCCCATACGCTTGAGCATGGAGCAGACGTAAAAGCGGATTAGTGATTTGCGTGGTTGGATCAACTTTGAGACGGAGCTCGTGACTTGGTTCATCACTATCTGCATCAATCACACGAATTTCACCAATACTGGTCCATGGAATCAACATGGAAATCCCCGTTGATTGATAGCGCAGTCCATCAGCATTCGGCGTGTAGCGCACACCCCATTCCATGCCGATATTCCACATGGTCAGCGGTGCAGCGACCATCAGTACCACCATGAACAAGGCGGGTACCGCACGATCTACACTCAGGCCTTCACTTATCGTGGCCTGAAGCGCGTCCAGCGTCCCCTGTGTGTCGCTGACACTAATTGCTAACGTTGACTGAAACACCCATACCGCAAACATCCAAATGAGTGCAGCACCAATCATCAACAGTAGTACGTTGCGGCGCCCTAGCGATGAGAGTTGGTAGGTCTTCATGCATCATTCCTTTATCACACACGCGCATCGGGGAGATGCGTATTGATGTACTCACCGAGTGCTACAAAATCTGCTTCGAGTATTGCACGATTACTCGGCTGATAGAGTGCGGTCGCCGGATGCAACATCGGGATAACCACCACGTTGTTGATGGTATGTGGCACCCCGTGCACCTGAGTGATACGCACATCTGGTATCCACCGTGCTGCTGCGTGACGACCCAAGGGAACCACAATATGCGGCTTGATGAGCATCATTTGACGCCGTAAAAACGGCAGACACGCATCAACTTCTGCGGGGAGTGGATCGCGGTTATCCGGTGGTCGGTGCTTGACCACATTCGCAATGAACACCTGCGTCCGATCAAGCCCCGCACAGCGCAACAGACTATCTAATACTCGACCCGACGCCCCCACGAACGGCCGCCCGAGGCGGTCTTCTTGGGCACCAGGACCTTCGCCAATAAACATGACTCGTGCAGTAACAGGCCCCTCCCCAGGGACCGGGTTCGTTGCCGATTCACACAAGACACAGGCACGACAATCACGAATCTCTTGCGCGATGGTCTCCAACGTATCCATGGTGCACCCTCACGCATGCAACTACTCAAAGTATACCATACACGGCATGATGGTGCAGACTGACTCGCCACTCGCACATTATGCGGGGGTGGGATGCCACCAGATAACCGCATTGGCGGGTGGAGTACCCGGCACAATCACTTCTCCAGCGTCATTGATATGCCAATGCGTCTGAATCAGCGTTGCAATCCGCTGTTGATGTGGCTCATCGTAGGGCACACGCAGGCGAAAGCAGGTCTCAGCCACAGCCTCGGCCAGGCTCGCATATTGAATCGGATTCCCCACTGGAAGCATATTGAGATGGGCATGAATGCCGAGCTGCGCCAAGGCATTGAGGCACTCATAGGCACCGGGCAACGGCAGACGTGGCTCCCCATGATACGCTTGCCACAGGGGCAACACAGGCGTCGTCGGGTGACGTACACCCAGCACCAACACACACAATTTACGTGCCGCCGTCTGCATGGTCTGCACAAATGGTGCGATATCGGGGAGGGCGTAGAGCACATGCACGGCCAGTGCCACATCACCCGTCACGGGTGTGGGGGGCGGCCAATATTCGGGGACGATGGTCACATTGGCCAAGTATTGCTCGGTCACCAACAGGTGCATCTGTGCCACCATGGCTGGTGAGCGTTCGAGTGCGACTACGTGGCATCCAGCGCCAACCAGCGGCGGCAGGTAGCGACCACTCCCCGCACCAATGTCCAGCACGGTGTCTCCCCGTACCAGCTGTGGCAACAGCCAACGCATTACCGCATCCGGCTGAGGGACACGTTTGGCGTTGCGGGCAAAGCGGGCAGCCGCAGTCGCATAATGATCGCTACTCCGTTCCATGTCGGGATGGGTGGCCGCTTCTCCCTGGGCGCGTTCACGTTCGTACATGTCACGCCAAATGGCCAGCCAATCGAGACCAGCAGCAGTCGCAGGAATCATCATTGCATCACCTCTTGCCATGCACCATCGTGCGCCGCACTCTGCCGCGCCGCCGCAATCACCCGGTCAACGGCTAATCCGGCAGCACCATCACAGACATCACGGGTATCACCTGCGAGTGCGGCCAGCATCGTTTCCCACGCGGCAGCATGCCACGAAAAAATCCCCGTCGCAGTTTCGGCACTAGGGAGTGTAGCCGCTGGCGTCTGGCGATTCCACACCAGTGTTTGTTGCATGGCGGCCGCCTGGGGTGCCGTCCCGAGGGTGAGTGCATTCGCATTGAGCGTATCAATCATGATACTGCCCTGATGGCCGTAGGCTTCGATGCGGATGTCGTCAGCGGCACCCGGCACCATTTTGGAGGCCTCGATGGTCACTCGCATGCCATTTGCCAGCCGGGCACCCAGCCAAGCCACATCATCACTAGTGACATCCACGCGCTGCCCCTGCCCATCTGGGCGCTGTGGCACTGCCGTATGGAGTTGGGCTTGGACGCGCACAATTGGGCTGGCAAACAGATACTGGCACAAATCAATCAGATGCGAGCCGAGATCCACGAGCACACCACCCGCATCCCCGAGAAAGCGCCATGTCAACGGACGTTCGGGAGAAACATTGCTCGCACGGAAATAGCGCAGATGGGCACTAATCGGTACGCCCAAGTGTCCCTGGGCAATCAGCTGTCGCGCCGTCGCCACTGCAGGAATCCGGCGAAAGTGGTGGTTGAGTACCAGCATACGCTGCTGGCTTGTAGCCAGTGCAACCAGTTCGGCGGAACGGACAGGGTCAACGGTCAGCGGTTTTTCGCACATCACATGCTTCCCCGCCTGGAGCGCCGCTGCAACCTGTGTTGCATGGACCGCAGTCGGTGTGCAAATCGCAACCACGTCCACTGTTGGCAGAGCCAGTATTTCTTCATAGGAGCGCTGGGGCAGGTGTGGATAATCACGGCGGGCGTTGGCCTGACTCTGTGGTCCACCCGCACACACCGCAACCAGCTGGGGGCGATAGGCGAGTGTGGGATAGAGTTGGGGGAGGAGCTGAATCACACTAGCATGCAAACGCCCAATAGCGCCATATCCGACCAGTGCAATACCGAGTGGTCTGCTCATGGGTAGCGTTCCTTTCGGTCAAAAGGGGGCTGGCCTGCCCGTGCCATGGCTTCGAGACGGGCGAGTGCGTCCCAACCCGCACGATAGGTGTCGGGCGCTGTGGTGGCATAGGATTGTGCTTCGAATTCGTCTATGTCGAGGCGGATGAGTTGCGTGGTATCACTACTCACAAACAAATCCAGCTCGAGATCCCACGACACGATAGTGTGTGGCGTTATCTGGGCTGGGCGTGTCACATTACAGTACCAGCCACGATGACTACCGTCTGCCCGAAAGATGGCAAAGATGTTGTACCAGGCATCGGTATAAAAATGCTCTTCGAGGATGTCACCAGGGGCAAATTGCATATAACCCAGATCCACTTCTGGGCGCGTCCAGTGGGCACGAACCAGTGCATACGATGCGGCGCGGACAAGCGGTGTGGTTACATAGCTTACCGTAGTACGGCGGACTGGTTTGATGAGATGTACGACCATGACTGCTCTTTGCTGCCACCATAATGATGCGGCTTATAGATAACTCCGGCGGAGCAGGCGGCGAATACGGTTGCGCCATGCTGCGGGAATGCGCCGTGCCACGTCGCTAACGAGGAGCAACCCGATAAGCGTAAAGGTACCCATGCGTGGTGCCACCAAGGCGCGGAGCTGTGCCGGATCATGGAAATCGAGGGGGGAGGTGTCACGGACTTCCACATTCAACGTGCCATGCCATTCTTTCTCGACCCAAAAAAGGTGTGGCATACTGCGTTGAAACAGGTAATACGCCGGATTATACGCATACAAATAGTCAAAGAATTCACCGAACGGCTCGTGCGGCTCACGTGGGTGGAGCACAATCGTATCGCCGATGAGATTGACATACCAGCGATGAAACGACCAGTGAAAGAGTCGCTCTGCGATTTCGGATGGACTTTGGATGTAGCCCGCTTTGGAGACTCGTGTGAGTTCGGAGACGAACTGTTTGGGGTCATCCATGTGTTCGAGAATATGCGAACAGATGGTATAGTCGAATGCGCCATCACGAAACGGAAGATGATGCGCATCCGCCACCACAATCGGGCGATCAATGACGATGTCACCACCGCGTTCCGTATTGTCGAAGAGAAATTTGTCAACCAAAATGTCGGCACGTGGATTTGGGTTATCGCCACTACCGATTTCGAGGACCAGGCCCGTTTTGGGCGGGTTGAGGTGTTGTTCCATGCCGTATTAATTCAATTCATCGCCAGAAAGGCTATCATGCAAGACATCGAGGTATTCGAGGGCCATACCCGTGCCGATGGCCACGCAGTTGGCAGGTTGGTCGGCCACATAGCAAGGCACGCCGGTTACGTCCGTCAGCAGGTCGTTGATGCCACGTAGCATCGAGCCACCACCCGTCATCACCATGCCTTTGTCAATCAGGTCTTCCGCAAGGGCAGGGGGTGTTTCGGCGAGCACACGGCGCACCGCATTAGTCACATGGTCGAGTGGCTCTTGGATGGCTTCGGTGATTTCGCTTGAGTTGACTTCGATGGTGCGGGGCAACCCGGCGACTTGATCACGCCCACGCACCTGCATCTGGAGCGGGCGGCTCATGGAGACGGCCGAACCGATTTCGATTTTGACGCTTTCGGCCATACGCTCACCGATAATCAAGTTGTATTTGCGCTTGATATATTGCATGATGGCATCGTCAAAGCGATTGCCACCCACGCGCACCGAACTCCAGGCAACGATATCGTTGAGGGAGATGACGGCGACTTCGGTGGTACCACCACCAATGTCAATAATCATGTTGCCTGATGGTTTGGCGATGGGGATATTGGCACCAATAGCTGCAGCCAGTGGTTCGCGGATAAGATAGGCGCGACGGGCACCTGCCGCCAACGCGGCTTCGCGCACTGCACGCATTTCCACAGAAGTAATGCCAGCCGGAATGCTTATCATCACATCGGGTTTGCTCATGCTAAAGCGGCCGTTGGTTTTGCTGATGTAATGCTTGAGCATCGCCTCGGTGATGTCGTAGTCGGCGATGACGCCGTTGCGCATCGGGCGCACGACCTCGATGCTTTCGGGTTCACGCCCGAGCATGGCGAGGGCATCAGAGCCGACCGCTTTGATACGATTATCCCGGTTGGAAATGGCGACTACCGAGGGCTCCGACAAGACGATGCCACGGTTGCGCACATAGACGAGCACATTGGCAGTGCCCAAGTCAATACCGATTTTGCGGGCCATAGCGTATCCGCATCCAATCTGTACAAACGCTATTCTCAGGGGTATTGTACCATACCACGCGATACACGACGAGCCCGGTACGCACGGTACCGGGCTCGTCGTAGCCGTATTTAGGCGTTATTTTTGGCTTTGCGTGCTTGCGCAACACGAATCTGCATCAACGAGCGACGCAAATCTGCTTCTGCAAGTGCCAAATCCTGGTCGGATTTGCGTTGTGCAATGCGCTCTTCGGCACTACGGCGTGCTTCTTCAGCACGTTCGATGTCAATTTCGTCAGAGCGATCACACGAATCAGCCAAAATCGTGACACGGTCTGGAAGCACTTCCATGAAGCCACCAAAGACGGCAAATTCTGTACGAACGCCCCCTTTGATAATGCTCAATTCGCCTTCGGAGAGGACAGTAATCAGGGGCATGTGCTTGGGCAGGATACCGATACGGCCATCTTGCGTCGGCGCATTAATCTGATCAACATCATCCGAAAGGATATGGCGCTCAGCCGTGACAATTTCGAGATGAAGTGGCATCTCGGCACCTCCATCAGGCCACCCACCCCCGCACAGTCTGCACGGGGGTGGGTGGAGGGATTACTTACTTGCCTCGTAGGCAGCGATGACTTCGTCGAGTGAGCCCTGCAAGAAGAAGAACTGCTCGGGAACGTGGTCAACTTCACCAGCGAGCAGGCGGGCAAAGCTACGCACGGTATCGGCAATCGGCACATACTTGCCGGCACGACCCGTGAATTGCTGTGCCACCGTGAACGGCTGCGAGAAGAAGCGCTCGATTTTGCGGGCGCGTGACACGGTCAGTTTGTCTTCGTCGGAGAGTTCTTCGACGCCCAAGATGGCGATGATGTCTTGCAGGTCTTTGTAGCGCTGCAACACGATCTGCACCTGGCGTGCCACACGGTAGTGTTCTTCGCCGACGATGTTGGGGTCGAGAATGCGGCTCGTTGACGCAAGTGGGTCCACGGCGGGGTAGATACCCTTGGCGGCAATACTGCGCTCGAGCGAGATGGTGGCGTCGAGGTGGGCAAAGGTGGTCGCCGGGGCCGGGTCGGTGTAGTCGTCGGCTGGCACGTAGACGGCCTGCATCGAGGTAATCGAGCCCTTCTTGGTTGACGTGATGCGCTCTTGGAGCTCACCCATCTCGGTACCCAAGGTGGGCTGGTACCCTACCTGCGACGGCATACGACCGAGCAACGCGGAGACTTCTGAACCAGCCTGCACGAAGCGGAAAATGTTGTCAATGAAGATGAGCAC
Organism: Chloroflexota bacterium; assembly: GCA_041165505.1. Taxonomy (GTDB): domain Bacteria; phylum Chloroflexota; class Chloroflexia; order Chloroflexales; family Roseiflexaceae; genus UBA965. Next base: position 10,392 of record JBEANH010000037.1, on the reverse strand, counting down.
GTCGCGGCCTTCGTCGCGGAAGTACTCGGCCATCGTCAAGGCCGTCAAGGCCACACGCAAGCGTGCGCCGGGCGGCTCATTCATCTGACCAAAGACCATGACGGTCTTGTCAAAGACGGTGGTGTTATCGTCAATGCGGGCATCTTTCATTTCGTGGATGAGGTCGTTGCCTTCACGCGAGCGCTCGCCCACGCCAGCAAAGACGGAGTATCCCGACTGTTCTTTGGCGATATTGGCAATCAACTCTTGGATGACGACGGTCTTACCCACACCGGCACCACCAAAGATACCGGTTTTACCACCACGGGTAAACGGTGCAATCAAGTCAATGACTTTGATGCCCGTTTCAAAGACTTGGGCTTGGGTGGACTGCTCTTCGAGGAGCGGTGGGCGATTGTGGATGGGGCGGCGTTCGACGCTAGCCTCCACGTCGGCTTCACCGTCAATCGGGTCACCAGTCACATTAAAGACGCGTCCGAGGGTTTTGGGGCCCACGGGCACTGCGATGGCGCTGCCGGTATCAACGGCCTGCACACCGCGCTTGAGACCATCGGTCGTACCCATGGCTACCGCTTTCACATAGCCCCCACCCAAGTGCTGTTGCACTTCGGCGACGAGCTTGCTACCATCGGGCATGGGAATTTCGATAGCGTTGTAAATACTGGGAGTGTTTTCTTCCGGGAATTTGGCGTTGACTACCACACCAATAATCTCGGTAATCTCCCCTGTCACCTGAGCCATATACCTTCCTCCAGCACGTATCGTGTGGGCAAACCACACGCAGACATCAACTATCCGCTAGGGCTGCCGCACCCGAGGCAATCTCAGAGACTTCCTTGGTAATATTGGCCTGACGAGTCTTGTTGTACGTCAAGGTCAATTCGCGGCGCAATTCCTTGGCGTTGTCAGTCGCGTTGCGCATGGCCACCATACGAGCGCTATGCTCACTGGCGATGGACTCAAGCACCGACTGATAGATTTGTACTTCGGCAAAGCGAGGCAAGAGCTCTTTCAAGACGATATCTTGGTCAGGCTCAAAGTTGAACTCACTCCCCTTGGCAACATCGCCACCGGATTCGGCTTCGACCGGCAAAATGCGTCGCACTGCCGGGCGTTGCACCAACGTGTTCACGAACTGACTATAGACGACGTAGGCCTCGTCGAATTCGCCCTTCAAGAAACCTTCGATGACATTCGTGGCTACGCCGAGGACATCAACGAGCTTTGGATAATCACCGAGTTTCGTGACTTCGGCCGTCAAATCTTGACCACTGCGTGTCAAGAAATCGCGCCCCTTTTTGCCGATAGCCATGACTTTGACGGTATGCCCTTTTTCGCGTTCATCCAGGATGAAGCGCGCCGTGCGCCGCAAAATATTAGCTACCAAGCTCCCAGCCAAACCGCGGTCTGGTGTGATGAGAATCAACGCCACGGATTTGACTTCGGGTCGCACTTCGAGGAGTGTCCCCTTGCGCGAACCACTTGAACGCGCAGTAAGGCTACTCATGACATCGCGGAGTCGATCGGCGTACGGCCGGGTCGCAAGCACGTTGCGTTGCGCACGACGCATTTTCGACGCCGAGACCATCTCCATGGCGCGGGTGATTTGCGCCAGGTTACGCACGGAGCGAATGCGTCGTCGGATTTCACGTGTACTTGGCACCGTTTCCCTCTTCCGTTAATTGATGGAGTGCAGCGAAACCGCTGCCCTCCATCCGCGACCTACTCGCTATAGCTACTCGTCTGATTGAATTCCTTGATGGCCGCTTCGAGGCTGGCACGCAATTCAGGTGCGGGGAACTTGCGGTCGAGGCGATTGTCGTAAATCCCCTTGCCGACTTCTGGGTGCACCGTGCGCATGAACTGCAGGAAATCACTCTTCCACGTGCCGACCTTGCTCACTGGTACACCATCAATGAAGCCGTTGGTGGCAGCAAAAATCACCATGACCTGCTCCTCGAGAGGCATCGGCTGGAATTGTGGCTGCTTGAGAACTTCTTGGAGGCGTGAACCACGATCAATCTGGGCACGGGTGGCCGCATCGAGGTCTGAGGCAAACTGCGCAAATGCGGCCAAATCGCGGAACTGCGCCAAGTCGAGCTTGAGGCGGTCTGCAACTGAACGCATCGCACGCGTCTGCGCCGAGCTCCCTACGCGGGACACCGACAACCCGATGTTCAAGGCTGGGCGGATACCCGCATTGAACAAGTCAGATTCGAGATAAATCTGACCGTCGGTAATCGAAATCACGTTGGTCGGAATATAGGCAGACACGTCGTTGGCCTGCGTTTCGATAATGGGCAATGCCGTCAACGAACCGCCACCCTTTTCATTGCTGAGCCGGGCTGCGCGCTCGAGCAAGCGTGAGTGCAAGTAGAAGACGTCACCAGGGTAGGCTTCGCGGCCTGGAGGGCGGCGGAGCAACAGCGACACCTGGCGATATGCAGTGGCATGCTTGGAAAGGTCGTCGTAGATAATCAGGGCATCGCGGACCTCTTCACCGTTGATGGTGACGCCGTTTTCCATGACTTCTTCGCCGATGGCACATCCCGCATACGGCGCAATGTACTGCAACGCTGCTGATTCTGACGCCGTGGCGGCCACGACGGTGGTGTATTCCATGGCACCGAAGCGCTCGAGGTACCCCACGATCTGGGCAACCTGGGCACGCTTCTGACCAATGGCTACATAGATACAATAGAGCCCTTTGCCCTTTTGGTTGATGATGGTGTCAATGGCCACGGCGGTTTTACCCGTCTGGCGGTCACCGATAATCAACTCACGCTGCCCACGCCCAATCGGAATCATGGCGTCAATTGCAATGATACCGGTCTGCACAGGGGTGTTCACCGATTGGCGATCCATTACACCGGGTGCGATGCGCTCGACGGGGCGAACCACGTCGCTGTTGATTGCACCTTTGCCGTCAATCGCTTGACCAAGCGCGTTGACCACGCGCCCGACCAATGATTGGCCGACGGGAACGGAAATAATACGACCGGTGGCATTGACTTGGTCACCTTCCTGAATGGAAAGGTAGTCACCCAACACGATGGCACTGACCGTATCACGCTCGAGATTCAAGGCCACACCAAAGACTGCCTCGCTTCGCCCGGCTTTGACGGGGAATTCGAGCAACTCTGACGCCATGACCTGTTCGAGACCACTGATACGGGCGACACCATCGCCCACCGAAATCACTGTACCGACGTTCATCATCTTGGGACGGACGTCAGCACCTTCTTGGATGCTTTTCAGCAGACGCTGATAAATGTCGTTTGCTGCTACGGCCATGTCTGGCACCTCAATCGTAATTGTCGCGGCGCGAGTGGTATACTGCGCGCCGGCGCGCGTCTCCTTGACTCAGGCGGTCATTGCCTAGCCAGCCAACATGCTGCGTTGCACGGCACTGAGGCGTGTGCGCAAGCTGTTGTCTAGCACTTGATCACCAACACGCACGATCAAGCCACCGATAAGTGACTCGTCAATGCTGAAGCTGACCTGTAGGCTCTCACCATATTTCCCACGCAAGTCGGCAGCCACCGCAGCCTGTTCGGCATCGCTGAGTGCCACTGCACTCACCACCGCCGCATCAACAGCCTGCGTGCCACGCTGTGTCGCCCGTTCGAAGGCCTTGCTCACCGATTCGAGCACGTTGAGTGTGCCGGCGGCGCCCAAGGTAACGACCAGGTTCTTGACTTCACGCGGTGCATCGGCTCCCAGTTTGGCATTGACTGCGTCCGCACTCGTAGCACCCGCACTCACCGCAACTGCGGCAGCTTTGAGGGCCTTGAGCATGGCTTGCTGTGATGCCTCTTGGAGGGCCTTTGCAATCATCTGTGCATCAGATGTACTCACGTTTTACCTCGCTTGCAGATGCGTGACACACCTGCCGGCTCTGCACAATTAGTTGTTGCGCCCCAATCGGCCCAACGACTCATCGATTAATTGCTTGTGATTGCCCTTGAGCTCAGCACCCAGTACCTTGGCAGCCGTTTCGGTGACCAATGTGGCAGCCTGGTTCTTGAATTCACCAGCCATGCGGCTCAGCTCTTGCTCGGCATTGGCACGAGCCTCAGCCTTGATGCGCTCGGCTTCGGCGCGGGCCTGATTGATGATCTCTTGCTCTTGTACACGAGCGCGTTCCTGCGCCTGAGCCATCACCCCGGCAGCCTCTTGGCGTGCCTTGGCCTGCTCGGCTTCGTTTTCTTTGCGCTGTGTGGCCATCTGCTCACGCACCTTGTCGGCTTCGCGCAAGCTCTCTTCGACACGCTTGGTGCGCTCTGCCAAGAGATTGATGAGGGGGTTGAAAAGAAAGCGCGACAACATCCACACCAAGAAGATGACGTTGAATATCTGCGCAATCAACAAGCCCCAATTAATGCCTAGTTTTTCCAAAGCATCGCTCCTCGTAGATGCATAACATGCACTCGTCATGTCACAACATCGAAACTAGATAATACTGAAGCCAATCAACAGACCGAACACCAACGACAAAATGAAGGGCACTTCGGCCAAGGCGAAGCCCAAGAACATGTATGTGCGCAACATACCTTCAGCCTCTGGGTTGCGACCCATAGCCTGCAAGGCACCACTAAACACGACACCGATACCAGCACCGGGCCCGATTGCGCCCAAACCAATGGCCAACGCCATAGCCACAAAACGAAGTCCTTCGTCGGTCATGACAACTCTCCTCTTTGCGTACGTAATTAACGAATGTCACCAACACACACACATCCTAGTGGGCGGCTGCCCCGTGTTCGGCATCTTCGTGACCACCACCATGCGCCTGGGTGGCCATTGACATGAACACCAATGTCAATACAGAGAAAATGATTGCCTGCATTGCAGCCACAAAGACTTCGAATGCATAGAACGGCAACGGCAACATGTAGGGGAAGAGACTCGCCAATACGACAAGCACCACTTCACCAGCGAAAATGTTGCCAAAAAGACGGAAGGCAAACGAGACGATACGGATGACTTCCGAAATCAACTCGATGAGCCCAATCACAGTGAACATCGGTCCTTCGCGGAAATTGAAGAACCGCACCAAATACTCCCAACCCAATGCCTTGAGCCCGAAGTACTGAATCAGTGTCACTGAAATCAACCCGAGTGCCAATGTCATGTTGAGGTCGGCTGATGGCGCACGCAAATAGGGCACCAACAACTCGTCTGCTCCACACGTAAGTGGCCAACCCGCATACACACTCGCAGCATGCCCACCTTCAGCACCTGCAGTGGCGGCATGTGCATACGGCTGACACATACCGATGCTCCCCGCCCCGGGTAGCAACCCGAGCAAGTTTGAAAGGATGATCAACAGAAATGCTGTCGCTGCAAATGGGAAGAACTTGGCAACATTCTTCTTGTCGACGCCTACGGCAAAATCGTAAAACGTCCCCACAACCAACTCCACGAAGTTTTGGAAGCCACGTGGCACGAGTTGTGCCCTGCGTACCCCGAAAACTACCGTCAGCACCAACAACACATCAACAATGATTGTTGTCACCAGTGAATTCGTGATTGGGAAGCCAGACGCACATTCACCTGGGTGCGCCGCATCCATCGCTCCACCAATACACATCAGTGCTTCCGCTTTCACCGAAATGTGTAGGTCCTCACGAGGGAATACGAGCCCGAGACCAAAGTACATCACAGCGCCAATCGCGAGGGCCACTAGTACGGCATTACGTATCCGCATGTAACACGCCCTCCGACTTAATGAACGCTTTCACAAAGTAGTATACTGTCCAAAATATGTGGGTGTCAAAACCACACATCAGTTACGGTATACATCCATATTTGATAGTACCATATTTTTCAATGTGACGGGGAAATTTTTGTGAATAATTGCGTTGGCACTCTATCGCACGCAGAGCGCCCACTAGAGCGCCGGCGTAATCGCAGGAATCATCACCACAAACGTGGTTCCCACTCCTACTCTACTCGACATCATCACAAAGCCACCGAGACGTTGCACCATGTCGTAGACGAGTGTCAACCCGAGCCCACTCCCCCCATGCACCCGTGTCAGCGAATGATTGAGCTGTACAAACGAGCCAAACACGTGCAGCTGCTCACGCATATCAATCCCCACACCCAAATCACTCACGGTTATGGTCATCCACTGCCGCGAATCACTACGCAACGACGTTGGTGCAAATGCCGGGTATTCGTAGTGCACATGCACATTAATCGTGTCACGCTGTGCATGCGTGGCCGCATTGCCGATGAGCTGCGCCAAAATCACCCGCATCCACTGCGCATCACTCCGCATCGGCTGTGGTGCTACATCTATCTGCGTATGCACACGCATCAGCGGGAAGCGCGTGCCAACCTGCTGTACCACCTGAGCCACGAGTGGCTCCATCTGCAATTCACTCACGGTGAGCTCGGTGTCGAGATTCGTCTTCTGTAGTTGTGTCATACGTTCGACCACTTCACGCATGCGCAACGCATTCGCATGGATTTCCGCCGCATGCACCTGATTCTCGTCGTGCAGTGCCCGACTCAACATATCCGCATACCCGACAACCATGGTGAGTGGCGTCCGTAATTCGTGTGACGCAATCGCAATAAACTCGTCTTTCATGACCTCGATCTGCCGCTGCCGATGATACAAATTCGACATGGCGCCGTAGGTCTCCGCATTACGAAGTGCAGCCACACTTTGGCTGACAAGCAACGTGATGAGTTCACTCACTGTGGGGAGATTGGGGTGCGCATCAACTGTCCCAATCATGAGCACCCCTTGGAATGTCCCCCATGCCAACGGCACCGCCATGGCCGTGTGAATCGCGTATTTGCTGTGCGTGAACGCCTCAACATGGCTCGACGTGAGTTGACGCGTGTTGAGCACATGATGTGCCAGCTCCATGCCCACCACGGACACATGCCACTGTGCATCGGCCACAGTTACTGACGTCAACGGCGTTTTTTCGTCACCGACCAGCCACGCGGCCACCGACCATTCGCTCCAGCGTATCGCCAAATTCAGCATGTACTGCACCAACAACGTGTAATCGAGCGTAGACGTCAAGATTTCACTGTCAATGCGTAACGCTTCGAGGGCACGCAACCGCACGTTGTCACGGATGACATCACGGCGGTGCAATGCATCTGCAACAGCCAATATCAATTGCGATAAATCAAAGGGTTTGGGAAGGAATTCGGAAATACCATTTTGCATGGCTTGATGCAGATGCTCGTACGATGCGAATGCAGTCATCATCACCACCGCCGCAGTCGGGTCACGCTGCCGTGCCATCATCGCAAGTTCGAGTCCACTCACACCAGGCATTTTCAGATCCGTCAACAAGAGGTCATATGCCCCCTGCGAAATGAGCGCTGGGGCTTGGCTGGCATCTTGGACGGTAGTCACCTGATACCCGCGTGACTGCAAGGCCCGTGCACAGATATTACACATCTCTGGTTCATCATCAACCACCAAAATGTGCGATTTAAGTGTAGTCGCGCTCGTCATGATGCTTCCTCCATACCCAACAAGCCACCGTTGGCGAGGGCATATACGTCTGCCGCCGTCAGGGCCACACGCGCAAAAATGCGCGGGAGAATCAAATCTACCACGTTCCGCGCCATGCTGCGGATACACCCGGGGGCACCGATAACCAGTGTGTCACCGATATGCCCCAACAGCAACAAGTTTCCTGGTTCTACAGGTGCCCCATAGCAGGTAATCACTCCGCCAGCCGCTTCGATTGCCATCGGCACCACATCCGTATAATCCATGATTGACGTTTCGGTCAACGTGACAATCACATCATACGTGCGTAGCTGTTGCATGCAGGCAGTGGTTGCTTCACTATCGGCATGCACATGATGGACGGCTAATGCAACAGTGGGAAACGCCCGCAACCGGGCCACAAGTGCAGTCAGATGGGTCCGTGCCAAACGCTCCCACACGGCCGGATCGGCGACAATCACCACAGCCACCCGCGTATCTCGGTAGCGCTGCACCGCGAGTGCGGGTGCTGGCGTGGCGCGCATGGCATCGTGTGGGAGCGCAAATGGTAATATTTTGATGGTGGCCACCCGTTGACCACGACGCACCGCACTGCCACTACGAACCGTCGCCACCGTTACCCCAGCAATGGTATGCCAAGCAGCCAGCTGTGCATCATCAACAATCATCGCACCATCCCACGTGGCATGCACATCCACACGCCCATGATGCGGTGGACGAATGGTCACCCCACGGGCACTACACCGGGTGGCGACAACTGCTGCGGCCGTATGTTCGTCTATGTCGTGGGCATCATAGCGCACCACATCGAGAAAGTGAATCTGCTGCGCCAGCAACATTTCGACATCGGATTGGGTAATCACCCGCCCTTTGGAAATCAGTCGCTGACCCTGCGCATTACTAATATTATGTCGTGCCACTAATCCGACACTGTGTGTGGTTGCCACGGTCAGTCGTTGCATCTCAGCGCACTCCAATTTTGTGCTGTACCGCGGCATAATCGGCATGCGTATCAATGTCAATCAACAGATCGGCATCGGTACACTCCATGAATGCTGGGGTTACTGCACCATCACGAAAAAGGGTGCGTCCCCCTTGATCGCCGTGCAACTGTGCCAGTCGTGGGAGCAGATGCCCAGCCCAAATCACGGGATTGGTGGGCACCCCATTGACCCGCGGCACGAGTGCATCGGGGCGATGCATGCGCCACGTAGTCACGCACGCAGACACATGCGCCACGGTCAAAAAGGGCTGGTCGCACAACAAGACCACGACTGCATCACAGGCTGGCGACTGCGTCAGCACCCATGTGGCTCCACACGCCACCGATGTCCCCTGGCCATCTGCGTATGCGTCATTGGCGATACACGTAAGCGAGAGATCATGGAGCTGGGCTCGCACCGCGTCACCATGATGCCCCACCACCACCACGATTGGATCGAGCTGCGCTGCCAGCGCCACCTGGGCACTATAGCGCACCAAGGTGGTCCCCTGCCACGGCAAGAGTTGTTTGGGTTGGCCAAGCCGACGCGACAATCCGGCAGCGAGGAGCATGCATGCCACTCTCACGAGCGCACCTCGGGGGATTTCCCATTGCGCACCGCTACAATCTGCGCCATGATACTCAGCGCAATTTCACTGGGGGTGCGCCCGCCAATATTGAGACCAATTGGTGCATGCAGGCGTGCAATATCCCCATCTGCGAGCCCCGCATCACGCAGACGTACCACGCGCTCTGCGTGCGTCTTTTTGCTCCCCAATGCGCCCACATAACGTGCCGGACTAGGCAATGCAACCAGCAGAGCTGGATCATCGAGTTTGGGGTCGTGGGTGAGTACCACCACCGCCGTATTGGGGTGCAGGCGGCCAACAAGTGCCTCGTCGGGCCAGGCATGTACGAGTTCGTCAGCATGTCCAAAGCGTTCGCCCGTGGCAAAGGCTGCCCGTGCATCCACGACTACCGTACGGAAGCCGAGCTGAGCCGCAAAGGCCGTCAAGGCGATTGAAATATGCACGGCCCCAATCATGATGATGGTGGCCGGAGGTGGATACGTTTCGATAAATATCTCACGCGTGCCGTAGCTGACAATTCCTTGGGCTTCGTCGTTGAGCATGCGCACGGCGTCGCGCTGGATTGTTTCGACCAACACGGCATCGGTGAGCATACTCAGCGGTGCCATATCGGGGCGAATCAGCGTCTGCGCACCAATATCATCGCCGCTGACGACGGTGGCAAGCGCCACCGGATGTTCGGCACGAATCGCGGCCCTGAGCAGTTGGTAGAGTGCGTGTTGCATCGTAGTCCCTTATGCGAGTGGTTCAACAAAGACATCAATGACACCCCCACACGCCAAACCGACTTCCCAGGCGGCTTCGTCGGCTACACCGAAGTGGAGCAGGGCGGCGTGGCCGGTACGAATGGCGTCTTGGCAGGCCGCAAACACGGCGCCTTCGATGCAGCCGCCACTCACCGAACCAGCCATGTTGCCCTGATCGCTGACGACCATTTTGGCGCCAATGCCACGGGGCGACGAGCCAAGCGTGCGCACGACTGTCGCAATAGCCACCTTTTCACCACGCTGTTGCCACGTATCAATGGCGTCAATGACATCACGCATGGGACACATCCTTTCATTCGAGGTATGGCAATGCTTCGGCTAGCGTGGGTTGGGCAGCCGTCCCCCCGGCAGCTCGCGTAGACAACGAGCCACACACGGTACCGAGGCGGGCAGCCTTGGCGAGTGGCCAGCCCTGCACCATGGCATAGACCATCCCCGCATTAAACGAATCGCCGGCGCCCACTGCATCCACAAATGTGGTTGCTACGGAATCGGCATGCACATGTTCGCTGCCACGTTGGACTTCGGCGCCGGCAGCACCGCATTTAATTGCGACCGTAG
>JBEANH010000036.1:0-22876 GCA_041165505.1 Chloroflexota bacterium | reverse complement strand
CGTTTCGCTTCGTATTGCCGAATCCCTCGGTGGAGGGGCTCTGTTTTGGCAACGTGGTGTATCTTAACACAAACACAATCTGCTTGTCAAGGGGGATTTTGAGGGAATTTTTGCGGGCACGGTATAGACGCATGGCGATTGGTACAGACGCATGGCCATGCGTCTGTACCAATCGTATCAATTAGAATCCATTCCGATAGACGATACGGCCTTCGATCATGGTCAATCGGGCAGTGATATGTTGCAATTCGCTGGCATCGCAGCTAAACGGGTCGTGGGTGAGTACCGCAAGATCGGCCAGCATCCCCGGCATCAACGTCCCTTGGCGAGTATGGCTGTTGGCCGCATATGCGGCACCCACAGTAAAGCCACGCAATGCGCTCATGCGACTAATGGCCAGTTCAGGGTACCAGCCACCTGCCGGCGTACCATCGAGCTTCTGGCGTGTGACCGCACCGAAGATGCTGTACCACGGGTTGAGTGATTCAACGGGGGCATCGGAGCCCAGTGCCAATACGGCACCACTTGCTTCGAGGGCACGCCACGCATAGCTGCCTGCATTGCGGGCACCCCATAGACGTTGCGCCGTATCCATGTCACCGATCATGTGCACTGGTTGCATGGATGCGACCACATTGAGCTCCGCGAAGCGGGGGATATCGGTGGGATGCAATAACTGACAGTGTTCGATACGGTTGGGCAATGTGAGTACCCGCTTGGACGTATCGAATAGGCTTTCGCCAGGGCGTTGGAGCGATGTCAGTGCTGATTGCACCGCATCGAGCACTTTGCGGTTAGAACCATCGCCGATGCAGTGCACAGAAATCGCAATACCGGCATGATTGGCACGGCGCACATAGTCAACGATTTCGTCACGGGAGATGGTGGGCAGACCGAGATTGGTGCCGCCTTCGAAGGGCGCCAGCATGTCGGCAGTTTCAGAGCCCAAGGTACCATCCGCAAAGAACTTGAACTGGCCGATACGCAACCAGTCATCACCCATGCCACTACGAATACCCATTTCGAGCATGTGTTCAAAGCCGTTGGGGTCAATGCACATCAGCACGCGCCCCGGCATCTCGCCACGGTGGCGGAGCTCTTGCAAGGCGCGTAAATGGATGAAGCCGTCACGGCGCATACCCGTCAACCCGTGCATGCCCACCATGCCATAGCGGTAGCCTTCGGCAAAGCAGTCTTTGGTGGCATTGATACGGTCTTCGTCGGTATAGTCGGGAATATGGCGACGAATCAGGTCAATGGCTGTTTCTTTGAAAATTCCGGTGGCATCGCCGTTGGCGTCACGATCAATGTGCCCACCCACGGGATCGGCAGTGTCGCGTGTGATACCGGCGATGCGCATGGCAGTATGGTTGACCCATGCCGAGTGGCCATCTTTGCGGGGAAAAATCGCTGGGCGGCCGGGTACCAGTGATTCGAGATCGTCGGCAGTTGGCCAACGGCCACCCCACAAGGTGTGGTCCCAGCCCCAGCCTTGTAACCAGGTGTTGGCGGGCACCGTTTGGGCGGCATCCGCAATACGCGCACAGACCGTCTCGAAATCGTCGAGCCCATCGAGGCGCACCTGACGGATGTACAACCCGTGCGAAATAATGTGCACATGGGCATCGGTCAAACCGGGAATCACCGCATTCCCTTGTAAATCGAGGGTGTATGTGGGGTTCGGCAGTACCGCGTGAACATCGGCGAGCGATCCGGCGGCACATACCACACCATCGCGAATCCCGAGTGCTGCAACCTGTGGTTGTGCTGGGTCGAGGGTATAAATCGGACCATTGGTGACCAACATGCTACTCATTTGGTTGTGCTCCATGAACTATTGTGGGGAAAGCAGAAATTCACTCTGATTATGCCACAAAAATCCACCTAGGCCGCATCGGGTCTAGGTGGATAATCAAACAACACCGCATTAATTATTTGAGTCCTTGCGCTTCGGATCGTCACGCGCCCAGGGAGGCAGGCTGATGTTGGGGTCGTCGTAGGGACGTGGCTCGCCAAAATTACTCCGCACTCCACGATCGAGGGGTGACCGCTCCGTGGATGGTGGCACGGTGCGCTGTCCGCGGTCAGGAGGTGGCGTGTGGTCGGGTGCACGCGTACCATTATTGGCGCCATTGGACTGCCCCCGATCCGGCGGGCGGGTACCGGTATCGCCTTGCCCTGACAGTGGGCCTTTGGTGCCATTCCCATGGCCATTCAGTCCATGCCCAACACCATTGCCTAGGCTGCCACGCCCGCCGAGCGCACCATTGCCGTTGTTGGGGGGCTGGTTGTTGATCGGCGTATCATCACGCGTGTCGTCACGCATGACGGTAATCCCGGTGGCCACCAGCGTGATTTTGACTTGATCAGGGGGGAAATTTGGGTCAATGACGGATCCCCAAGTGATGTTTGCGTCGGGGTCCACGATTGCTTCGATAGTGGATGCCGCCTCAGCTACTTCACTCAATTGAATGTTTTCGTTGCTCGTAATGTTCATCAGGACGCGCTTGGCCCCGCGTATTTCGACGTCGAGCAGGGGTGAAGCCATAGCGGCATCAATGGCCTGCTGGATGCGGTTTTCCCCTTGCCCCGTACCAATGGACATCAACGCTTGCCCCGATCCTGCGAGTACCGTGCGCACATCAGCAAAATCCACGTTGATCATACCCGGCTTGGTGATGAGGTCTGCCACACCTTGAATGCCTTGACGGAGCACGCTATCCACGATTTGGAAGCCCTGAAGAATTGATACATTGGGCTTTTTGGCGTAGTTGACGACCAAGCGGTCATTGGGAACGACCACGAGTGCATCCACGTGTTCGCGCAGTTGGGCAATGCCCTTTTCGGCTTGTTGCATGCGCCGATTACCCTCAAATGAAAAAGGTTTGGTGACGACGCCGACGGTCAAAATCCCCAGGTCGCGGGCAATACTGGCCACAATCGGAGCCGCACCAGTGCCCGTACCACCACCCATGCCGGCAGTAATAAAGACCATGTCCGACCCCTTGAGGATGTCGTACAGCTCGTCGTTGTTTTCTTCGGCAGCCCGCTCGCCGATGGTCGGGTTCCCCCCGGCACCCATGCCACGGGTCAGCCGTTCACCGATACAGATGCGGTAATCGGCCTTTGATTTGCGGAGCACTTGGGCATCGGTGTTGACGGCAATAAATGTGACATCTTGCACTCCGTCCTCGATCATGCGATCGATGGCGTTTGAGCCACCTCCACCGACTCCGATGACACGAATGACTGCTTGGATGTTACGCGGTTGTTGATTGGTCATGTCATCTTCCCCTCTGCCGCACGCCTAGTTACGGTCTTTATCACGATTGCCACGACGCAAAAACACGGGAATGTCTACGTCACTGGGTGGAGGCAGATTCCGCACAGGGATTGGCTGTGAGGGGGTACGGCCATCACGCGGTCCGGTGCTCGAGAGTGGCGACGAAATGCTCGTCCGTGGTCGCACCTGACCATTGGACTGGCCATTCGACGTACCGTTGGATGAACCAGTGGTCGCCCCCGCATTGGCAGCGTCGCCCATCCCCGGCCGCACTGCACGAAATGAATCGGGGGTGGCTGTGGCTTTTTTCTCTTCGTCGAAGCCGGTTGCAATTAATGTGACCTTGACCTGCCCCCGGGGGAAGTTGGGGTCAATCAACAAGCCCCAGATAATGTTGGCATTGGGGTCAACTGCTTCTTCGATGATAGATGCCGATTCTTGGACTTCGAAAATGGTAACGTCTTCGCCACCGGTGACGTTGAGCAACACGCTCCGCGCCCCATCAATGGTGACTTCGAGGAGCGGTGACTCGATGGCTTCTTTGACGGCATTGACCATGCGATTTTCACCACTTCCAATGCCAATAGACATCAGGGCGGTACCTGAACGCTGCATCACCGAACGTACATCGGCAAAGTCCACGTTGATGAGACCAGGCAAATTGATCATGTCTGCGATGCCTTGGATGCCTTGGCGCAACACGTTATCGGCCATCTGGAATGCTTGTACCATGGTGGCGTTTTTGTTGCCTGCCAAGAGCAACCGGTCGTTGGGAACTATCACGAGCGTGTCCACGTATGGGCGCAAGGATTCGATGCCTTGCTCGGCGTAGCGCCGCCGGGGACGACCTTCGAAGGTAAAGGGTTTGGTAACCACACCAACAGTCAAAATCCCCATTTCATGCGCCAACCGCGCAATCACCGGGGCTGCACCGGTGCCCGTACCACCACCCATACCCGCAGTCACAAAGACCATGTCGGCACCTTTGAGCGCCTTGACGAGCTCATCGCGGGTTTCTTCGGCTGCTTGCTGGCCCGTCGTAGGGTCGCCACCAGCACCGAGCCCGCGAGTCAACTTTTCGCCGATGCGGATACGTTGGGGGGCCTTGGACATGAACAAGGCTTGTGCATCGGTGTTGACCGTGATGAATTCGACATTTTGCACCCCGTCAGCCACCATACGGTCTACCGCATTAGAACCGCCACCGCCCACGCCAATGACACGGATAACGGCAACACGCTCATTGAGATCTTGTGTGTTGTCAAGCATGTAATCACTCCTCGTGTGTGGGCGGTTGCGTTCACTGCAAACAAGCATAAATTCTACAACGACGCCGGACATGTTAACGGTTTTGTAATCTACCTGATATTATACACTATCATATTGTCATTTTGAATGGGTATTTTCCCCAGATTCGCTGACAATTTTTCACCAAAAATACATCACCCGGCTACCACTTACGGCAAAAACTCACGCAACCACGCTTTGAATTGTTCGTACAGCTCGACCCAACGTCCTTCTTCGGGGGCAAGACCGGCATCATCGTTGTTGCCGTGACGGTATCCCCAGCGGACCAACCCCACTGCAGTAGCAAATGCAGGGGAATTGAGGGCATCACTGACACCCACCATGTTGCGGGGCATGCCGATACGCACAGTCGCACTAAAGCGCGACTCGAAGAGCAGGTCAACGTCGTTGAGTTTGGCACCACCACCCGTCAACACGATGCCAGTGGCATAGGCACCATCGTAAATACTTTGTTCGACTTCGTACAGAATGAAATCAATCAATTCATCGGCGCGTGCCTGGATACACTGATTAAACATTTTGCGACTCACGTCAATGTACTCGCCGGCACGACTCCCCTCGACACGCATCAAATCGGTATCACGAGTGGCATCTGCCAACGCCGAACCCTGGGTTTGTTTGTTGTGCTCGGCCGAATGCGGACTCATCTGAAAGGTCATGATGATGTCGTTGGTGAATGTTTGGCCACCCACTGGGATGACCGCAGTGTGCCACGTATTGCCTTGGGCGATAAAGGCCAAACTGGTGGTTCCAGCACCGATTTCGATTAAAACGACGCCGTTTTCACAATCATCGCTGGTCAGCACGCCTTCGGCGGCCGCAAGTGGTTGCAACACGATATCGTCAATTTCGACTCCCACATCCTGCACGATTTTGATGAGATTGTGGATGGCCGTATTTTCACAGACGACCACGTGTACATCCACTTCGAGGCGGTACCCAGGCATGCCAATCGGGTCGCGTACCACTTTGCCATCGAGAATGTAGCGATACGGCATGACATGCAGGACTTCGTAATTGGAGGGAAGTGGCTCGGCCTGTGCTGTTTCGATGGCATGGAGCATATCTTCGCGGATAACCATACCGTCGCGCCCATGGGTCACCGCAGTAGCGCCACGCCGATTATAGGTGCGGATATGCCGTCCTGCAATGGATACATAGGCGGATTGTATGCGGTATCCTGCGGCAGCTTCGGCCTTTTCTACGCTGGCTTGCACCGCACGGGTTGCTTCTTCGAGATTGACCACCATGCCATGATCAACGCCTTTGGATGGCACCATGCCACTCCCAAGCACCGTGATTCGGTCATCCCGGTCAATTTGGGCAATAACCGTGCAAATTTTGAATGTACCGATGTCGATACCGACGATGTGTCGTGGTGCCATGCTCGCCTCTACGTCGTACAAAACTTACGGAACCGTGGTGGTACGCGTCGCCGTAATAACAGTGGTGTCAGTCACCACATCCTGGGTATCCGTTACAAGGGCAGACACGGGAATGTCGAGCCGATAATATGCGGTGAGTGGGCGCAAATCAACAAAGGCGAATTCCGCTTTGGTGTCACGTAATTGGCGCAACAGGGCAAGCTTTTCGTCGAGACGCTCAGGGCGCCCCACCAGAATCAACTCACCAGCACCTGCACGAAACGACACACCACGAATCGGATCCCAACCCACACGACTCACTGTGAGCCCCGTTTCAGCGGGCACACGCAACGAGATGTCGCGGGCGAGGGCCAGGATGTCGGAGTCTACCGTGTCACCTGGCGTGAGTTTCTGCCCACTGTCATCGTTGATGACGAGTGTTCCCGTCAGCACCACTGCCGAATCAATGCCAAGAATTTCGCCTTCGCTGTTGACCAACAAGTACCACTGCCCACTTTTCCAGCGAATTTCACTCTGTTGTTCACTTAGCGTAATTGTAACAGTATCCGGCAGTTGAATCTCAACAGATGCGGTAGTCACATACGGATTGGCCAACAAGCGGGCACGCACCGCATCGGGCTGCACCGTCCAAATCGAGACGTCGGCGAGCTCGGTCATATCAATGACCCGTTGACGGCTCATAGTAGCCGCTCCCACGACATTGACGGTACGCACCACATAGGCGTCAGACCACATCATTTGCATGGCATACCATGTCACCACCACGAGCAGAGCCACACTGATGATGCGGCCACTCTTGACGAACTGCTGCACCTGCAAGCGTCTGCCGGGGCGCACGCCACGGCGACGACGTGTCGTAGGGGGATCAGTTATTGCTGTGCGCCGTCGTCCCGCATTCACAATTGCGACTCCTGTCCACGCACCCCACGTGCCAAGGCCAAGTGCACCAATGTGTCTACCAATTCACCGTATGCCATGCCACTGGCCTGCCACATTTTGGCGTACATGCTCATCGGTGTAAACCCTGGCATCGTGTTGACTTCACTCAAATAGAAGGTGTCCGCTGCCGTATCAAACAAGAAATCCACACGGGCGAGACCCGCACAATCGAGTGCCTGAAAAGCCTGCAACGCGAGTTGCTGGACGGTGGCCGTTTGGGCAGCACTCAGCGCCGCGGGAATAATGACCTGGGTAGCATCATTGAGATACTTTGCCTCATAATCATACCATTCATTGGCAGGAATAATCTCACCGGGCAGGCTGGCTCGTGGTTCTTCGTTGCCCAGCACACTGACTTCGATTTCACGGGCCTGCACCCCCTGCTCGACGACAATGCGGCGATCGTAGTGCGCAGCCGTGGCAATCGCCGCGTACAACATGTCGCGTGATTTGGCTTTGCTAATCCCCACGCTACTCCCCATATTGGCCGGTTTGACAAACATCGGGTAGTGCAAATCACGCTCGAGCATGGCTACCACGGCATCCGCATCACGGCGATAGTGATGCGCCTGCACCAAGCGCCACGGCACCACGGGGAGACCAGCCGCCACAAATGCAGCCTTCATCATCGCCTTGTCCATGCCTACTGCCGACGCAAGCACCCCACACCCTACATACGGGATGGCTGCGAGGTCGAGCAAGCCCTGGATGGTGCCGTCTTCGCCCATCGGGCCATGGAGCACCGGGAATACCACATCCAAGTCACGAATCTGGGCACGAATTTCACCACTACCGCGCAACATCAGATGGGGCGAAGCCGTGGTCTGGGCAGGCACAACGGGTGCTTGTACGTGCTGGCCACCACCGGGAAGCAATGCCGTGTTTGAGACAGCTTCGAGCGAAGCGAGCACATCACCACCAGTCACCCACTGCCCGTTTTTGTGGATGCCAATCGGCACCACGTCGTAGCGTGCGGGGTCGAGCCCAGCCAAGACCGCCCGTGCTGACACCAGCGATACTTCGTGTTCACCTGATTGTCCACCAAAAATGACCCCGATTCGTATGCGTTGCATGCTGTACGACTCCTCATAGTGTCATGTCGCCGAGGAGTTGCACCTCGGGTTCGAGCAAGATGTCAAAAAGACGGGAGACTTCGTTACGCACATGATCCATGATGTGCAACACGTCGGCACTCGTTGCCTGCCCACTGTTTACGATGTAATTCGCATGTTTTTCGGCCACCATGGCACCACCATGCCGGTAGCCACGTAACCCGGCCGCATCAATCAACCGCCCCGCTGCATCGCCGGGAGGATTCTTGAATACACTACCACATGACGACCCTTGTGGTGTTTTGCTCCGGCGCAGGGCCGCAGTACGATCCATGTCTGCGGCGAGCATCTGTATATCACCGCGTTGGAGCATGACAGATGCACCCACTACAATTGGCCCGAGATCGGCAATTGGCATCCCCGTACGCATGAACTGGGCATTGTGCTGTTTGATGGCACTCATGCGATAGTGGAAGGCGAGTTGTGTGGCGGACTGGGTTTGCATCTCACCGTGATGCCAGATATCCACACTCGTCACACTCTGCGCCATTTCGCCACCATAACACCCCGCATTGCCGTATACGGCACCACCAACGGTACCGGGCAATCCTTCGGCCCAAGTCAAGCCTTGCCACCCCAGTTTGCTGAGGCGGCGAACGGTGCCTGCCATTTGTGCCCCAGCACCGATATGAATGTGGGCTTGGTCAGCGTGCTCGGTAATGTGCAAATGACGATCGCGCATACGAATCACGAGACCGTTGAGCCCTGCATCACTAATCAGGATGTTGCTCCCACCACCCAGAATCCAGACTGGAAGATGCTGTTGTGTGGCAAAGTCGAGGGCCTGTTGCACGCCAGTAGCCGACGATACCGTGGCGAGATAGCGTGCCACACCCCCAATGCGCCAAGCGGTGAGTGAGGCCAATGGCACCTGTGCCTCAATGGTGATATCGGCGCTATCCATGGCGTGACTCCAATAGGTGGAGCACGCCAGGACCCACATGGGTGCCATCACCGGCACTCATCGTTATGACAACATCCCCTGCATGGAGATGGGAAGCGAGCCACTCGATACTTTGTGCCACATCACCACTCGCCACGACGTGCGCATGTGCAATTTGTGACACCAGCCAGGCGGCATCCACACCGGGCAGGGCTTTTTCACGGGATGCGTAGATATTGCCGATACAGACTACATCCGCATCCACAAATGCCTGTGCCCACGCCGGAGCCAGCGTCTGGGTGCGGCTGTAGGTGTGTGGTTGTACGTAGGCCACAATGCGCCGCCCCGCAAAGCGCACGCGCGCCGCCGCCAAGACGGCACGCACTTCACTCGGGTGATGCCCATAGTCGTCAATGACTGTTATTCCCGCCACGGTGCCTTTGTGCTCAAAACGGCGGCGCGCGCCACGAAACGACGCAAGCGCAGACGCGACCACACCCGCCGGCACCCCGGCAAGCCGGCAGGCAGCATAGGCCGCCAACGCATTATTCACGTTGTGCAGTCCGGCTAATTGGAGCTGTACTGGGTGATCAAGGCGCATTGCAAAACGTGTACGGTCGTACTGCCATGCCTGGAAGTGTTGGGCGTGGGTATCATCATGAATGGCCGATGCCGCCCAATCGAGTGGATTACGCGCACAGGCCACCGGGTCACGTGCCAAATCACGGTCAATGCCGTACCAGCGCACCCCCGCACGATGGATTGCCGCACGTACCCCGGCATCGTCGCCACATACCAGCAAGCGCTCTGCGTGGGGAATTTGGCTGGCAAACTGCGCAAATGCGGCCGTGTAATCAGCCATATCGGCATAGATATCCACGTGATCCCATTCCACCGTGGTGATGACTGCAATATCTGGGGTCAGTGCCAGAAACGTGCGGTCGTATTCGTCTGCTTCGATGACCAATGGGGCATCGGGATGGCCCCACGTCGCAGCAACCGGCAAATCGGGGACTTCGGCACCAATCACATACCCCGGGTTCATACCGGCGTGACACAACACCAAGGCAATCATGGCACTCGTGGTGGTCTTGCCGTGTGTACCTGCCACTGCAATTACACGGCGTTCACGCGACCACTGCCGCCACATGTCGTGACGTTTGTAGATGGGGATTCCTTGTGCCGTGGCCGCATCGAGCTCAGGATGGGGCGGACGCACTGCGGACGTCACCAGCAACGCATCTGCACCAGCCACCGCATCTGCAGTATGCCCGAGTGTAATGGTGACACCCCGTGCCTGCAAGGCGGCCCATGCGGGACTATGATGGGTATCACTGCCACTCACACGGTCACCCCGATCGAGCAATACATGGGCGATGGCACTCATTCCCGCACCACCAATGCCGACGATGTGATAGTGCATCAAACTCCTCCTGCCAAACGCTGTAAGATGTGTGCCATATCCGTGGCGGCATTGGGGGTGGCAAGGCGCATCATGGCCTGCTGATAGCGCATGCGAAGTTGCTGATCGCGGAGCAACGGCGCCAAAGCCGGCCAAAGCGCATTCGTCTGTTGCGCATCCGCAACCTTGACAGCCGCACCATGGCGCACGAGATAATCGGCATTTTCGTCTTGGTGGACATACGGATAGGGCACGAGAATGGCCGCTAACCCAGCAGCCGGTAATTCGCCGAGTACCGACGCCCCACTGCGGCAAATGGTCACATCGGCAGCAACAAGGGCGGCAGGCATCGTCAATGCACCATCCATGGCCAAGTACGGGTAGAGATGGTAGCGAGCCTGAAGCGCCGCCGGGAGTGTTGTGGCCATATCGCGGAGTGGCGCTTCGTCACCTTCGCGGCCACAGACATGCAACACCACCGCCTCGGGCAGAATGTGTGGCAATAGTGCGGCCACCGCATAATTGATGCTCCGCGCCCCGCGGCTCCCCCCATAGACGAGCAACAGTGGCGTATCATCGTGGAGCCCGAGCATGGCACGTGTAGCCTGCCGATCTCCCTGCTGGATGTCGGCACGCACCGGGTAACCAGTCACCACCATCGTTGCACGCCCCGGTTGCCAGCGCTGCAGATCGCTCACGGCGAGTCCCACATTGGGAGCCGCATCGTCAATACTCGCCAACGTGACCGTGGCGAGGCGCGACAACACGCGTACAGCCAGGCCGGGAACCACGTCGGGGAGATAGATGGCGCTAGGCACACGCAAGAGCCATGCAGCCACAAACAGGGGCACACACACATAGCCGCCCGTACCAAAAATGGCAGCTGGCTGTTCACGCCGAATCAAGCGGATTGCTTGGACGACCCCACGCAGGAGCCGCCAACTGTTGTGGATGAGCGTGCGCAATCCACGACCGCGGACTGCGGCCGCATCTATGCTCCAGAAGGGGAGGGTGCTTTCACGGCGTACCAAGTCACCTTCCATGCCATCGGGGCTCCCCACATAGGCGACGCGCGCTGCACTATTTCCGTGGGCGAGAGCTGCGGCGACCGCCAAGGAAGGATAGACGTGCCCACCCGTTCCGCCACCCGAGAGTACGAAAAGTGGTGACTGTTTGTTGGAAGCGTTCATAGGCCAACCTCAGCACACTTGGCCGTTCTTCATCGGCCAAGGTATATTTCGAAATATTCAGCAAAATACCCACTGCAATCATGCTCACCATCAGTGACGTGCCACCATAACTCATGAACGGCAACGTGATTCCGGTGAATGGCACCAACGTGGTCACCACGGCCATGTTGATGATGGCCTGGAAGACGAGCCACAACGTCAAACCGGTGGCCAACAGTGCAGCAAAGGTGTTGGGGGCTGCACTGGCAATTTTGAAGCCACGATATGCCAAAAAGACGAAACACCCGATCACGAATAAGGTGCCCAGCAGACCGAGCTCTTCGCCGATGATGGCCAAAATGGTATCGGTGTACGACTGCGGCAACCACAAATACTTCTGACGCGACTGCCCGAGTCCCGTGCCCACCAATCCACCCGACGCCATGGCGTACAAGGCGTGCAACGGCTGAAAACCGGCACCACTGTAGTAGGCAAATGGGTCGAGCCACGCATTGATGCGCTCGAGCCGGTATGCGGCCACGTTGATGGCTACCAGGAACATGACAAAGCCGATGACTGCGGCGATAAACAAGTGCATGATGCTCGCACCTGCAACAAAGTAGACCATCGCAGAGACAATCACCACCACCGTGGTGGTGCCCAAATCTTTGCCCACCATGATCATGGCAGTAACCAGCCCGATTACCACCGCAAAGGGCAATACCCCGGTAAAGAGATTGGTCATGCGCGTGCCACGGCGTGACAACCAACTCGCCAAATAGACCAACAAGGCCAGTTTGACGAATTCGGAGGGTTGCACGCTAAAAAAGCCGAAGCGAATCCAACTACGCGACCCGTTGACTTCGGTCATTGAATCGGGCAACACGAAACTTGTAAGAAAGAGCACGACCAATGCCAATGCGAACAGGCGCAAGGCATTGGTGCGCCACCAGCGATAGTTGACACGCTGGGCGACAAGCAACCCGAGTGTACCAACACATGCGGCAAACAACTGACGCCACAAGTAGTACATTCCGTTGTTGTGGTAGGTGAATCCCTCTACGAACGAGGAACTGTAGACCATCACGAGACCAAACGGCACCATGATTGCCACACACACCAGCAACTGGTAGTCGGGTTTATGTTTGATACGGTCGCTGAGACTCAGACTACCCGTTGTTTCGCCACTCATGTCTCACCCCAAATCTATTGCGGGAATTGCGGTCATGACGATACCAACCAGCACAACTAGCACTGCGATTACCCCGTACCAGCCCCACGACAGTGTCTGCTTGGCAGGCACCACACTCCCGTCGGCATTCATCACGGGGATTAGACGCGGGGTCAGCAATAGACCACAGATCACGCCACCCACGAGCCCACCGATGTGTGCCATGTTGTCAATGTTGGGGGTCACAAAACCGATACCAATGTTGAGGAGTGCGGTGAAGCCCACATTGGCGAGCAACTGCTTGGCTTGATCGCCATAGAGACGCCGGTTGCGCACAATAAAGATGAGCTCGGCGCCAATCAAGGCAAAAATCGCCCCCGACGCACCCACCGCAGGGTTGGCAGAAAAGAGGTACGACGCCACACCACCAGCAAAGCCACCCACCAGATAGATGCCGAGAAAGCGCTGCGTGCCACACAGTTGTTCGATGTCCGTCCCAATTGAAACCAGGGCCATCGTGTTGAACAGTAGGTGCAAGAGCCCGGCATGCAAAAACATCATGGTGATGAATCGGTAGTACTGGTCACCGGCAGCAATCGCAATGTTGTTTTTGGCACCCCATATCAACAACAGATCGGTGAGGGTTACCCCAGCCAGGGAAAACCCCACCATGTCAATGATGGTGGGCACGGCAAACAACACGATGTTGATGAGGGCGATGACGCGCACCGCAGGGGTGCTCGACGACCAGATACGCATGACACCTGATTGAGCCATTTATCGCTCCTTGGCAACGAGTGTTGCCACAATTGCGCGAAATTCTTCGCCACGATGAAATTCATTACGAAACATGCCAAAACTTGCACATCCCGGCGACAACAGGATGGTAGCCGGGCTCGGCGCAACACGCTGAGCTGCGACAACCGCATCAGCAAAGACATCATAGGTCCCCACGATGCGGTCGGCCATGCCTTGTGCAACCAGCGCCGCATGCAGGGCGGGAGTCGCACTTCCAGCCAGCAACACGATACGGTGCACATGCTGGGCGGCACACGTAGCGAGTTCGGCGAACGTGACTTTTTTGTCGGCACCACCCGCAATCCACACAATCGGCTTGGGCATGCAGGTCAAAGCCACCATGGCCGCATCGGGCACGGTGGCCGCTGTATCGTTGACAAAGGTGTGACCACCAATCACGGCCACACGCTCTTGACGATGTTCGACGCCAGTAAACTGCCGCAAGGCGGGAGCCACCAATGCCCGTGGCATACCGGCGTGGAGCGCCAACGCCACCGCCATCGCACTATTGGCACGCATGTGCATGCCCGCAAGCTGCAAATCATCGGCGTGCGCAACCACCTGTACCCCGTGTGCATCAACCGTCAGCATTGTATCATCCTGCCACCATACATCGCCCACGTTGGCCGTGGGCGGCAACTGCGTTGCACTCGTCCAACAGACGTGCCCGGGGCTGGTGCGGGCCATCTGTTGCAACACAGGATCTTCACTCAGCAGGACGAGCGTGTCGGTGGGGCGTTGATGGCGTGCAATGGCAGCTTTGGCATTGATGTAGGCGTCCATGGTGCCGTAGCGATCGAGGTGGTCGGGGTGAATATTGGTAATGGCCGCAAGCGCTGGGCTCAGCCCTGCTACATCGAGCCCCTCCAGCACAAACGACGACAACTCGAGTACCACGGGGGTGTCGGGCTGGATGCGCGCTAGTTGCGCAAGTGCCGAGATACGCATGTTGCCGGCCAACACCGTATCGGCACGCCACGACTGGAGCAAAAATCCGGTGAGTGTGGCCGTGGTCGTTTTTCCTTTGGTGCCTGTGATACCGATAATGGGGGCTGGACACAGACGAAAAAACAGCGTCATTTCCATTTCGATGCGCGCACCCGCATGACGTGCATGCATCACGTATGGTGATGTTGCAGGTACTGCTGGATTTTGGACCACAATATCGCAACTGGTAAAATCACTCACCCGATGCTCGCCGAGCACATACGTGATGGGCAAATCAGCCAATGCAGCCAGCGAATCAGCCAGTAATTCGGCATTGCGCAAATCGGTGACCACCACATCGGCTCCTGCTTCGGCACAAAAGCGGGCCACGCCGAGTCCACCACCGTGCACCCCTAGGCCCATCACTACTACTTTTTTGCCGCGGAGCTCCATGTAGATACCTTTCTACGGTTGTGGATCAGCCACTGATTCGACGGCATGTGGCGTCGTTTGGGTGGTATGGGGCGCATGTGGCTGGAAGGTCAGCGCCAACGACACCCCCAAGAGTGCCGCCACCATGCTAATCAGCACAAAACGCTGAGTGACTTGCGTTTCGCTCCAGCCACCGAGTTCGAGGTGATGATGCAAGGGAGCCATGCGGAACAGACGCACCGGGGTACCGGTGCGCCACCGACTGTACTTGAAGTAGTATTTTTGCACCGCAGACGACACCGTCTCACCCACAAAGACGATGCCGATAAGTGGCAACAACAGCCATTGTTGTGATTGCAGAGCGATTACCGCAAGTACGGCACCGAGTGCCATGGAGCCTAGATCACCCATGAACACTTGCGCAGGATGGGCGTTGTACCACAAGAACGCCACACAGGCACCCACCAACGTAAAACTGAGTGTCATCAGGTTGGTAAAATCACCACTCAAAAAGGTAATTACACCATAGGCGGCAAAGGCAACGGCCAAATTCCAGCCGGCCAAACCGTCGAGTCCATCAGTGAGATTGACGGCGTTGCTGGTCGCAACGATGATAAAGGCGGCAATTGGGAAAAACCATATGCCGATGTCGTAGCTCCCCACGAATGGAATACGCACCAGCCCCGAATTCGCCAACCCGTATGGGCTCGGCAAATAGAGGATGAGACTAATCACGAGGGCCAACGCAATCTGAAAGACTAGTTTGGTACGTTCGGTGAAACCGTGACGGTCACTGGCACTCCCCGTCAATGAGAGATAATCGTCGAGGGCACCGAGCACCCCGAAGAGTACCATGGTGACCAACGGCAAGAGCATTGACCAACGATCGACGAGATTGAATGCGACAGTGAGCAAAATCACGGGCGCGATAATCATCATCCCACCCATGGTCAGCGTACCGGTTTTGATGTAATGTGTAATGGGGCCTTCTTGGCGGACCCGTTTCCCGATACGGTAGTGCTTGAGCACCATCAACCAGTACCGTCCAAAGACGAGTGTGACCGCAAATGCCCCTGCAGCCAACAACAACGCCCGTGACATGTCACGCACAAGCAACATGCGTAGAGTTTCTTGCACCGTCGTCCCCTTTTCGATGGTGATTCCGACTTGTGGCATGCAGACACCCACGGTCAACAACCATGGGCCCCGCGTCGTCATGCCCCAATACCAATCATGATGTCCACAACGCCAACGATACCGCGAGTAATGCGCTCGCCATATTGATGACCACAAAGCGCTGGGTAATTTGTGGATTACTCCACCCTTTCAACCGCAAGTGGTGATGGAGTGGCGCCATCTTAAAGATGCGCACACCCTCACCCGTACGGATGCGCGTATATTTAAAATATACCATCTGAATGAACGACGAAAGTCCCTCGACCACAAAAATGATTCCCACAATGGGCAACAACAACCATTGCTGTGATTGCAACGCGATTACCGCAAGTGCGCCACCGAGTGCCATCGAACCGAGATCCCCCATGATGACAGGTGCAGGATGTGCGTTGTACCACAAATAGCCGGCACATGCACCTACAAGCGTCAGACTGAGGGCCATCAGATTCGTAAATTGCCCATTGATAAAGGCAATTACACCATACGTAAAAAAGGCGATGAGCAGGGTCCACCCTGACAAACCGTCCACGCCGTCGGTGATATTCACCGCATTCACGGTAGTCCAGATGATGCCGGCTGCCAACGGAATAAACCACCAGCCCAGATCAATTTGCCCAAGAAAGGGCACCCACGTCAGCCCCGAGTGTTGCAACCCGATAGGAGCAGGCCAATAGAGGAGCACGCCTGCCACGATGGCGATTAATGCTTGGAGGATGGCCTTGGTGCGTTCGGTTAGCCCATAATTGGCCGATGGCACGATTTCGAGCGAATAGTAATCGTCAATGCCACCGAGTACCGCATAACAGAGCATCACCCCTAGTGGGAGCAACATGGACCAGCGGTCAATGAGGTTGAAGAGCACAGTCAACACGACCACCGGAATGATAATCATCACCCCGCCCATGGTGAGCTGCCCAATCCCTGCTTGTGGGTCATGCCCGACCTGGCGCACCCGCTTGCGAATGTTGTAGACGCGCAACAGGTGGATGCACCAGCGCCCACTCATCAGGACGATGATGGCGGCGGCTGTTGCGAGGAGCAATCCACGGTCTATGTTTTGAATCAACAACGCACGCAGGGTATCTTGCATGTCGTGCCCTCTCCCCTCACAGCGCTAATCAATGCTACATGCGGCAACAATACGTTCCATTTCCATGGCACGCGACCCTTTGACCAACACACAATCTCCGGCATGGAGCAGTGATTGGAGCAATGGAATTGCCGCCTCGGTATCGTTGGCCGTATACACGGCAGTCATCCCTGCATGGCGTGCCCCATCGGCAATCCACGCACCACGTGTCCCCACTGCCACCAACACATCGGCGGCCTGCGCGGCGTGGCGCCCCACGGCGTGGTGCGCATCGTGTTCGATATGGCCGAGCTCGCGCATGTCGCCGAGCACGGCCACACGCCGCGCCGGCACCGTTGCCAGTAATTCGAGGGCAGCCTGCACAGACGTTGGTGCCGCATTGTACGCATCATCAATGATTTGGGTATTGGCCATACCCTGCCGCACCACAAAACGCACTTGCTCGATGTCATGTGCAATGGCATGTGCCATACGCGCCCACGGGACGCCAGCCACAACACCTACAGCAATACCGGCCAGCAGGTTGCGCACCTGGTGAAGCCCCGGTGCGCGGAGAAAGACTTCTTCGTGGATGCCTGGGGCGGTTACCACAAACGTGGTGCCCTGGATACCATGGGTACGAATGTCACTCGCACGCACATCCGCATCGGCATGCATCCCATAGCTCATCACCCGCGCTGTGGTCAATGCACGCATCGCATAGACACGCTCATCGTCGCGATTCAAAATCGCTACACCGGCGGCCGGTAAGGCCTGAACGAGTTCTGCTTTGGCTGCACTAATCGCTTCTATGCTCCCCATCCGTTCGAGGTGGGATGGGCCGACGGCAGTGACGACGCCGATGTTGGGTTGTGCGATATCGGCCAACAAGGCGATTTCGCCAGCCGCATACATGCCCATTTCAAAGACTGCCGCCTGGTGGGCGGCAGTGAGTTCCAACACCACGAGTGGGAGCGTTGATTCGCTGTTATAACTCCGCGGGGACTTGAGCGTACGCTGGTGGGATTGCAACAGTGCACCTACCACCTCTTTGGTGGATGTCTTACCCACACTCCCCGTGATGCCAACCACCCAAGTTGGCTGGAGACGAGCACGGTGCCACCGTGCCAACTGCTGCAACGCCTGCAACGGATCGGACACCGCAATCAACAAGGGCGCCTGCCACGTCGCGGGGACCACGCCACCCGGATGCACCAGCGTCCAGCCATGTTCGCGCGCAAGCGACTCCCCCTTGTGCGCTTCCACGAGTGCATATTCGGCACCGGCACGTGCGGCCACATCCACGAAGGTGTGCCCATCAACACGCGCACCCGCCAATGCCACAAACAGCCCACCACGGGCAACGAGCCGTGAGTCAATGGCAACCGCAGTAATCTGCCGCTGTGCATCGGCGGGATGCGCGAATGTTGTCTCGTGCGGGTGGCGCTGAGATTGTACACCACGGAGCACGTCACTCAGAAGCATCATCTAGCCTCCACCCACCACGCCAGGGCGCTGATTTTCACCAACCAACGAGTTGTCGGGGGCAATTCGGTCGTAGCGCATCAGTTCGACCATGATGCGCCGATACACGGGTAATGCGGTACGCACACCCCATTGGTCGTCCTGCGGTTGGTCAATTTTGACCAGCACCGCATAGCGCGGGACATCCAGCGGAGCCATGCCCACCACCGACCCAATTGTCTGGTTGGTGTAACCACCACGGCCATCGGGAATGGATGAGGTGCCGGTTTTGGCACCAACACGAAACCCGGGCACCAACCAGTTGGTGTCGGGGGGTTGAGCGTTCACGTAATGATTGGCTGATTGCATCAACATCTGACGCACACGATAGGCGACATCCGCATCAATGGGGCGCCCCTGCTCACGTGGCTGTGTATCGGTACATGTATCGTTGACACAGCGTGTCTGCACAATGTATGGGCGCATCATCACACCGTTGTTTGCCACGGTAGCCGCCATGCGCACAATTTGCAAAGGAGTAACGGCGATGCCTTGGCCGAATGAATTGGTATCGAGGTTAATGGGGGTGTAGCCGGCAGTCCCTGGGCGCCAGTAAATGCCCGGAGTTTCGCCGGGGAGCTCAACACCAGTCAGCTTACCGAAACCAAAGGCATCCACGGTACGATAAAAGACCGACTCGCTCATCATTTCAGCAAACAACAAGGCACCAATGTTGCTCGAGTAATAGAGCACGTCCACAGGACGGACTGCACCGCGCCCGTTGTAGTCGTAATTGGCCAAAGTATACTCGTAGCGCTTGATGACACCCGTGTCGTTGACTTCGGTGGTTTCATCGAATGCCTTGGCTTGCAATCCCGCTGCCACGGTGACGATTTTGAACGTCGAACCAGGCTCGTAGACGGCACCGATGGCCGGATTGTTGTTGTAGACGCTGGGCTCAGATTTGGCGTAATCGTTGGGATCAAACCAAGGGAAACTTGCCATCGCCAGAATCGCCCCCGTTTTGACATCCATCACAATCGCCGTCCCGCCCGACGCCCCATGCTGGTCAATGGCCTGACCCAACTCTTGTTCGACCATGTGTTGGATGTAGGCATCAATGGTGAGGGTGAGCTCGTTGCCGTCAATAGCGTCTTGGCGGGCATAGGGACGTGCCCAGATTGGGTTGTTGTTGATGTCAACTTCGGCGGTAATCACTCCATCGGTGCCGCGCAAAAAGCTGTCGAAACTCGATTCGACACCAGCGATACCGATACCGTTGAAATTGGTGGCACCGATGATGTGTGGGGCGAATTTGCCTTGTGGGTAAAAACGCCGTGGCTCGTAGATGAGGTGCAGGCTCGGCTCATCGAGAATGCGGATTTTTTCTGCGACGTCTGGTTTGAGCCAGCGTGCCACTGGCGCCCAATCGCGACTCGTGTCAATCAGTTTGGCGAGCACTTGCTCGGTGGGAACACCAAGAATTGCCCCCAGGGTTACCGCCAAGCGCGCTGCATCGCCGGGAGGAACTTCTTTGGGAGCCACATACAGGCTCTCACGCTCCACATCAACGGCGAGCAAATTCCCGTTGCGGTCGCGGATCGCCCCACGACTTGCAGCCACGGTGATGGTTTGATCAATTTCTTGGCTAGCCCGTTTGGCATACCCAGCACGATCGAGGAGCTGCACGTCAGCGACCTGCACCGTGATGCGGGCAAGCAACACGAGTGCAATGATGAATGCGGCACCAAGCCGCCATGGATGCAACACGATAGAACGCGGCGTTTCGCTCCCGCGTGGCGTACGCGGCGGTGTAGGGCTAGCATCGTGGGCGTGCATCATGGGGTAACCATGCTTTCCACGCGCAACAATCCCTGGTCGTTTTTCAGAATCATGTACTGCATGGGCACATTTTGATTGGGCACCATGTTGGTGTCCTTGGCGTATTTTTCAATGCGCAACATGGACTGCGCATCGGCAATCTGCAACATCATGGCTTTTTGATTGCGCTCGAGTTGCGTGCGCTCGGTCATGAGCACGTCAATTTCGTGGCCCGTCTGTGCCACACGGACCGTCTGCGCCACAGTGGCGATACCCATGAGCGCAAGTAATAACGCAAGTGCAATGTAGGTACGACTCCCGTCCAATTGGACATAGCGCCCTAACTCCAAGCGACGGAGTCGCGCCTGTTGTAAGGGAAACAACTGTCGTAATGGGATTGCCATACGTTACCTCGTAATTCATTGCTGTGTAGTACGATTAGATGTAGTATATCACACTGTTGTCAGACTGATACGCTCGATGACGCGCAATTTTGCACTACGACTCCGTGGATTCGCCTGTTGCTCAGCGCCATCGGCGACACTCGGTTTGGCAGTCACCACACGGAACAGACTGCGATCGGCTTGGAGGGCTGCCGCACGAAACGCAACTTTGACGATGCGGTCTTCGAGTGAATGAAAGCTAATAATTGCCAGACGCCCACCCACAGCCAACAACGCCAACGCCCGGGGAATCACCGCTTCGAGCACACGCAACTCGTGGTTAACTGCAATGCGCAACGCCTGAAACGTGCGTGTGGCCGGGTGGATTTTGCCGTGGCGCCCCCCGAGTGCCCTGGTTACCACCTGTGCCAACTCACTGGTTGTCGTCAATGGCGAACGCTTGCGTGCATCAACGATGAATCGGGCAATACGACGCGATGCATGCTCCTCGCCATAGGTGTAGAGCACATCGGCCAAGGCCCGCTCATCGAGCGTATTGACCAACACGGCCGCCGTGGTATCACCGTCGGGATCGAGGCGCATATCGAGGGGTGCATCATGCATGAACGAAAACCCGCGAGCCGGCGTATCGAGCTGATGCGATGAAACCCCCAAATCCAGCACAATCCCATCAACCCATTCCCACCCTACCTGATGCGCATACGTGGCCATGAACTCGTAATTCCCGCGAATGAAGTGCACGCGTGGGGCAAATGCACTCAGGTGGTGTTGAGCGGCGGCCAGCGCGGCTGGGTCGAGATCGATTCCTAGGAGCTCACTTTGTGGCGGGCTGGCTGCCAACACAGCGGCGGCATGCCCACCCCCGCCCAACGTGCCATCAATGTAGCGCCGCCCCGCCGTTGCCGTCATGGCAGCCACGATTTCGGCGGGAAGCACCGAGATATGCCGAAAGTCGTTTGTCATGGTTAGTACTTTAGACTGGTAAGCTGTGCCACGAGTTGATCGGTCTCTTCGTCCATGGCGGCCACGGTTTCACGCCAGCGCTCTGGTGACCAGATTTCGAAGTATTTGTTGACCCCGACCACAACCACTTCGTCACCCGAGATACTCGCATAGTCGCGCAACGTCTGTGGCAACAGAATCCGCCCCTGTTTGTCGAGGGTGTACTCGGATGCCGCCGAAAAGAGCAGGCGTTGCAAATTCCGCGTGTGAATTTCACCGGGTGGAAGGTCACTGACTTGGTCGGCCAATTTCTGCCACATCGGCATCGCCATGCCCATCACACAGTGGTCGTACCCACGCGTAATCACCACACCTTCGCTGAGTAATGTGCGAAAGCGTGATGGAATAGCCAGGCGACTCTTGGTGTCGAGCGTGTGTGCGTATTCGCCGAGAAACATCATTGACCCCATCAGTATGGAAATATTCTGTGAAATGAGGGAGTTATCCCCACTTTCCCCCACTTATCCCCACTGCACGGATTATACTACGGTATGTACGAAATTTGCAAGTCCCTTTTTTACTATGAAATACATACAAAAATGGTAATTACATAGTCATTTTTTATGTTTCTCAGTAGCATGATGTGTCGGGGCGGCGAGCTCTGCCTGACCAAACGGGGAAATCTACGACGCAATGTCCCCCACTCTGCCCCACTTTTGGGCAAAGTACGGTATGCTTAGGCACAAATGGTACAAAGGAGGATACGATGAGTGGACTAACCCATCTCGATGCACATGGACATGCACACATGGTTGACGTGGGGAACAAACCCGAACAGAAACGCACCGCAATCGCACGTGCACATGTCACCATGACCAGTAGCACGCGTGATCTAATTGTGGTAGGTGGGCTTCCCAAGGGAGATGTACTCGCAGTGGCACGCATTGCCGCGATCATGGCAGCCAAAAAGACCGCCGACATCATCCCACTCTGTCATCCACTGTCGTTGAATTCGGTGGACGTGCAACTCGTCCCCGATGACACGGGCATTGATATTACGGCGACGGTGACAACCACGGGCCGCACTGGCGTCGAAATGGAAGCCCTGACTGCGGTGAGTGTGGCAGGGCTGACCATCTACGATATGTGCAAAGCGGTAGAACGCACCATGCAAATCACTGATATTCGCCT
>JBEANH010000035.1:0-22994 GCA_041165505.1 Chloroflexota bacterium | reverse complement strand
GTTCCCGATAAGCCGATTTCTTTGAAATGCACAAAGAGGAACGGCACATAAAATCCAACCACACCCCAGTAACCGAAGTAATAGAGTGACCCCCGTAACACGGGGTTGCGCTTCAACCCGTCCCAGCGTGTGTTTGCCATAGATTCCTCGTAAGCAGGTACGCTGCTAGTGTAACGCAAAATTGACGCTCACTTTCCAAATCGTGCGCTATTTCCACTTATAATATGGAGGTGTACCAAATGCAATTCATAGGAAGCTACCATGCACATTCGTTTCCATGTCGGTGGGCCACGCGCACATCCTGTTGACGAACAAGCCACCATTATCAGTACGTGGCTCGACAGTCGCTATCGCATCAGTGTGCGTCATGACGCAGCAGCATTTGCCGACCTCGATGATGTTGATTTGCTCGTACCCATGGGGATGCTCTGGCCCGGCATGAACGCCGATTGGGCGGGGAACATGACGTATACGCCGCTGCCCAGTGACGCACAGGCACAATTTGTGCGCTATTGTGCGAGCAAACGCCCCCTGCTTATTCATCACGGTGCCATCGGCTGCTACAGTGATTGGCCAGAATACGCACAACTATTGGGAGTGCAATGGGGCTGGCAACGCGCATCTCATTCACCATTCCAACGCCACACCATCCAGATAGGGCAAACGCGTCATCCCGTGGTTGCAGGCATCTCCGATTTTGCAACCGAAGATGAGATTTACTACAAGCTGTGGATGGACGAAACACGGAATCCCACGCATCACGCCTGGGCAACCTGGGATGACCAACAGCATCCCATGGTCACCACGTTGTCGCCATCTGCTACAGCTGGACGTGCGGTCTACATTGCACTTGGCCACAACTTGCGTTCCATCGAGGCACCGGCGATCCGTCAACTCTGGCGCAACAGCGTGTCATGGTTACTGCACGCAAACGAAGGAGGACACTGACATGTTGCGAACAGCGATTATTGGTGCGGGTAAAGCACAAGCGACACAGACCAAATTGGGGGGCTACCAAATCGGATATACGCATGCTGGCGCATATCAACGCACCCCGACATGCAGACTCGTGGCGGTGGCAGACATTGTGCAGAGCCATCTCGATGCATTCAATGAACGATTTGATGCAATCGGCTACCTCGATTATCGGCAGATGCTCACCGAAGAACGACCAGACGTGGTCAGCATCTGCACCTACGTGGGACTCCACTACGACATGCTTGTGGCTGCAGCGCAGGCCGGCGTCAAAGCCGTACTCTGCGAAAAGCCCTTTGTGGCATCGGTGCCACAGCTCCATGCGATTCGCGAATTAGTGGCCACGAGTGGCATCAAAATCGGCATTGCACACGTGCGTCGGTATCGTCCCGTATTCAGTCATGCACAACGTCTTTTCAATGATGGCACCATCGGTACCCCCGTCGCCTGTCTCGCGGGAATTGATGGCTGGGATTTGAGTGAATGGGGCTCGCACTGGATAGACATGTTTCGCTACTTGCTCAATGAACAACCCGTCTCATGGGTGATGGGGCAAGCCCGGGTTCGTGAATTGCGTGGCTTCGGACATACCATGGAAGATCACGCCACGCTACACATGGGATTTGCACATGGTGCACGTGGGATTCTCGATGGTGGGCAACCACTCGCTGGCGGCAACATCATGACACTCGTAGGCACATCCGGTGTCATTGCCATCCACGACGAAGAACGCATGACGGTCACCAATGCACATGGGGTAACCACACACGATTTCACCGGACAAGTCAGTTGGGACGGATGCTGGGATTACGCCATTGCTGAGATGGCTCAATGGGTGCAAACAGGTCACGAACCACGTATCGGGTTCTCGCATGTGGTAGATTCTGCAGCTGTCAATCTCGCCGCATATCTCTCTGCGGTCTACCGTGATCGCATTGACATGCCCCTCACCGGCACATACCCCGATGTATGGCCGCTCGAATTAATGCACACCAACACCGTACCAAGCAGATCCTAACGAGGAGGAGTCATGCCCGTCGAGCGTATATGGCAACACGACAGCCTGTATTGGCACACCATGAGTCGTGCCACCCCACGGCAAGGGTACATGCTTTACACCAATCCAGCATTGCCGACACGCTACGATCCGAATCATGCAGGATATTTCCGGCTCCACAGCGAAACTGACGCAACGGATGCCATTCGTGACATCATTGCGTTCTATGATGCATTAGGATTCGAGAGTGTGGCATATGTGGATCACTGCGCGACTCCTGCCACACTACGGCAGCTCCTCGAGAACCAAGGCTTTGTGCCACGAATTGAGTGGGGAATCACCGATTTGATGATACTCGACGAATTGGTGAAACCTGCACCCAACCCGCGGATAACCGTGGACCAGGTCACCACAGAGTCCGATAAACATGCATGGGCCTTGCTCAATGAACCAAACCCACACTCGTCACCTGCCGTCATGTATGCGCTTGGTCGCGAAGAAATTGCTCACCCAACAGTGTGTAGCTACCTCGCACGCATTGATGGCATCGTGGCAGGACGCTGCTTGCGGTATACGGAGGGCGGCGTATCTCGCATTGAAGCAGTGTACGTAGCAGAGCATTTACGGCGCCACGGCGTAGCCCGCCAATTGGTTGCCTACGCACTCGCAGATGCAGCCGCACACAGCGACCTGGTTTATCTCTTTGCACAACACGACTATCATGCAGCCACGCTGTACCAATCACTGGGGATGCGCATAATCGTACATGATGCCACGCTCACCTATGTCCGTCCATACCACGAAGCACCATGAGGAACTGTGGGTGCACATTGGTTGCGCCGAATGGCTATAATAGGCGAGTGATGAATGTCCACGACGCAGCATCGGCACATGAGAGGATTGTATGACAACACGCATCACACGCCCCAACGACCAACACCGTCCGTGCTATCACTTCACGGCACCACAACACTGGATAAATGACCCCAACGGGTTAATCCAATGGCGCGGTGAATATCATCTCTTTTATCAGTACAATCCGCATGCTGCATACTGGGGTGCAATGCACTGGGGGCATGCAGTTAGTCGTGATTTAGTCCACTGGGAACACCTGCCAATTGCGCTTGCCCCCGACCAACCATACGACCGTGACGGCGTCTTCTCGGGGTGTGCCATTGTACACAACGGCCGCCCTGTAATCGTGTACACGGGAGTCAATAGTCCGCACCAACTCCCGTGTCTGGCCTACGCAGACGACCAGATGCGCACCTTTACCAAAGCGGCCGAAAATCCGGTGATTCGCACGTTGCCTGACAATTTGGTGCATGATTTTCGCGACCACACCATGTGGCAAGACGGTGAGTTCTGGTATCAGGTACTCGGTTCTGGCGATGGCACTCGTGCCGTGGCGCCACTCTTTCGTTCTCGCGATTTAGTGACCTGGGAATACATGGGACGCCTCATTCAATCCGATGACACCGTCAACGAGCAGCTCTACGAATGCCCGGATTTTTTTGCGAGCAACAACCAGCATGCGTTTATCACATCGCCGTTGCCAATGCGACGCGTCATCGTGATGGGTGGATCGTTTGATGGGCATACATTTGTTCCCACTACCCGCGATTATGTAGACCATGGCGAGAGTTTTTATGCGCCACAAAGCTTTACCGACGAAAGCGGACGCCGGATTATGATTGGCTGGTGTCAAGAACAACGCCACGAGAGTGCCAGTCGTGCCGAAGGATGGCAAGGGGTGATGACGTTGCCACGCGTGTTGAAACTCGACGAGCATGGCCGCATGACCTACCGCGTTGCCCCCGAAGTTGCGCTACTCGAGAAAGAAACCATCACCCATGGGCGGCAACTCACCCCAGCGCACGCCGCCCTCGCACTGGCCCATGTAGCCGGGGACGCACTCGTAATCCATGCAAGCATACGTGCGACGGGAAATGCAGTTGTGACGTTCAGTGTCCGCCATGACCCGACGAGTGGTGAAACAACCACGGTGACGTGGGAACGAGCACACAACCGGATTACGCTGAGCATGGCGCAGAGCAGTCTCAATCAGAATACGAGTCGTGCATCCTATGTGACACAACTTCACCCCGCTGTGACAGACGAACTCGATATACACATCTACGTAGACCGCTCGATCATTGAAGTCTATGCAGGCATATACACGGTCTGCACGTTACGTGTGTATCCGACCCATCGTGCAGACAAATACCGCCTCGAGACGAGTGGAGAAGTACACGTTGACGAACTCATTGTGAGAACGATGGGTGTCTGAACGACGATTTACAGACAAAGAAGGAGTGAGATATGACGACACGTACCTATGGGGCGCAAAACATGGTGGGACAACTGCGCAAAGTAATGCTACGTACCCCGGATGCCGCGTTTTATCAGGCAGACCCTGCACGTTGGCACTACACGTCGCAACCCCAAAAAGATGCGGCCCTTGCCGAGCATGCGGCCCTGTGTGATACCTTGCGCCGCGCTGGTGTGGATGTACTCATGCACGATACCACGCTCCCCGATCATGCAGATGCAATTTTTTGTTTTGACCCTGCAATCGTGACCAATCATGGTGCCATCCTGTTGCACATGGGCAAACCACTGCGCGTTGGCGAAGAAGCTGCCCTCGGGCAGAGCATGCAACGCCACGGCATCCCCATTCTGGGGCAACTCAGTGGTGATGCACGCGCCGAGGGTGGCGATACGATGTGGGTTGACGATCAGACACTCATGATTGGGGTTGGTTTTCGTACCAACTACGAAGCCGTTCGCCAGATTCGTGCCATGCTCGCCCCACACGGCATCACCGTCATCGCATATGATTTGCCGTATTACACGGGTCCAGAAGCCTGTTTGCATCTACTTTCATTTATCTCGATGGTTGACCACGATATGGCAGTGGTACATCTACCGCTCATGCCAACCGCCATGTACCAAGAACTCAAACGACGCAACATGAAACTCATCGAGATTCCTGCCAGTGAATACGACAGCATGGCAACCAACGTGCTGGCGATTGCCCCCAAAGTCTGCTTGATGCTCGACTGTAATCCGATTACCGCTCGCCTGCTCAGTGAAGCCGGGTGTGAAGTACAAACGTACCGTGGCAATGAAATCTCGCTCAAAGCAGAGGGTGGCCCAACCTGTTTGACACGACCACTCTTGCGCGATTAGGACATCTCAATGACTCAAACACTCACCGCCAGTGAAGCACGTGTGCTGGCCCACCTTGATAGCACTGCAATGCTTGCATTTCTGCGTGAATTAGTGCAGTTTCAAAGTTTTGGCAATCACGAAAGTGACGCACAACGCCATATTGCGCATGCCATGAGTGACAGTGGCCTCGAAGTAGACGTGTGGGATATTGATTTTGCCACACTACAGCACCATCCCGGTTTTTCATGGGAAATCGAGCGCCCCACTGGATTAGGCGTTGTAGGCACACTAGGTCACGACAACGGCGGTCGTTCGTTGATTTTCAACGGTCACATAGACGTTGTCCCCGAGGGAGACCACGCCAACTGGCACCATCATCCTTGGCATGCACAAATCGTTGACGGGCGTATGTATGGCCGCGGTGCACTGGATATGAAGGGTGGACTTGTGGCTGCCTTGTGGGCCGCACGCGCTATTCAGCGTGCTGGCATCCAGCTCAACGGCCGGTTGCACGTGCAGAGTGTGATTGGCGAAGAGGATGGCGGATGTGGCACATTGGCATCCATTGTACGTGGCTACAGGGCAGATGCGGTTATCATTCCAGAACCAACCCGCATGGCCATCGCACCGGCTCAAGCTGGCGCACACAACGTGCGCATCACCGTCCCCGGGTTATCGGCACACGGGTGCTACCGCGAAGAAGGGGTAAGTGCCGTAGAAAAGTACATGCTCGTTCACCACGCACTAATTGCACTCGAAGCAGAACGCAACGCACGCATGCGTCATCCACTCTTTGCGAATTATCGCCTGCCCTATCCACTGAGTATTGGTACCGTGCACGCTGGTAACTGGCCATCGAGTGTCCCCGAGTTACTGGTGGCCGAGGGACGTTACGGCATCGGCATCGGCGAGGATTCACAGGTGGCACGCCGTGAACTCGAAGACGCAATTGCGCGTGTTGCGGCTGCCGATCCGTGGTTGCGGGATCACCCACCACTCGTCGAATGGTGGGGTGGCACCTTTGAACCGGCCGAAACAGATGTGAATCATGCCATTGTAAGTACACTGGCCGGAGCACATGCCGATTTGGGTGGCACTGTCACCTACGAGGGAATGCCCTATGGCGCCGACATGCGCCTGTTTGTAATCCACGGAGAGATGCCAACGGTGATGTACGGGCCTGGTGATGTACGCTTGGCGCACAAACCCGATGAGTATGTGCCAGTCAGCGATTTAGTACAGGTAGCCCAAGCACTGGCCCTGACTGCGCTACGATTTATCGGCTACCACGACCCACACGCATAATTCGGCGAAGTACGAACCAGCACCAACCTGCTTAGGGTGAGCCAGGAATCGGTTTCCATTTGCCTTGCTCTTTTTTGGTGCGCTCATGAAACCCTTGTAACGCGATAAAGACGGGACGTGGGCTCCAATCGGGATTAAGAATCCCGTAGGCAGCCTGCTCGTGATTGGGGTTGCCTTCGATTCCCCACAGGATGGCAAAGTTCAGATTCCACAAGAACATCACACCAATCCATGAACGTCCCGTTTCATCGCGATATTTTTCGTAGACCATCTGCTGTGCATCAATGGTAAATTGCGCCTGTTCTTCCAGAGACACTTCGTTGCCGTACTCGTATCCGGGTGTGTTGTTGGCGGTTGCCCAACCAAACTCAGTGAGCCAGATTTGTTTATCGGCAAGACCCGCTTCCACCATTATCGTGCGCACATTTTCCACATGACGAAAGTAGTGCGATGGATGATCGTTCCACCCAATCGGGTTGCCTGGTTTGTCTGGCCACAGGGTATCGGGTGGATTGGCTGCAGCACCAGGATGCATTCCCTGTGCATCAAAAAAGTTTTTCACGGCGCCACCACGATAGGCGTATAACGTACGCAAGAATTTTTCATCGTCCATGGCAAGGTTGACATCATTGACACCCGTTGACGAAGGTGCAGCAGCCACCACATAGGTGTACGGGCGCTTCTCTTTGATGCGCCGATACGCTTCCATCAACATTTCCGCATAGTGCCCCACTGCTTCATCGTCAATGCGCCCACCATTCTCGACTGCGAGATTGGGTTCGTTCCACACTTCGACGGCAGTAATCAGACCACCATAACGGTCAATCATGTTGGCCACAAAGTTGCCGAACGGTTTGGGATCTACTGGAATACCATGATTTTCTTCATAGAATTTTGGTGCCTGCACCACACTAATCATCAGTTTTATGTTAAATCCAGACGTATCTTCGATGATGCGATCAACCTCGTCCCAATAGTAGACACCAGGAGAAGCTTCAATGTCTTTCCAGTGAATTTGTTGACGCACCCAGTCGAATCCACCGATTTGTGTGAGCGTCAGCGCACGCACACGATCAGTGTAAAAGAGGTGCGTTACCACGCCAAATTCCACTTCATCGATGCGTGGATATGCACCGAGTGATGCCAGTTCCGAATCAATCTGATCAGACGTATTGATGCTAATCATGCCACTCGCATCGGGTGTTGGCAACACGGGTGTTGGTTCGGGTGGTGGCGGAGCCCCACATGAAACGAGTAAGATGAGCATAATGAAAAAGTGGTATTGCTTATTCATCAATATAATCAACCACGATATCACGTGTCGTAAGCCAGGCAGGGTCGGGAGCACTGTGCGGCGTATGCACACGGACAAACAGTGTTGAGTTCGCTGCTTCACGTTCGTGTGTGTGCGCCGAAAAAAGTGCAACACCCAGACGATACAACCCCGATTTGAGCGCGTGGGGTGGCACCGTTATTTGTACCGTGTGGAGACCACGCCCAAACCGATGCGCTGGCTGATTGGTAAAGTCGTTCTCCACCACGGGGAGATTTTCGGCGGCTCCGATGATGCGAAAACGAAGTCGTGCCAAAAACGTTTCCACATTAACTTCAATCTGTGCTGTCACCACCAGCGGCTGCGTTGAATCCCAGTCGGCAGAAGGATCCGCACATGTCACCGCACAGACACGTACTGCTTCGGAAAAGAGCACATACGGATTTGATTCGCGATGCATCTCACCTTGTGGCAATTGGTTGGCACGATCAAATGCTTCACGCGTCATATGCGCTGCATACGCTTCGGCGACCGCAGCGATTGGGCCATCGTGGTGCACCTTGCCATTATGGAGCCAGACACCGCGTGTCGCAATCCGCATGATAGCAGTCGCACTATGTGCCACCACCACAATCGTCGTCCCCTGGCGTCCCAGTGCTTCGATACGGCTCAAACATTTTTGTTGAAAGGTGGCATCGCCCACAGACAACCCCTCGTCGGCGATAAGAATATCGGGGTTCATCGCAAAGGCACTCGCAAACGCCAGCCGTTGGTACATCCCCGATGAATACATTTTGACCGGCTGGTGCATGTAGGCACCGATGTCGGCAAATGCTTCGATTTCGGGGATAAGTGCACCGACTTCCACGCGACGCAACCCCATGATTGCCCCATAAAAATAGACGTTCTCAATGCCGGTCATTTCTGGATGAAAGCCGATACCGAGTTCTAACAGCGACGAGACACGCCCATTGACGGTAATAGTACCTGTATCAGGAACAAGTATGTTGCTAATTAATTTGAGAAGGGTACTTTTGCCTGCCCCATTATGCCCAATCAGGGCGATACGTTCACCTGCATGAATCTGCAATGACACATCATCAATCACCAAACGGCGCAACGCTTCATCACGGACATCCGTAGCCCGAAACCAGCGTGCCCACGGCCATACGGTGCGACCACGTGTGTATGATTTGGAGACATGTGAAAGTGCGATAGCGATTTGCGACATTAGAGTGTCTCACTAATATAGTCGTGTGTGCGCCGAAAGAGCCAATACCCCACCCCCAAAACCACCAGTGCGGTAAGCAGTGAACGCACCATGGATTCACTCGCAGGGATACCTGGAGTCGGCAACATACCCATCGGAATCGGTTGTCCGTACAAAATCTCACGGTAGTATTCGATGATTGATGCCATGGGATTCGTCCAACGGATGATGCGTGCCAACGTTGTACTGATGCCGTTGAGCGAATAGACGATGGGAGTCAAAAAGAACCAAATCTGCAAAAAGATACCGACCACATGAATAATATCAAGTGAATAGACGGCCAGGGCGGCCAACAACAGCGCACACCCCATCACAAAGATGGTATGCACCAACAAGATAATCGGGAAATAGAGAAAGGTGGCAGGAATCTGCACGCTTTCATATGCATAGTACCGTACACCCACTTGAAAGAGCAAGAGCACAGGCACAGACAACAAGAAGTTGACCATACTCGTCAGCACACTTGCAATTGGCAGGATTTCACGGGGAAAATAAGCATGACGCACGAGCGGCGCATTATCCACGATACTACGTACCGATGTTGCGATGGCATCAGACGTGTACCCCCACGGAATCAAGGCAACAGCGATGAACAACGGGTAGAGTGGCAACGTGTTGCCTGGAAAAAAGTAACCGAAGACCACCCAGTAGACCATGAGTTGCATCAGGGGCGCAATTTGCGTCCACGCAAAACCAAGTGCACTCCCACGGTAGCGCAATAACAGGTTGCGTCTGACCAAGTGTTCGATGAGGATTCGGTAGCGCCATATATCTTGGAGTCGGCTTACAATCCCAATACTTTGATCAAAGCGGATGATGACGACGGTCAGCACCAGTACTCCTGCCAGTGTGAGCGCAACACTCATACCCAGATTCCGTGGTAGTGGTTGGGTGGGCATGAGTGCATCGCCCACGCGGTAGACTAACCCCACACGCTGGGTGTCAAATGCCAGATTTGCATCTCGTGCAATCATCACCGCTTCAAAAAGGCGCATACTTTGTACCATGGCAAAGTATTGCTCACGCGTATCTTCACTCGCATTGGGAATGATGAGTTGTTCGAGTTGTTGTCGTTGCAATTCCACCGCACGCAACATGTCACTTTGATCGGCGTATGACAAATTCCGTACACTACTAAACTGCGCCACTGGTTCGATGGGACGATTAAACGTAAAGGCCGAGAGGCGCACAAAATCACGCAGCAGTTTGGCCTCGTTATCACTGGCCACACGCCCTTGTAGAGCCAAACTCGTCTCCCAACCGAGCAGGTTACGCAAAATTTCACGGCCACCAGCGGCTTGGATGCTCATGATTAAGACGTCCGCATATTCGTTGGCCAACGTGACGGCTTCGATGGGGGTGTTCGTCGTCATGGAGACCACAAGTTGGCCTCGAGTGTATTCCACTGCATCTGCCATCTGGGTCTGACCAAAACTCGGGTAGCGGTGTATCATCAGTGCACGCGCTTGATA
This sequence comes from Chloroflexota bacterium, assembly GCA_041165505.1. Taxonomy (GTDB): domain Bacteria; phylum Chloroflexota; class Chloroflexia; order Chloroflexales; family Roseiflexaceae; genus UBA965. Next base: position 12,528 of record JBEANH010000035.1, on the reverse strand, counting down.
GCGGACACTGTCGAAATCCTGATCGAGCTGCCCTTGCGCAGTAAACAGTTCATGGTAACGGAGGTCATCTACCTGAATGCCAACTTGTGCTTGGTACAGAATGGGCTGCGCAAGCTGGCGGGGCATCACCATACCAAATGCCACCACCAAGATGAAGATGAACAACACCACATAGGTGCGATTACGGTAACGAAGCGTCATCAGGCACTATCCTCAATGTCGTACGTGCATAGGGTTGCAATGAAATAACCGTGGACGTTGTCCGTGTATCTGCGAAGACGTAGCCGGGATTGGTCGTCGAGAGCCGCAGTGCATTGATATGATACCGCGAAGGATTCTCCACGATTAGGGTGCGTCCTGTTGCATCGTCCACAGATACCGACCAGCGCACTGCGTTGATATGCTGTAGTCGCGTGGTAATGTCGCGCAACGAGGCAACCCAGACATCACCGGCTTCTGCCACCGCACCGACCACCGTTTGCCACGTACGTCGTTGTTCGTTGGTGACGACTTCTTCGGTGTGCGCCCAAAAATCAATCATGCCATCACGACCACGAATCTTCTCCAACATGTCGAGGGCACCTGCCTGCCGTTCTACGGTCAAATAGTAGTCTGGACAAGCCATGATGCGTTCATGTCCGGGAACCGGACGACACGTCGCATCGTCCGCTGACACAATGTGGTATTGCGGTAGGCGTGGATTCCACGCAGTGCGTGTCACTGCCGTATAACCGGCAGCTTCGAGTGCCTGCCATGTATCATAGCGCATACCGGCACTACTACTCCAGGGAAACGCCAGAGCCTGTGCAGGCGCAACGCCTTGTGTGGCAGCAATATCGTTCCATGCAGCGATATCTGTGCGCCACTCAGCAGGAGATGCCAGCCCACCATAAAGATGACTAAACGTGTGACTCTGTATGTCGTGTCCCGCATTGCGCACCGGTTGAATCAGGTCACCAAAGTACCAGGCAGGATGCGTGTGGGTATCGCCAAATGGATCACGCGCAAACCACGGCAATTGCACCCATGTGTCGCTCTGCCATCCGTTTGCTTGGCTCGCCCAACCGAATGTCGGATTCCCCATGTAGCGTGTTTGTGCGCGATTTTCGCGTAAAAAGTTGTAGCCATTCACAAAATACGTGGCCGGGTAGCGGTATGGCGCAAATAACTCGAGGGTGTTGGTCAACCCCTCACGCATCCGCATCCCGCGCAATTCGGGATCAAGGTTGGCAAGTGGGTCAATGGAACGCGAGTGTACCAAACCACCCATTGCTGTTTCCCAATCGTACGAAAACGATACTGCCGCCGTGTAGGGACTTGGCCATGGATGCACGATAATTCCCGTGGGTGGCGATGAGGCGATTGGTGCACCGACGAGACTGGTGCGCACCGAGATTTGATCGAGATAGAGGCGATCATCGGATGCTGGCTCAATATGGATGTCGAGTGTTGTCGCAGCTTCAGGAGCACGGTCAATTTGCGTGTAGTGTGACCATGGGTCGCGGTCATCGGTGCCAGCCCAGCGCCGTACCCCTTGCCAATCTGCGTGGTGTTCGGCCACCACTCCCTGCGCATTGCGCCAGATCCAGCGCGTGCGAATGGCGGTGGCTGACGGACTATCCGCTAACGCACGCAGTGACACGCAGTAGCGTTGACCAGCACGGACGGGCATATCCACCAACTGAAGTGAGGATGCAATCCCCAACATGTGCACCGAGGCACCACCAGCCACACTGAACTCACCGCGGCGCACCCCGGGAGCCCCAGCTTGCCAACCTGCGGGAAAAGTGGTCGTCATCTGATCGAGTGCACGGTCATCGCGAATCGTCTGTTGCCACGGATTCTGGCAGGCCTGTTCGCGACTAATCAGCCAAAAACTGGCAATCCCGCACAGGCTGACGGCGATAATGATACTGGCAAAGAGATATGGTTTGTGCATTAGCGTATCTGAAACGGTTGGGTCGGTGCAATCAACTGTTGCACGACTGCGTGTTGATAGACGACGGGCAGACGTTCCACACTGTTGGCAGTGGCATCGTAACGAATCACCCCAAACATGAATTGTTGCCGTGACTCGCTGGGGTGATGTGGTGACGTCACCAACCGTTCGTAGTCACGGGGTGCACCCAGCAAATACTGACCATCAATCTGCTGGTAATAACCTGCGAATGCATCGTGCACAGTCGCCTCGGTACCGGCAAATCGCACCACGCTACGTTCCTCGATGACTGGGACGAGTTCACCCACCATTGTAGGCAACTCGAGGGGAAGTGCATACACACTTTGCGTGTCCCTGGTCGGGTCATATGCGAGGCGAATCGTGGTAAATTCCTGTACGGTAATGCCATCTTTGACAATCGGCATACCGATCGGCTGACCGAGGTGCGCAGCCCCATATGCTTGCCAAAAGCGCCACACCGGCAACGGCATGGTCACACCATCCACTGTCGTCTCAGTGAGGGGGGGGATAAATGCATCTGGTTGTGCAAGGAGCGCTTTGACCCCAGCCAGATTCCGCTCAAACTCCGGTTCATCGCCACTTTCGAGCTCAGGGATGATGGCCGGTAGTTCGACACCACGCGCCCAATCGTGCATGCCACCAGTAATCGGGTAATTTTCCCAGTAGCGCGCATATTCGTAATCACCCGCATTGGCATATGCCTGTGCCATGGCAATTGCCACGGCGTCTTCACACTGTGCGGGAAAGACGAGCCCTGCCGCTGAGTGTAAAAAGACGACCGACGACGCATCGAGCAAAAATGACCGAATCACACGACTTTCTATTTCAGAATCCGCATACGGTCCACCCGTATCAGAAATCACGCCAGATGCACCATACACGCGTGTCGCCCAATCGTTTTCGGGACAACGGTCGAGATTGGTGTTCATATTGCGATTGAGATCAACACCGTTGGCGTTCTGCCGAATATCTAGTTTTTCACCATCTGGATTCAACGTGGGGATGATGTAGAGCCGCACATCTGCAGGCACATCTGCGGGATGGGCGGTAAACCATTCGATGAGCTGATTGCTGAGGACATACGTGTTGCGTTCGGGACCACCATGCGTATCACCTACAACAACAAATTTACGCACTCCGCTCCCAAAGCGCACCGCTTCGATAGGTGCACCGAGCACACTCGTTCCTATGGTGATGCGATTCGTGGTCTGGGCAGCAATACGCGGAGCATGCGACATGGAAAGTGCTGCCAGCACAAGTATACAGCTCCAACAAATTGCAAACTTCATGCATGTTGCCTTTGTATCGTGTGGCGGCAGTGTCATTGTTCATTATACCATTACTCCCTGCCATGACACGCTTTTACATTACAGCATAGCGTATTTCAACACATTGATTCATCACGTTCTACCAAAATTTACATGATACAACGCTGAAATTCACCAAATTGGATTTGACACTCAATATCGCATCATGCTATACTACCGTGCGTTGTGAGGTAAGGGCGTATAGCTCAGCTGGTTAGAGCGCGATCCTGATAAGATCGAGGTCGGTGGTTCGAGTCCACCTACGCCCACCACAATCGTCGTCATCTTTGGGGCAATAGCTCAGTTGGGAGAGCGCCTGCTTTGCACGCAGGAGGTCTGGGGTTCGAATCCCCATTGCTCCACCACCCTACTCTTTCATGCAATTTCACACCACGCTTACACAACACATTCAGCTTCGTGATGACCGTTTCTTCAAAGGAACGCTCTTCGAAAGCGAACACATGCTCGTCGGCATTGACTGCCTTGCGATTGGGCAGTCACAAGCGGCACACATGCATGCTGGCCACGACAAAATGTACTACGTCCAACAGGGCATCGGTAGCTTTGTGGTTGGTAGCGAATCATTTGTGGCGCATGTTGGTGATGTGGTATGGGCACCCGCTGATACACTCCATGCCGTCACAAATACAGGTACAGAGCCACTCATCATGCTGATTACTATGGCGCCACAACCACGATGAACACACTTCATTCACTCTACATGCATGTTGATGCGATGTGTCGCAAGCACCCCGATGCACAACGATGGCGCGTCAGCATGCGCGATGATGTGGTAGAGGTGCTACGCCGTCCCATCCTGACGAGTGACGTCACTCTAGGGGCACTAGGCATCGGCAATGCGCCAATGCCCGTTCCTCAGCTCTGCTTTGAAATCACTGTCCATGCTGAAACCTGGTGTATCAGCGATTACACGACAGCTACTCCTGAACGTCACACGTTCACCAATATGACACAGTTGCGACAACAAATCGCCATGTTGATTCAACGCTACCGATCCCCCACAGACGTCGCCTAGCACTGCACCACACGGACCTTTTCGCACCACCACAACGGTACACACAATAGGAAGTGTGTTGCCGAGGTGGTTGCTATGCCGCTCCTCAGTCTCGTAGTATGCGCTTGGGTCATCGGCATGGTGTTGGTGGATGCACAATGCACACCACTCGCACTCGCATTGGCCGCAACAGCACTCATCATCGCCGTCTGGATGCGGGCTCGCTCCATCGGCTATATCACTGTTGCACTCTGTGCCGGTGTGATACGCATGAGCCTGGCACTCAGCGATCCGCCACCAACCCCCACCTTGCCAGACTGGTACTGCGTAACCGCACGGACACAGTCTTGGCAATCTCAACAGCTCACTGCGGTCAACCAACAGCACGCAGGGATACAAATCGAACTGACGCACGATCCTGTGCTCGTCATCGGTGATTGCGTATATCTAGAAGGCACACTCCACCCAATTACCTCGAAAAATCCGAGTTATGTGCGGCAAATGCAACGCCAACTCGTCACCCATCGCGCCAAGCTACCATCAGTAATTGCCGTCCATGCACCGCCACAGTGGCGACATCGCCTCGAACACTGGCGCCTGAACAGCGTATCACTCATGCAACAGTGGATACGAGAACCGACTGCGACGATTATGGCGGGGATGTTGCTCGGTATTGATGGAGATGTCACACAAACCGTTAGCGATGCGTTCAAACGGAGTGGTACGACGCACATGCTCGTTATCAGTGGCTGGAATATTTCGATAGTGGCCTGGTTGTGTGTGGCCGTAACCCAACGCATTGCACATCGTGTGCGATTCCGCATGCTATTTGTCATCGCCTGTATCGTCATCTACGTACTAGCCGCAGGCGCATCGGCAGCAGTGGTTCGTGCTGGCATCATGGGATGCGTGGCGGTAATCGGCAAAGGCATGCATCGTCCTCGCCATGCCGTCAATTTAATCGCAGTGGCCACGTTCGCCATGAGTTGCGTTGATACCAGTGTATTGTGGGATTTGGGCTTTCAACTGAGTACACTGGCCACACTCGGATTGATTCTCTTTGGCGAATCTGTTGATCGTGTTATTCACCAAAGCGCACTGGCACACCCAAGCTTTGCGTGGATGCGCGAAAGTATTGCGGCCACGCTTGCTGCACATATCACCACATGGCCGATTATGCTCTTTCGACTAGGGACACCCTCTCCTTGGAGTATTCTTGCAAACGTGATTGCAGCACCCGTCGTACCCGTCGCCATGGCGATTGGCACCATCGTACTCATCTTGGCATGGCTACTGCCATGGGGGATGCCAGTGCTCCATTGGCTTGTCTATCCACCGTTTTTATGGATTATCACCTGTAGTGTGGTCATGGCTACGTTGCCTGCACCGCCATCATGGCACATTGACGCACCATGGCTCGAATTATGTGGACATGCTGCTTGGGTGGGGTGGGTGGTGGTACGCCATCGGCACCAGCTCGTTGCTACACTCTGCCATGATGAAAGTGGTATAGTATCGTAGAAAGGGAATTCCACAGAGAGGGGTATATCATGCGTGATGGAGCGCATTCACGATACCATGCCATTGCTGGTGTATTCGTTCACATATACACGGCCGCAGGTGCCATTCTTGCCATGTTGATGATCATGGAATCCGTGCGTGGTAATCCGGTCATGGCGTTGTGGTATGGCTTTGCTGCAGTATTCATTGATAGTACCGATGGCACACTTGCACGCCGATTCAAAGTCAGTGAAACTGTTCCGTGGTTTGATGGACGCCGCCTCGACGACATTGTTGACTATTTGACCTACGTTTTCGCGCCGGTGGTACTCCTCTGGCAAAACGGATTTTTACCCGAAGGCGTCACAGGCCAAGTCATAGCCATGCTACCGTTGTTTGCCTCAGCGTATCAATTTTGTCGTGTTGATGCCAAAACCGATGATTACCATGTTGTTGCCGAAGACCACTTCTTTCTCGGCTTCCCCAGTTACTGGAACGTAATCGCCTTCTACGCAGTCGTCATGCAACTCAACCCAGAACTTGTGACGATGATTATTGTGATTTGCTCGATCCTCGTATTTATTCCCATCCGTTATGTATACCCATCGCGCACGCTGTTTTTACGCCGAGTCACCTTAATCTACACCACCCTATGCACCATCATCTATGGCATTGCACTGTGGCAAATGCCTACCCCCAGCCCGTGGTTGTTGGTCATCTCGTTGTCGTATGTGGTGTATTACTTGGTAGTCAGCCTCTACATGACTGCACGCATGATGATTCCTTCATTGGCAGCACGGGCATAACACAATGGAACAGACTTCTGGGTTACGCACCCTTCTCCCATATGGGCGTCCCTATCGCGGTCTACTCATCCTCGGCACGTTTTATGCGTTTGTAGGCGCCGCAGCAAGTGCCTTCAACCCGGTAGTACTCGGATACGCCATTGATGCCCTGCTCCTCAAAATAGACCAATGGGAGCTCATCACGTACGCTGGACTGATTATCGTTCTCACGGTAATTCTGGCCGTGTTTCGCTACTTGTTGCGCATGCTCACAGGAACAATGGCTGCAGGTGTCAGCTATACCATGGCCCAAGACCTGTACAAGCATATTCTCACGTTTGACCGGACAACGCAGGCCGAATTTGGTACAGGCGACCTGCTTTCTCGGGCTTCGAGTGACTTCATCTATATTTGGCGTTTCTATAGTGCTGGCTTTCAGATGGCGATTCACGCTATCTTTTTGCTGCTTATCGGCTGTGGACTGATGGCAGTTACCAGTGTGCCACTCGCAGTCGTCACCGTGGTCATGTTGGTGCTCAGTCTGATTGCACAAACACGCCTCGCGGTCTACGTAGAGGATGCCTTCAACCTAGTACAACAGCGTCTAGCGAGTATTTCTGCATTTGCCCAAGAACACATCTCTGCACAACGCACATTGGCCGCATACACTCTCGAAAACCCGAGTAGTGAAGCATTCCGCAAATTGAGCAACGATTATGCGGACGAATCCATTCGCTTCGTGCTTTTTTCGAGTGCCATTGCACCACTGCCCCAGCTCGTGGTACGCCTAGCAGCCACCGTAGTAGTGGCCTATGGCGCAGTGTTGATTATCAACCAACAGTTGAGTATCGGGCAGTATGTCCAGTTCATTGTCTATCTCGGACTACTCAGCAATGCGGCCAATCAATTGAGTAGCGCGTTTGAACGTCTCCAACAAGGAAGTGCTGCTGCAGCACGGATCGGCGATGTCATCAATCGTGTACCGCAAGTGCGCAACCACCCACAAGCCACCCACCACTATCCCACCGGTCAAATCGTGTTGGACAACGTCACCTGGCAACATGGACAACAGCATTTGCTCAACAACGTAAGTGTGACAATCACCAAAGGGATGCATATCGGGGTAGTCGGGTTGACTGGTGCGGGCAAAAGCAGTCTGTTGAGTGTCATCTTGCGCCTGCGCGACCCCGATAGCGGTCGCATTCTGTTTGACGATGTGGATGCAAAAGCAATTGATTTGGCCACACTGCGCAGTGGTATGGCATATGTGCCTCAAGAACATATTCTGTTTAGCATGACACTACGTGAAAACATCATGCTCGGCACTCCGCAGGCAACGGCCACACAACTCGAAGACGCATTACGCGTCTCTTGTTTAGATCGTGACATTGCGCAGCTCGCCAACGGGCTAGAGACGTTGATTGGGGAACGCGGCACCATGCTCTCTGGTGGCCAAAAACAACGCCTCGGTATTGCACGAGCACTCATTACCGACGCCCCCATCATGCTGTTTGATGATGCGTTGTCCAACATTGATGCGCGGACTGCGTACGACATCGTCGTCGGTGTGACTGCCTATAGGGCGGGGAAAACGACGATTATGGTGAGTCAAAAAATCTCATCCGTGCGCCATCTCGACGCCATCATGGTCTTGGACAACGGTGCACTCGTCGAATACGGGACGCATCAAGAGCTAGTGGCACACCATGGAATCTATGCTGAACTCTTTCAACGTGAACTCGCACAGCGCAACGAGCTGAATACCGAGCGTTGATACGCATCCGAGAGTCACCATGCGACATATCACCCAACGTCACATCATCATCTGCCTCATCTACGTCGTACTCTTGACGTGGATGTGGTTACGCCCACTACAACCGCTCAGCGTAGACATTGGTGGTGATCTACGTAGTGGTTTGCGTGATTTGGATGGCTCGTATGTACGTGGCTTCTGGCCATCAGAACCACGTCCTTGGCACCCAAGCCAAGGTCCCGCGCTACGCTGGAGTGACGCTCGCTGGGCGGTGATGTGGCCACATACAGGGACCGGGTTGTGGAAAGCGCAACTTCGCATTGATTTATCGGGACGACCAGCAACAGAACCAGCTACTGTGACGTGGGAATCTCCACCAGCCGGGCAGAGCGTTTTACCACCATCGCCACGCATCTACACGATGCTCGTACGCACGACCAACACTGATTCCCCGACCATTCGAGCAACCGTCAACACATTTCGCGTGAGCAATGATTCACGGGCACTGGGGATTGCGCTAACCCAAATACGACTTGACGCGATCAACCGTAGTACACCTGGGCTCGGATTTGTTTGGTGGCTGGTCTGCCTCGGTTGGGGAGCATGGTTGCTTCGTCACCACACCTGGTTGGGCATTGCCATCAGTCTACTGGCAACACTGTGCATGGGTGCATTCCCCACCTGGGTCGCACTACACACGGAAAGTGGTCTCATGCTCACGCTCACCGCGTTTGCCATTAGTGTTGTTGCGTGGCATCTACGCCCATCACAATGGCTCACCATACAGGCGCTCGTCGTGCTGTGCTGGGGGCAACTGCTCGCACTGTGGAGTCCTTGGTTGATTTCTTCCGACATTGGGATGCACGTGCGCATGCTCAAACAGGTACTCTCCGGCTCGTTGTTGTTCACTGCCCAACTCCCGTGCGAGGCCGGCGCCTATACGAGCCCATACCCACCTGCCGTTTACGTCCTCCTCTCACCGTTTGCACTGCTTTCCAATGATGCCGATTATTTGCCCCTGCTCATGATGACGGCAGCAATGCTCTGTCATGCGGGTGCCGTATGGTACATGGCTGATGTGCTTTTTTCACGACCAGTATTGGCCAATTACCGCATGTGGTTTGTGGTCGTTGCATGTGTCAACTTTCCACTGTTTCGTGCCACGCACATCGGCGAGATGAGTAATGCGATTGCCCACGGGTTGGTCACACTCGCCTGTATCTCATGGCTCGATCAACGCCAGCGTATCTGGGTACCGGTAACGCTTACCAGTGTGGCACTCCTCGCCCATACCGGCAACAGTATCACTCTGAGCATGATGCTCGGCATCCTCGCCATCCTGCATGTCGTCAGATACCGCCATATCCCCACATGGCGCCGACTCGTGACATTGGCGATCCCCGTGGGAGTCACGCTCCTCTACTATGCGAATTTCACACATCTCATCGGCCAAGCCCCCGGGTATGCGGGCTGTCCGCCTGAAAGCACGCTCTTCTCACGTCTGAGCAGTCTGGTGCATGTTGTGCCCTTCGTGTTGGTTACTTTTGCAGTTGTGGGCATCGTGTGGGTGCGTGACTATCCACAATTCGTAGCCATGCTCGCCGGGTTCGGTGCAGCACTCGTTTCGATTGCCATGCTAACCATCAGCACGCAGACCGTACGCTGGGGGATCAGTGTTATTCCATTTCTCGCCATTCCCATCGCCTATTTGATGGTGCGCATGTGGCGCCACGGCACCGCCGGCCGCGTGCTCTCAATCACGAGTTTGTCTGCCTGGATATGGCTCACCTATGCAGATATGTGGACACGCATCATCCAGTATCTCCATGACTAACGGGTGGTTGCCGTGTATAATGGCAGTGTATACGTATACGAAGGATTGGACATGAACGGGTTGCGTCAGATAAATATACGGCACGTTACCGCAGTCATTCTCTTCAGCAGTCTATTATTTGGCGTGATGAGTCTCGTTCGGCTCGAGCAAACGGTCAACATATTGTATCCGCGAGCCGTCCTCAAACTCGACAATTTCCACACGCGCGAATATGCCACGATTGTGCCCACAACGGCTGTCACCGCTGTGGCTCACAATGCCAATGAATGGCGTATTGTTGTCCCCGACACCCCAGACATCTCGCAGTTTCGCGTAATCGAGTTCACCATAGATCAATTACCAGCGGAGTATCAGCGTCGCTTGCTCGCCGTCTTCATTGACAATGCGCGTGTACTCGACACCAAGGACACTGGGCGCTTTCAGGATTTTGGCTTCATCATACCAACGACGATTTCGTTGCGTCCCGGTGCAATTATCCGGATTACCACCATCCCCGATGATAAACTCACGCCACCACCTCTGACGGTTACATCGGCTACGCTCAGCAATGCCACCATCTATCGCTGGAGCAAGGGTGATGCCACTGTGCACTTTTATGGCAGTGGTGGCGGCTGGTGGCATCTCAAAAGCACCATGCTGGTCCAACATCCCGACAACAAAGATTTTACGGCGCAAATCAGCGCCAACAATACCGTAGTCAGCACCATTCCTAATACACAGACCGGGTTTCGCATCTATCACTCCTTGATTCCGCCCACAGGCAACAGTGCCGGTGATGTTGCCATCGGCCTACAAAGTGCCACATGGGGTGGTAATGCGCAAGATGTGCGTGTGCTCGGAGTCGCCGTATCGCAGATGCAACTCCGCCCTGTTGCGTCACCGTGGTACACCGTGGTGCCGTCGCTTCGTTTAGCAAGTGTCGTCGTGCTCGGACTACTTGTTGCCATTGCCGCACATCTAATGTCACTGTCCGTGCTTGGTGTAGGCATCAGTGTCACGAGTGGTCTTATCATCACCATGATGCTTGAGCGCACATATTTGGCAATGTGGTATCCACAGCTCATCATCCTCGTGGCGGTAAGTATCCTTGTTATTCCACTGTGTTACAAAGTGCTCGAATGGAGCGAACCAGCCCATCCCTTTAGCCCGCTCGTCCGCAACACGCTCGTTGCGTTGGTCGTGGTAAGTATTTGGGTGAAGGGTGGCGGAATTCTTTATCCCATCATGCGCCCAATTGATATTGAATGGCACATGAACAAAGTGCGTGAAATGCTCTCGACGGGGGATTTTGCCAAATTCTATCTGCCTGGCGCGTTTTCCGAATCGGTGATGCCAATTACGGAATGGGGCGAGAACCGGCCCATGATTCCCTATTCTCCGTTCTACCACTTTAGTGCACTGCTGTTTGCGGCGTTTCCATGGCCACTCGAAAAGACGGCCACCATACTGAATGCCATCGGTGATGCCTCGCGTATTCTGATTATTGCGCTGATTGCGCGCATCAGCGGGTTGTCGAACCGTGTGTCGCTCTTAGCTGCAGTGATGTATGCGGTGGCACCCGTCACATATCTACTCCATGCATGGGGTAACACCCCCACCACATCTGGGCTCTGGTGGACCCTCGTAACAATGACTGCGTTGCTAGCGTTGAGCCACAAACTCCCACAGCGCAATATCATGGTGCTCCTGTTCGCGTTGCATGTCATTTCCATGTTGATTTACACGGTTACTGCTGTTTTCCATGTGGTCTTCGTCACGGTACTCGTCGCAATCATCTGGCTTATTCCGGCACACCCCTTGCGTGCACACCTCAAATATATGCTCTTCGTTTGCTATGGTGGCCTCGCCTTTGCGACGCTGATTTATTACGGTCAGTACATCATGCCCATCATCGAGCGGACTATTCCCTATTTGCTGACTCCCAATAGTGTGCATACTGGTGTTGATGCAGAATCTCAAACCTCTTTTGCCGTCTACTTCAGCAACTTTCTGACCACACTTCGGTACGATTTCGTGGCAAACCCCTATCTGTACTACGGTATTTTCATGCCTGTTTTAATGGTCGTCCCTGGCTTCATCCTGATGATGAAACGCCCCGTGTTATGGGCATTTGCTGCGGCCTGGTTTAGTGTGTCCGTCTTGTTCATGTTCGCCGGATACCGCTTCCCCATGGTTGACAAGCAGATTTTCTACATGTTGCCCATCATGATGATTTGCTGGGGGATGATAGCGAATGGCTGGTGGCGGCGTGGCTGGAGTGGACAAATCCTCGTACTGATTGCCACCCTTTACACGATTACGAGCGCACTCTCCCTGTGGGTCATCCGCATTGACCGTGCACCGATGGTGATTCCATGAACAATTCACCGCCACA
>JBEANH010000034.1:0-24903 GCA_041165505.1 Chloroflexota bacterium | reverse complement strand
TTCGCCCCTACGATGGGGGGGATTACAGGCGGTATGGTATTCGCCCCTACGATGGGGGGGGGATTACGGGTGAATGGTATTCGCCCCTACGATGGGGGGGATTACGGGTGAATGGTATTTGCCCCTACGATGGGGGGGGATGACGGGCGAATGGTATTCGCCCCTACAATGGGGGGGATTCCGGGTGAATGGTATTCGCCCCTACGATGGGGGGATTACGGGCGAATGGTATTCGCCCCTACGATGGGGGGGGATTACGGGTGAATGGTATTAAAAATACTTCCACCTGTGGTGCAGAATGGATTCAAAATCCCGCGTGAGGGAGCATTTTTGGCGCACGGGCGTATCAATGCACCGCCACACCGGCAACATGTGGCCTCGATTGGCGTAGGTATTGTCTTAATTCATAATTGACAGGAGTTTTCATGGCGATTTGGCAACAACAACACGATGAGGGTGTAGTCACACTTACCATCAACAACCCGCCGGTAAACGCATTGAGCCGGGCAGCGGTGGCAGAACTTGCGGATATCCTGCATGCACTTGACGCACATACAACGCGTGCAGTGGTGATTACCGGGTTTGGCGAAAAGGCTTTTGTGGCCGGTGCCAACATCAAAGAAATCAATACCCTCAGTGATATCGCTGATGCCCGTCAGTTTGGCCAAGTCGTGCTCGCACTCGGCCAGTTCATGCGTGTACAACCCTACCCTATCATTGCTGCGGTCAACGGAGTTGCATTCGGTGGTGGCTGCGAATTAGCATTGATGTGCGATATGCGTATTGCCAGCACATCTGCCAAACTGGCACTGCCAGAAATCACCCTTGGCCTCATGCCGGGGTGGGGTGGCAGTGTGCGCGTGGCGCGCCAGGCAGGAGCCAGTACGGCGCTGATGATGGCACTCACCGGTGAACCGGTGAATGCAGTAGACGCGTTGCGGCTCGGCTTGGTCGACAAAGTGGTGGACGCAACAGAACTCATGTCCACTGCACATGCTCTGGCCCGTCGTACTGCCAGCATGGCCCGACCTGTGGTTGCGACCATCAAAGCGACAATCTGGAACGGCGTTGATATGGTGCTCGATGATGCGCTCGCCACAGAATGTGACACATTTGCCGACATCGTCATTCGTGCCAACGCCAAAGAAGGCACCGACGCATTCCTCAACAAGCGCGCTGCCAAGTGGGACAACCGGTGACGCCGGCACAAGTGCCTTTGGCAGGTGGGGGTGCGCACGTCATTGGCACGTTTCTGGCGCGCCCCAATCGCTTTGTCGTTGAAGCACGACTCAAGGACGGTGAAGTGGTGCGTGCTCACATGGCGGATCGTGGTCGCCTCGTTGAGACGCTCATTCCTGGGGTGCCCATCTGTCTGGTTTCTCGTCCCGGCGAGCATCGCGCCACACAGTGGCAGGCAGCCGCCGCCCAGCGCAGTGACGGGAGTTGGGCATCGCTCGACACGCTGTTGCCCAATCGGCTGATGCGCATGGTGCTCGCACACCACTTGTTACCCCAGCTTCCCCCCTATACCACGGTGCGCCCTGAAGTGACCATTGGATCGAGTCGTTTTGATTTCGGGTTAGATGGAACACCGCCCATCGTCCTCGAAGTCAAATCTGCAGGGCGAATCATTGCAGGCACAGGTTTGGTGCCTGATGCGCCGAGTAGACGTGCAGCACGCCACGTCAGTGAGCTCATTTTGTTGGCACAGAGCGGCTATCATGCGGTGCTCGTGATTGCGTCCCAAGGCATCGCAGAACGGGTTGCCATTGATGCCACCATAGACCCTGTGTTGGCGGATACGGTGCGTACTGCCGTGACACGTGGGGTGCAGTGCGTGGGGGTGTCAGCACACTTCGATTTACACGGGCTCCGCTATGTGCATGATGTGCCGTTGGTCGTCAATGGGTAAAAATAGGCTATACTAAGAGAGCACTGTTTTAATTCCCAATCGAACTATCCCCTGTCATTCCTACCATGCAAAGGAGCAACGGATGTTTAGTGGTACACGCCAACAGCGCGGGTGGTACTTTTTCGACTGGGCGGTATCCGCCTACTCCACCACCGTCGGCGCCGTTTTTCTCGGGCCGTATCTCACCAGTATTGCCGAAGCAGCCGCCAAAGACACCGGTGGTATGCTCTATCCACTCGGTGCAGGAATTCCGATTGCTGCGGGGTCGTTTTACGCTTACATGACATCACTTTCCGTGCTGTTGCAAGTGTTCTTTTTGCCCATTCTCGGTGCGGTTGCCGACTATACAGCGCTCAAACGGCGCATGCTTGGGATATTTGCCTACATCTCCACGGTAGCCGTCATTCTCATGTTTTTCATGCAGGGTACCGACTACCTGTTTGGCGGGTTGCTCTATCTGGTCGCGAATTTGACGTTTGGGGCATCAATGGTCTTTTACAACGCCTTTTTGCCCGAAATCGCCACCCCCGATGAACGTGATGCCGTCTCTTCCAAAGGCTTCGCCTTTGGCTACCTCGGTGGCGGGTTACTCCTCATCCTCAATTTGGCGCTCTTTTTGTCGTACGAGCAGATCGGCATTGATGGCGGGTTGGCTGTGCGCATCTGTTTGGCATCGGCTGGGGTCTGGATGGCCATTTTTATCCCTATCACGTTGCGCAGTCTGCCCAATACTGCGGCTTCACGTGATCTGCAACAGGGTCAATCGGTGTTGACTGCTGGGTTTAGCCAGCTCGGCGAAACCCTGCGCAACTCGGTGCATTACCCACAAACGTTGCTCTTTTTGGGTGCCTATTTGCTCTACAACGATGGCGTGCAGACGGTCATCGCTATGTCGTCCACCTTTGGTACCCAAGAGCTCGGCATGGAGTCACAGACCCTGATTATCACCATTTTGATGGTGCAATTCGTAGCCTGGTTTGGTGCCCTTGGCTTCAATCAGGTGGCCAAGCGTACGGGTGCCAAGAAAGCCATTTTGGCCAGTCTGGTAGTCTGGACGTCGCTTACAGTGGTCAGTTATTTTATTGTCAAAGGGAGCGTCGTGCAGTTCCTTCTCCTCGGGGCGGGGATTGCAGTGGTGCTTGGTGGCACCCAAGCACTGAGCCGGTCACTCTTTGCACAGATGATTCCCAAAGGCAAAGAGTCGGAATATTACAGTCTCTACGAAGTCAGTGAGCGTGGCACCAGCTGGATTGGCCCGTTGGTTTTCGGCTTGGTCTATCAGTTCACCAATTCGTATCGGCTCGCCTTGGCCATGATTGGCGTGTTTTTTGTGGTGGGATTCTTCTTATTGATATTCGTGAATGTGCGTCGTGCTATTAGCGAAGCCGGAAACGAAGCGCCAACCATTGTATAATGAGTATGGCATCATCCTATTTGAGTGCATCGAGCAAAAAGGAAAACCATGACCACGACGTCTGAGTATCGTACCCTTGGGAAGCGTCACAAAATCATTGATGGCGCTGAGAAACTCACTGGTACCGCACAATACACCGCAGATGTGTCACTCCCAGGTATGTTGCATGCGCGCCCAGTGTTGAGCCCATATGCCCATGCCCGCATCACATCAATCAATCGCACTGCGGCTCTTGCCATCCCCGGGGTAGTTGCGGTGCTGACTGCTGCCGATTTGCCCACGCGTGATCGCCCTGTCAACTCCCGTTCGAGTGCCGTGCTTGCACACGACGTGGTCCTCTTTCGCGGCCATCCCGTGGTTGTGGTCGTAGCCGAAAATGAAGCTGCTGCGCGTGATGGTGCAGATGCCGTTGAAATTGACTACGAGCCACTGCCTGTTGTTGCTTCTCCCGAAGATGCACTTGCACCCAATGCACCAGTGATTTGGCCCAACGGTCTGCCCAAAGATGGCATGGATCTCACTGCTGCGCATGCAGCGGTGGACAAAAGTGGTGACATTGCTGAGCAGGCGCCTTCCAATCTCCACGAAGAGAACGTCTTTGCCCGTGGTGATGTGGCCAAAGCGATTGCTAGCGCCGATGTGGTGCTCAAACATCGCTATACGACGCCCATCGTGCACCAAGGCTATCTCGAGCCACATGCGGTGGTCGCAGAGCCACACCACGTGCGTGGGGAAATCACCGTCTACACCAGCACCCAAGGGCAGTTCGGTGTCCGTGACGAAGTGGCTCGCCTCTTGTCGCTCCCCAAATCCAAAGTGCGTGTGGTGCCGATGGTGGTTGGTGGTGGGTTCGGTGCCAAGTACGGCATCCTCGACCCACTAGCGGCTGCGGTGGCGTGGGCCGTACGCCGCCCCGTCAAGATTGTCTTGACCCGTAGCGAAGACTTCCTGACAACCACGCCTTCGCCGGCCATGAGCATTGATTTGACCCTCGCCGCCTACAATGATGGCCGCATCGCAGCAATTGATGCCGTTGCCGTGATTGACAACGGTGTCTTCCCGTTCACCATTGGTGGGATTGTCGGCATTCTCATCGGTGGTTACTACAAGTGTGACAACGTGCGCATTGTGCTGCGCGAAGTCTTGACGCACAAACTGCAAGGTGGTGCCTACCGTGCCCCTGGTGCACCTTCCGCCACATTCGCCATCGAATCAAGCATGGACGAGCTGGCACGCACCCTGGGTCGTGATCCCATCGAGTTGCGGTTGCAGAATTGTGTAGAGACGGGTGATTTGATGGGCAACGGTAGTGCTTGGCCACATATTGGCATGCGCGAATGTCTGGCAGCCCTGCAGCAGCACCCCATGTGGCAGCAACGCACCCAAGCCCCCAATACGGGATGGGGTATGGCCGTAGGTGGCTGGTTGTGTGGTATGTCACCGGCGGCTTCAGTCTGTCGCATTGACAGCGATGGCGCCGTGCGCATCCATGTGGGTTCGGTGGACATCTCGGGTGTCAATAGTTCGTTGGTCTTGGTTGCTGCCGAAATCCTCGACATCTCCCCTGACCGTATCCAGCTCATCCAAGGTGATACGCGCACCGGTCCACGGGCGGGTCCGAGTGGTGGGAGCCAGACTACCTACAGTGTGTCGGGTGCCGTCGCCAAAGCGGCGCAATCGGTGCGCCAGAAGTTGCTCGATGTGGCCGCCGATCACTTCGAAGCCAGCCCTGCTGACTTGGAATTGCGTGACGGTGTGGTCAGTGTCAAGGGCTTTCCCGATAAATCCATGGAGATTGGGGCGATTGCTGAGCTCGCTGAGAACCACGCCGGTGGCCATGGGCCCATCGTGGGCGAGGGTGCTACGGCGATTTCCGAAAATGCTCCCGGCTTTGTGGCGCACCTCGTCCAGGTCCACGTTGACCCCGACACGGGACACGTCAAGCCGCTCAAGTATCTGGCCGTGCAAGACGTTGGATTCGCACTCAACCC
Source organism: Chloroflexota bacterium (assembly GCA_041165505.1). Lineage (GTDB taxonomy): Bacteria > Chloroflexota > Chloroflexia > Chloroflexales > Roseiflexaceae > UBA965. The sequence goes on along the minus strand of JBEANH010000034.1, from coordinate 19,586 downwards.
GATGTTGGTTGAAGGACAAATCCACGGTGGGGTGGCACAGGGACTCGGCTGGGCGCTACACGAAGCGATGGTCTACGATGATAATGGTCAGCTCTTGACGGCCAGCTTCATGGACTACAGTGTGCCCGGTGGTGATGCATTGCCGGATATTGATGTGGTGATGGTGGAAAACAAGGCACCGCATGGGCCATTTGGCGCCCGTGGTATTGGCGAGCCACCAATTACCGCTGGTGCAGCTGCCGTCGCCAATGCGGTGCGTGCTGCAGTTGGTGCTCGAGTGTGTGACTTGCCGCTACGCGATGAGCGTGTATGGCGGGCGATCCAGCAAGCGTAAGCAAGACAGCGCCGTGCGCCGTACACAGGTACGGCGCACGGCTTGTGAGAGAATGCCATGCGCCGTCGAATATTCTGTGCATTTGGGAGCATGTTGCTCGTGGCGTGTGCGCAGGCCGTAACTGCCCCTGTTGCCTCCCCCACGTTGCTGTTTGTATACACAGACAACTGAGTCCCGTGAACCCTCACACGCCCTATCGTGGATAGGCTTATCACGCACTATACGCCATGTATTACCCTCGTCGAAGCCAACTATGCGACCGAGGCGGGACAGCGTGTGGCGCACACATACGGCATCAAAACGCATCCCGTGGTAATGGTGATTGCCAGCGACAACACGGTGTTGGCACGCATCAATGGCGTTCCCGATGAAGCTGCCCTTGACGCTATACTTGCACCACTCTGCCGGTGAGTATTACTCGCCGCGGCGAATTTCGATGCGCACATTGCCTTCGCCAGAAAGCAGATTGAGCACCAGCGTGGTCAACGAAATCACAATCGCGCCAATGAATGCAGTCATGAATCCGTCAATCACAAACTGAATACCGAGGAAATTGGCGAAATTGGCCGTCAACTGCAACAGGATGGCATTCACCACCACACTAAACAGCCCGAGTGTCAGCACGACCAGTGGGCAGGTAATCAGCGTCAAAATGGGCTTGATGAGCAGATTGATTACACTGAAAATCGCCGCAATAATGCCGATTTGCCAGCCTGGACCGGTGAACGAAACCCCGGGTACGAGATAGAGTGCTGCAAAGATGGCTAGTGATGTGATGAGCCATTTGAGCACAATTTGGCGCAGATTATCAAATACCCCTGAATCTTTCTTGGTTGTCATGATCTCCCCTTCTCCGGGCGTCGTTGCGCAAGTTCCTTGCCGTATGCTTCAATATCATTATAGAACCGCGAGCGCTTTGCCACAATCGCCGATGCTTTGACGTTTTTCTTGCGTGAAGTGTTGCCGCCACCGGTCCGTTCACGACACCACGACAAGTAGAGGCGTTCGGCGGCCCGGGTAACGGCCACGTAGCAGAGGCGACGTTCTTCTTCGATGCCAACTGCCGTATCCATGCTCCGTTCGTGTGGTAGCACACCTTCTTCGAGCCCCACCACAAACACGAGTGGCCATTCGAGTCCTTTGGCTGCATGGATGGTAAGCAGTTGCACCTGGTCGCGGTCATCGTCACTACCATCACTGCTTGTCATAATGGCAATGTACTGTAAAAAATCCTCGGCACTGTCATACTCTTCTGCCACGGCGAGAAGTTCGTTGATATGCTCTCGCGCATCATCCAACTTTTCCGGGTCTTTTTTGTGAAGCTGTTCGAGGTACGTCTGGTATTGTGTCTGGAACAGAATATCCTCAATGAGGTCACGTGGTGGTGTGTTGTTCTTGATGCGTTGCCGTAGGCGTGCCAGTAAATTGTGTAGCTGGCGCGCTCCGTTGCGCGCGTTGTCTTCGATTTGTGCTAACACCATGATGTCCCCAAGCACATCAGCAATTGCCAGATTCCGCCGTGCCGCCTCCACACTAAAGATTTTGAGTGGTTTGGCACTCAACCCGCGTTTGGGCACATCGGCTACCCGAGTCAACGCCATGTTGTCGCGCGGGTTGACGGCCAAGCGTACAAATGCCAGAATGTCGCGAACCACGGCGCGATCATAGAAGCCGAGTTGCCCTTTGAGCTTATATGGGATGTGTTTGAGGCGTAGCGCTTCTTCGAATTGCCGACTCATGAATTTGGAGCGGTAGAGGATGGCAATGTCTTTGGGTTGGCGTCCTTCACGGCGTACATCGCCAAAGGCGCCCGCATTGTCCATGCTGTTGACCATCAACGAGATTTCGTGAGCCACGGCCAACGCTTCATCTTTACCAGACTGATACTCGAGGAAAATAATGGAACGGTCAACTGGACGCGACGTATTGTGGGCCACCAGTTGCATGGGTGCTACCGCCTGACTATGGCGAATCACCGCATACGCGGCATCGAGAATCGCTTGACGACTGCGATAGTTGGTTTTGAGCTCGATAATCTGTGCCTGCGGGAAGGTGTCTGCGAAGCGCGTAATAATCGTGTGGTCCGCATTGCGGAATCCGTATATGGATTGCATGGCGTCACCGACCACGAAGAGTGAACGTGGCCGCGCCCCAACGGGTTCACTGAGCATGCGCACCAAGCTGAACTGACTCGGATCCGTATCTTGATATTCATCAACGAGGATGTGGCGCCACTGTTGTTGCACACTGTCGAGCACTTCTTCGTGCTCACTCAGCAGGCGATGCGTGAGCAGAATGAGGTCGTCGAAGTCCACCGCATTGGCTTCGGACAATAGGCTCTGGTAATGGCGATAGCGCAGTGCCATCCATTCATCGTTGGGCGTGGCGGCCTGTGCAAGGAGCATTTTGGGTGTTTGTAGCCGACTTTTTGCACGCGAAATACGACGGAGCACGTCATTGACATCACTCGCTTCGGGTGACATCTCTGGTGCTGCGTCAATGCTCTGTTGGACGAGTTGGAGCTGTTCATCCCCACTATAAATGCTAAAGTTGCGTGTGTAGTGACCGATATGTCCTTCGATGTACTTGCGTAAAATGCGCACACAGACGGCATGAAACGTGCCCGTGGTGAGGCGCTGTAGCCGTCCACCGAGAATCGGTTTGAGGCGTTGGCGCATTTCTTTGGCCGCTTTATTCGTAAACGTGAGCGCCAAGACCTGTGATGGGTCAACGCCGTGGTGATTGACGAGATGCGCAATGCGCAACGTTAATACGCGTGTTTTGCCACTCCCAGCGCCCGCTTTGACTAGTACGGGTCCGACATGTGCAGTCACTGCGGCGTGTTGTTCGTGATTCAGGTTGGCCAAGTAGTCCACAGTTGGTTCCTCTAAAATAGTGATGCTTGTTCGGGGATGTCCAACTCATCCCACGGGAGTGCGGGCAACGGCACAATCTGCTGGAGCTGACGGTAAAATATGCGGGCATTCTGGGGTGACATAGTTTCCACCGGACAATGCATGAAAAAATAGACGTCAACACCATCAGCCAACCAGCGCACAATGGTCTGATGCCATTCATCCCACAGTGCCTGATTACGTGGTGTATCCGGATGGCTGATATAGCGCACCAATGCCAGATTTCCGGTTACAAACGCCCGCATCGGTACATGTGGTTTGTGATCGCGAGCTCGTGCAAGATCAGCTTCGGCCCCTGGTAAATCGCCGAGATCGAGTGGGCGGACATCCATCAAGCAATGTCCCGCATTGTAGTGATTCAGGAGCGCAATGAGTTGCGCTTCGCCGTGTGGCGTATACCAGTCTGCATGTCTGACTTCGACACTGACACGATGCGCTGTGGGCCAGGCGTCGAGCCAGCGCTGTAACTGCGGTAAATGGCGCAGTGCGAAGTGCGGTGGCAACTGCAAAAAAAACGGACCGAGGCGCTCATCGAGTGCGGCCATGTGCTGCACAAAGCTGTGTGTTGCGGCGATGTTGTGTGCGAGTTCGCCGTGGTGGCTGATGTGCTGTGGGATTTTGAGACAGAACTTGAACGACGCCGGCGTATCGTGACGCCATTTTTGCACGGTTTCGGCAGACGGCGTCGCATAAAAGGTCGTGTTGCCCTCCACGTTGTGCATACGTTGCGCATAGAGCGGTAAAAAATCACTCGCCTTACTCCCGAGTGGGAAGAAGTTGCCTACCCATTCTTTGTATGACCAGACGGCACACCCCAGCGAAAAGCTCATGGTTCACCTACTGCGTCAGAGACTCGAATTGTCGCACCATCTGCGGCCGCAGACATACTCATGGCAGTGAGCACGCGTAGAGCGGCTAGCCCATCGTGTAGTGTGGCCCCCCGTTGCGGTTGCCCATGGATGGCATCCACAAAGCCCTCGATTTGGCGTTTGTACGAGTGTCCATCGGCACCAAGCGGTCGGTGATAGTGCTGATCGTGATGCGTAAACACTTCGACATCACTACTTTTCAAGTACCACGGTAAATACGTCTTTGCCACAATACTACCACCACTCGCATAGAGGTGAAAGCCTTCGTGATGGTCACCTCGTATTGTGACGGTCAAGTCGAGATGGCCGAGCGCACCATCTGCAAAGGTTACCGCACTAAACCAACACCAGCTGTCGTCGCGATACAAGAGGCGCGTTTGCACATGGGTGATGGCACCGCATATGTAGTGCGCCGTGTCAACCAAGTGGCTACCATGGGTCAGCAACAGGTAGCGCCGCCGGTCCGCTTTGGGGTTGCCTGTTGGGCGGAGTGCGGTGGCATCCTGTACAATTGTCGGTTGCACATTGTCGGTGACCGTATAGCGATAGTGTGAATCACAGTACCAACCACGATACGCCAAGCGACTACCGAGGTGGTGCTGTGCCATGTCGTGTGCATACGCAATCCCCGGGTCGAATCGTTTGTTGTTGCCTACCTGGATAACCACCGGTCGCGTGCGTGCCGCATCAAGCAACGGTTCGCAGCTCTTGATATCCACCCCAAGTGGCTTTTCTACCAACACATGCTTGCCCGCCTGGATGGCGTGCATGGTGAGCGGTACATGGAACTGGTCGGCCACTGCTATCACTACTGCCTCTACTGCGGGATCCGCAAAGAGTTCTTGTGCGTCCGTGTAGACTACCTGTGGTTCATGCACTGCTGCCGCATAATTGCGCAAGCGCTCCGCACGGTCGGCAATGGCATAGAGTTGGGCATTGTGTGCCTTGACGATGGCCGGGAGATGGCCTGCTTGTGCGATGGGACCACACCCCACGACACCGATCCGCACTGGCCGCATCATTGATGTTGCACCAACTCGATGAGCGTCCCCATGGTTGCTTTGGGGTGGATGAAGGCCACACGAGTATGGTGGAGACCAGGACGCGGTGTTTCATCAATGAGGCGCAGTCCCTGTGCGCTGAGCTGCGCCAAACATGCCTCAATATCATCCACACGGTAGGCGATGTGGTGCATGCCGGGGCCTTTTTCGGTCAAATATTTGGCAAAAGCGGCATCACTCGATGTCGGTGCAATCAATTCGACCATGCTCGTGCCGATGTGGGTCACTGCCACGCGCATGTGTCGTTCTGGCAGCTCGATGATTTCCCAATCCGTGATGCCGAATTGCTCTTGGTAGAGGGTAATCCCCGCTGCGATGTCATTGACGGCTAGACCGATGTGATCGATGGTGGTAAACACAGGCAGTTCCTCCGTTATCATTGACTGTATTGTACCAAATCGCACTCGTGAGATGGCGGTACGATATGCGAGTGGTTGCGCAGTGTACAATACGCATACACGATTTCAGATAGGACGAGAGCGATGCACCAACTCACACGTGTTCAACGCGGTGCGCTTATCATCTGGGCGGCATGCACGTTGCTCAAATTGTTTTCACTGGCATTCAACATTCATGTCATCGGGACCACAGCGCAAGACAGTGGTGCCTACTACGGTGCTGGCTATGCCCTCAATCACGGTATTTCGCCGTATGCCACACAGGCATGGCAAGCGCTACTTCCTGGCATAGAAAGTGAGCGCTACGTCTACCCACCATTTTGGGCGGTTATTTGGCGACTGCCAGCCACCCTCGACTTTGCCGTGGTGCGCTGGCTTTCCGTGGTCGGAAATGCTGGTTTATTGCTCGCCAGCACGCTTTTGTTGGCACGAGCCTGTGGCTTGAATGCCACCCAACATGCGGTGCTGTTGGTGAGTGCGTTGGCATCGGTGCCCGTATTCGGTACGTTTTTTCTCGGGCAAGTCTCACTGTTGTTTTTGCTGATGATGGTGGTGGCTACGCTGGGGGCAGTACGCTCCCCCGTCTGGTCGGGTATCTTGGTGGGCATGGCGAGTGGTATCAAGCTCTTCCCAGCCATCTGGGCATGGCCATTAGCGCGGAGCTGGGCATGGCGGGGATGGCTGGGGTTTGTGAGTGGCGGTGTATTTACGCTGCTTGTTGGTGTGAGCGGCGCTCCATTGACCATCTGGTTCGACTATATGCGTGTCGGCTTGCTCCCCGACGCAGGCCCGCCACGCTGGTCCATGAATCGGAGCGGGATATGGAATTTCCTTGATCGTACCCTGGCAGCCCACGAATACACCATTGACGGTGCTTCCGTCATGTTACCCGCAGTATGGCAGTTCCCAGCCCTCATCACGCCACTTGCGGTGCTAGTCACGGTGGTGGTCTTGGGGGTGACTGCCTGGGCAGTGTATCAGACCACCGATCTCTGGTATCGCATGGCCATCGTTGTCACTGCGCTATTGCTCGTCATGCCGTTTCAATCGAACCACTACATGGTGCTACTGTTGCTTCCCGTTGCGGTGCTCATCCGTGATCACCGGCAGTGGTGGCTCCTCGCCGTGATGGCGTTATGTGACACGGTAATCCGCTATCAATACAACGTGGTGCGCCTCGTGGATAGCACGTGGCCAGCCAGCGCAGGTACCGTGATGCTTGTAATGGTGTGGGGCTGGTTGGTATGGCAACGTGTTAGCGTGTCCGGGCAGCAATCACCCAGAGAAACGTGACATCGTCACCATCTTCGTTGACAGTTTCTTCGATGGCGGAATGAATGGTGAGTCCAGCGTCACGGATCAAGTGTCGGTTGGCTTCACTCGCAAACCCGCTCCAGTACATGGGCACACCCAGCCAATCATCGCTGTAGTCGGCCGGGGTATCAATTGCAGTCAAGCACCCCACAAAGAGTCCATTGGGGCGTAACCAGCGGGCGATGCGTTGGAATAGCGCCGCATGCTCGTCGCGTGGCACATGAATAATCGAGTAGAAGGCACAAATCGCATCAAAGGATTCTGGTGGAAAGTGGATTGCTGCAATATCGGCACAGATAAACTGCCCACGAGGATTGCTACGTGCGGCATGCGCAATTTGCACGGGAGAAATATCCACACCTGTGACACGGTAGCGTTCACTCAAGAGTTTGGTGGTTGGTTCGCCGTTGCCACAGCCCAAGTCGAGTAAGCGCATGCCTCGGGCTGCATGGTCGAGGAGTACTTGTGTGTAGCGTTGACGTGCATCATCACGAAAAGTGCGTCCCCATTCGCTGTAGCGTTTACCAATGGAATCGTACCCACTACTCACAATGTCAACTGGATTTTGCTCACGACTCATTTAATGTATTCCTCGAGTATGCTTTTCCAGCGTGGTTTGGGCTTGAGTGATTTGACATAGGGTGCTCCTGCGGCTTGGAGCATGTCAATCAGGCGATTGAAGCCGTGTTCACTCGGTGCCAGCCATACTTGTCCGGTCCCGTGAAAGACGTTGACGAGTCCTTCACCGGATGTGACCAACCCGACCAACGATTTGGTGGCCACTTCCACTTTTTGTTCGATGGTGCCTTTGCGTAGCACAACGATCTCGCCATCCACACGTAACTCTTCGTTGGTCAGATCTACGCGCAGGATATCGCTGGCCGCTACGGGGCTCTGCACCACACACCAGCCATTACCACTGATGCGGGTGCGAATCGCTTCATCTTTGCTGAAAATAAACGAAGAGAGATTTTTTTTGACGGCCAAACTGGTATCAACCCCTTGTTCACTGGCAACATAGCGTCCATCGTCCACCACGGCTTCTTCACCGGGTTGGATGCGAGTCAGGAGATAGTGGTCAAAGGTGGGCTCCGTGTAGATTTCACCGTTGCCTTGAAAGGTCGTACGAAAGACGGATTCGTTGTTGAGCCGCTGTTCGAGCACCCGCTTCAACATGCCCCAGGCACCACCAGCACTCGTATTGGTGGTAATGCTCCCTTTGCTGAACTGGAGCATGCCTGGTTCGATGACAGCCCCCCCGCCGGTGAGTGTGATGCGGAGTTGCCGGAGGCGTAACCCCATCTGTTGCGCATAAAATGCAATGGCTGCAACGTCTGGGCGACTTGAAATGTTGAGTGCAGGGTATTCAATGACTTCAACACTACTCTGCGCCCCTTCCATGCGGGCAATCACGGTACCGTTCATGTGAACCTCACTTTCACCACTCACCGTCTAGTCTTGCGTGGCACGTATTGGCATAAAAAATGCCACCAGCACCGACAACGGTCCCAACAACAATCCGATGAGAATCCCCGTATACCAGCGGTATTTTTTGCGGTAAATCACCGCCGCAGAGAGCGAACCAAGTATCAACCAAATGAATAATGCGATGTTGACTTGCATCATAGTTTGCATCATATGCCTCCTTCGCCCAGTTAATTCGAATAGAGTTGCAATCGTTCATTCATGGCCGGGATATCGGCTTCGGCAATCAGCCCGAGTAACGGCTGGCGCATATCACCATCTTTGGTCACGAGCACCGCATCGAGATAGTTGCCCCGGCGATTGGAGGTCGCGAAGTGGGCAAGCACGTCAATTAGCGGTGTCTGGTGTGCCACAAAAACTGCCGTGTCGCGCTGGGCAGCATGTGCGAGGACATCGGCCACCGTGTGACGACTAAAATCAATGACCGCATCGGGTTGTGCCCCAAGAAAATAGGTCACATTCCGCACACTGAGAATACCATGATATTGCCGATTATGGTAGACGGGGAGCTGAGAATAGTGCTGACTCGTCATGCGCCGCACGGCGGTAGCGAGTGATTCTTCGCTGGTAATGCTACTCACGTTCTTGCGGATAAATTGCGCCACAAGTGGTGGCGTAATGAGCAAATCGCGCAGCGACACAATGCGTGCCACTGCCCACGCATTGGGTTCAGCGAGAATCTGCCCGCCACCGCGTTCATGTACGATCACATTGCGCAAGCGGGCGAACGCTTTGAGGTCTTCGGCGTAGGCTCTTACCGCCTGATTGCGTGTGCGCAACGTATCCACGTGCTGGGTAAAGGGTGTCCCCCGTGGCAATCCACTGTTGTCAGCGAGATGCTGTTCGATGGCTATAAATGCTTCAAGGAACTGTTGTGACTGTGTGTTCATGACATCTGTCCATGCAGGAAACGCACCAACACGCCTATAACGCGCAAGTCAATGGTGTGACCGATTGGAAGTTCCGCATACTGTACTGGGTACCCCGCTGCTTGGAACTGCTGCTGACACTCCTGTCCATGGGCAACGGGTACGACTTCGTCGAGTGTGCCATGCACCACGAGCATCGGGCAGTGTGCGTCTGTGGTGGCTACTCCCCCCATCTGAAACGGATTGACCCCACTCAAAATGGCCACCCCTTTGAGGTCGTTCCGTGTTAATGCGGTGAGCCCTGCCATGGCTCCTCCCTGACTAAAACCCATCACGAACGTGGCCGCAGGATTGGTGCCGTAGGCTTTAATCGCCGCATCAATACTCTCATTGAGGACCTGCAAGGCATGGCCGGCCTGAGAAATATCGCCGCGGATGTTACCTGGTGCCACATCTATTTCAAACCACGCATTCGCACCAGGCATCAGCATGTATGGCGCCCGGAGCGAAACGATGTGCAGGGTGTCTGGTAGGTAGGGGGCTAACTGGAGCAAATCTTCTTCGTTGGTGCCGTACCCATGCAGAAGCACCAACAACGCTGGGGCGTCGGTGGGGACACGTGGTGCCAGTGATTCGTGGCGTAACGGCAACTCGGGAATATCGTTCATGCCGGCTGTGCTTCAGTGGTAATGATGGCGTCTGCTTCGATTTCGACGAGCATGCGCGTATCAATCATTTGCGCGCGTACCAGGGTGTTGGCTGGGCGGATATCCGCAAAAATCGCACCATGTGCACGTGCAACGGCTTCCCAGTCTTCGAGGTTTGCAACAAAAATGCGGGTACGCACCACGTCACGCAGTTGTGCACCGGCATCGTTGAGGGCGGTTTCGATTTTGCGGATGATGTAGGTGGCTTGTGCTCCCGCATCGCCGGGATGCTGGACCTCGCCGTTGGCGTTGGAAGCGGTGGTCCCCGATACGCTGACGTGGTTGCCCATGCGCACTGCGCGAGAATACCCGGCCATCGCTTCCCATGGTGTCCCTGTTGAAATGTTCATGCGCATGTGTTGTGCCTTCCTTGTTCCCAATCAGTATATTGATGCTAAGTATACTGCAACTCATCGTGTCAGTGCTTTACGCACCTGTGTGGTAATGGTAATATACACACAGCAACGTCAGGAATCATCTATGCACCGTATTGCTGTGGTCATCGTTAATTATAATACTTGCGAATTATTGCGGGCCTGTTTGCAGTCCATCCCTGCGGGACTTAACACGGGGACCTGTGATGTTTGGGTCGTTGACAACGGCTCTACCGACGATTCAGTCGCCATGGTCCGTGCCCAATTCCCCACGGTGCGGTGTATTGTGAGTGACCACAACGGGGGATTTTCGTATGCTAATAATCTGGCACTGCGGCAGATAATAGCAGACGCAGATGCACCCGACTATACGATGATTTTGAATCCCGATACAGTGGTCACCCCTGGTGCATTCGAATGTATGGTTGCATACTTGCGCAATCACGCCGACGTGGGTGCTGTTGGACCGCGGCTATTGTTGCCCGATGGCTCACTCGATCTCGCATGCCGTCGCACCTTTCCTAGCCCCGAAGTCTCATTGTGGCGCATGATCGGGTTTGCGCGGCTCTTCCCACGCCACCCCCGATTTGGTCGCTACAACATGACCTACGTGGATGCGCATCAGACCATAGACGTAGATGCGCTGGTGGGGGCGTGCATGCTCATGCCAACCGCCGTCATCCGTGAGGTTGGTCTGCTCGATGAGACGTATTTCATGTATGGCGAGGATCTCGACTGGTGCTACCGCTTCAAGATGTACGGTTGGCGTATCGTCTATGTAGCCGATGCCGTCGTGCACCATGTCAAACGTGCATCGAGTCGGCAACGTCCGGTACAGACCATCAGACATTTCTACGATGCCATGCGCATCTTCTTTCGCCGGTACTACAAAGCGACTACACCGACACCAATTGCATGGTGCATCGAAGTCGGGATTAGCGCCACCGAACGCGTGCAACTTTGGCGCAACGCAATCCGCCCGCCAGCCCACGGAAAGCGAGGAACATAGCCTATGCTCTGGCGTATTTCGCGGAACCGCGTTGTCGTCATGCTAGCAGCCATGCTGAGTGATGCCCTTGCGACCAACGTGGCCCTCTTCCCCATCTATTGGTGGGTGCGTACACTCAACATCGAAGTACAAGCACAACTCGATAGCACACCGTGGTCTGGGGTGGCACTCTTTGTCATCGTGCTCAATATGGCACTCTTTGGTACCTACCTCATCGCAGGCATGTACACCTTGCCCCGTGGCGTTTCGCGCATTGATGAAGCCTTCAAAGTGATTGCCATGGTCACCACGGGGATTGGCATCGCCTATGTCTCAAATCTCGTGTTGCCCCAATTCGGGTTCGTGGATATCCCGTTGCCGAGCGTATTGCTCAGTGGGGGATGGGTTTTCATTCTGACGGCCAATCTAGTCGCGCGCTTCGTGTATCGCACGATTCTCTCAAGTATGCGGCGCCGCAACATTGATATTCGACGTGTGCTTATTATCGGTGCACTCGAACCCGGTCAACTCGTCTATCGTGCATTGGTGCGTGATCCGAGTCTCGGGTACCGCGTCATTGGTTTTGCCTCGGATACGCGGCCGGTGGGTGAACTGGTCTACAACACCCCCGTGTTGTGTACCTTTGAGCATATTGGTGCGAGTATCAGCGCATACGACATTGATTTGGTCATCGTCGCACTTTCGGGGCGCGCTTCACACGAGCTCTTCGATATCATCATGCGCGCCGAAGACGCACACGTCGAAGTCAAGCTGTACCCGGATGCATATACGCTGATTACCAACAACGTGGTTTCGGACAACGACATCATCGGTCTGCCATTGCTCAATGTGCGCAACGGAGCATTGGCCAATCCGTTCAATCAGGCGCTCAAACGTGCCTTCGATTTCGTGTTTGCTGCCATGGTGCTCCTTGTTGCCTCACCGGTCATGATGCTGATTGCGATTCTCATCAAATTGGAATCACCCGGGCCGGCTTTTTTTGTGCAGCCGCGTGTCGGCACCGATGGCGAACCCTTTCCGACCATCAAATTTCGCACCATGCGCGTTGATGCGGCGCAACTCGCCAACTGGACCACCAAAGATGATCCGCGCCGGACGCGTATTGGTACATTTTTGCGCAAAACATCACTCGATGAATTACCCAATTTTATCAACGTGATTCGTGGTGAAATGAGCGTAGTAGGCCCACGACCCGAACAAGAAGTCTGGGTGGAACGCTTCAAGCAAGAGATTCCGTATTACATGCGGCGCCATCGCCAAAAGGTGGGTATCACGGGCTGGGCCCAAGCAAATGGCTTGCGTGGTGACACCAGTATTGAAGACCGCACCCGATACGACTTATACTATGTAGAGAATTGGTCGTTGCTCTTCGACATCAAGATTTGCATCCGCACCTTTGTCGATATTGTGACTGGCCGTAATAAAGGATATTGAACGGGACGCTATGAACCAACTACACACACTCTCCATTGCCGACATGCGCGCTCGGCTCGATGCTGGGGACATCACCGCACAACAGCTTACCAGCGCCATCTTGACACAAATCAAGCGCCAAGACGCTGTGATTGGTGCCTATCTGCACGTTGACGAAGCTGGCGCACTTGCTGCTGCTGCTGCCGCCGATGCTCGTATCAATGCGGGTGAACGTGGCGACTTACTGGGGATTCCACTCGGTATCAAGGATGTCCTGTCAACGACCGGTTTGCCAACCACGGCATCATCCAAAGTCTTGCAAGGATATCGCCCGCCATACGATGCAACCGCAGTGGCACGCCTCAAGCAGGCGGGTGCCGTGTTGCTCGGCAAACTCAACTGCGACGAATTTGCCATGGGCTCCTCCACGGAAAATAGCGCATATCAGTTGACGCGCAATCCGTGGGACACCAGCACCGTGCCTGGGGGGTCGAGTGGTGGTTCGGCAGCTGCAGTTGCGGCTGGCATGGCCGCAGGAACTCTAGGAACCGATACGGGTGGCAGTATCCGCCAGCCAGCGTCGCTGTGTGGCATTACCGGCCTCAAGCCGACCTATGGGCGGGTGTCGCGCTACGGGTTAATCGCATTCGCCTCATCACTCGATCAAATCGGCCCGATGGCGTGGTCGGCACGTGACTGTGCCATGATGATGAATGTCATTGCTGGACACGATGCCCTCGATGCCACATCCGCACCGGTGGACTCCCCCAACTACGTGGCCGCCCTCGGTGGTTCTCTCAAGGGTCTGCGTGTGGGTATTCCCCGTGAGTTCTTTGTGGATGGCATGCAAAAGGGTACCGATAGTGCGGTACGTGAAGCGATTCGCGTGTTGCAATCACTCGGGGCAACAGTCAAAGAAATCTCGATGCCACACAGCCCGTATGCGTTACCTGTCTACTACATCGTTGCTACTGCCGAAGCATCGTCCAATTTGGCGCGCTTCGACGGGGTGCGCTACGGCCAACGGAGCGACGGTGACAGCTACCGTGACGCATTGGACCAAACGCGTGGTGATCTCTTTGGTCCCGAGGTTCGCCGGCGGATTATGCTCGGCACCTATGTGCTGTCAGCGGGGTATTACGATGCCTACTACAAACGTGCACAGCAGGTACGCACACTCATCCGCCAAGACTTCACCAACGCCTTCGCAGAAGTTGACATTATTGCTGCTCCCACATCGCCCAATGTCGCATTCAAATTCGGTGAAAATAGTGCAGACCCAGTGGCCATGTACCTCCAAGACGTGTGTACGCTACCGGTCAGTCTCGCGGGGATGCCGGGGATTTCGGTGCCGTGTGGCTTCGACAACGGTCTACCCATCGGGCTCCAGTTGATCGGGCCCGCTTTTGCAGACGCAGAAATCATGCGTGTTGCTGATGCCTACCAAGGCGTGACCGACTGGCACACACGCCGCCCCGCCTAACGAATCTGTGCATCCGACGATTCACGAATAACACATCACCACCTCCTGCATTTAGGGGGTGGTGATGCGTTGTTGGAGCTGTTGTTGCGCTGCATCTATAAATGGATCGGTGGCAATACGGTGCTCATCCCATGCATTGGGTAGCGTAATATCTGGCACCACACCCACATCGTCAATCAAGGTGCCGTCGGGGCGCTGGTAGAGTAATTCGGCCACCCACAGGACGGAGCCATCTTCGAGGTCATACGGGAATAGGTTTTCACTGTTGCCAGCAGTTGTTTCGCCGATAATCGGAGTGTCACGTAAATGGCGCATCCCCGCACTAAACATTTCTGCGGCACTTGCAGTGTTGGCACTGGTGAGCAATACGATGGGTATGCGATCATATGGTGCGACCGCCCGATTGCGTGGCACATTGAGCTGGTACGTGTTGTTGCGATCCACTTGGGCGCCGATGCTTCCACCATCATGAAAAATCGCAATCACCGCCAACATGTCTTCAATGCTACCGCCACCGTTTTCACGGATGTCAATGATGAGCCCGGCCACCGCTTCGTTGCCTTGGGCCTGTGTTAGTGCGTCACGCACGATGTCTGCGAGTTCGTCACGGTCAAATGAATCAATGGTAAGCAGTATCAGGTTGTTGGCGAGTCGCTCGGCAACTGCTTCGGGGAAGGCATTGCCAGGGATGATGGCACGCGTCACCGTAATAGACTGCGGCGATTGACTGTCTCGTACATATTCAATGCGCACCGTACTGCCGACCGGCCCGCGTATCAGCGAACCATAATCACCGTTGTTGAGTGTGTATGTGCTGGTAATGGGAGTGCCATCTACGGTGGTGATGATGTCGTTGGGGCGCAACCCTGCCCGTTCTGCTGGGCCATCAGCTGCGATGCGGGTAATCATTAGTCCGCTGTTGAGCTCGCGTATCATGATGCCGATACCCGCATATTCTGCGCGCCCGTTATAGGCGGCGCTATTCATGGCGACTTGCTGGGGGTCATCTAGCCGTGAATGATCGTCGTTGAGGAGCTCGATCATGGCCCGGAGTACGCCGTAAAAGGCCTGTGGTGTGTCGGCGGCAAGGGCTTGGGGTTTGTATGTCTGGTAGGTCGCCTGCCAATCAACACCCCGGAAATCACGATAGACATAATGATCGGAAAACGTCGTCCATACCGTCTCGAACAGCCGTTCCCGCGTATTGCGGTCGAGTGCGGCGAGGGTGGGCGTGGCTGGGAGGATACGAGTGGCTACCGGCGTGGGAGTATCAGAGACGACGGTGGCAGTCGCCACTACCACAGGTTGCGCGGTGTGCGTAGCGGTGACATCAGACACACGCGTAGGCGCAACCGCCACGGGAAGCGTGCATGCATACAGGCCGAGGACGCCGACCACCAAGACACTGTATCTGATGATATGACGCCGAACAGCACGTAGTAGCATAGCAACACTCCTCTCGCCGGTTATGGCGCAGTGTGGTAGGCGCGTAGTTTGCGTGTCATGAGTATCATGGCAATCCCCACCACAACGGTGACGCTCAGCGCGATTTGCCGTGACGTGACGACGGCCAGGTTGCCAACCAATGGCGGGCAGATGATGAATGACAAATAATTAATTGACATCAACGCCCCAGACAGCGTACTGTTTTGGCCGGGGACAAACTGCGCACCTGCAGTGAGTGCGGTGGGTACCCCGCCTGCCACACCGAGTCCGAGCAGGGCAAATGCCAAGACGGCGACCCACAGGTTGCTCGTCATTACAATTAAGATTCCGGCAATGGTAATCGCCACTGCCGAAATTAGAAACGATGTCTCCACACCGTACCGCGATACGATGGAATTGTTGGTCATGCGTCCAATAAACATGACCGTGTTAAAGAGTGCGAAACTAGCACCACCGATAAATGCGCTCGCACCGAGATCGCGCAAATGCAGTACCGACCACGTAATCGCAATACTTTCACCGAATGTGGCACAAAAGCTGACAATACCGAGTGTCAAAACGACGCGATTGTTGATGAGCATTTTGATGGCGGCACTCGCAGATGCATCATCCTCGTGGGTGACGTGGCTGGGCGGGTAGGCGAGGCGCATGTTGACCACGGCGATAGCGAGTGCAATTGCGGCTACACCTTGGAGAATTTGCACGTAATTCCATCCCGTGGCTACGAGTTGCCCCACGGCTAATCCAGCAATCACTGCCCCTGCACAAAACGCCGCATGCACGTAGTTCATGACTGCACGTTGCTGCTCACGCTCCCAATCGAGGGTTACACTGTTTACTGCCAACTCCACTAGACCGTAGCCGAGCCCGTAAAGGATGTAGATGCCGGCAAAATGGAGTGGACTATTGGCAATTGACAGCGTATATGCGGCGAGCGCCAACAGCACGAGACCGAGCGAAATAATCGGGCGTTTGCCGATGCGTTCGACACTGGGTGATGCAAAAAGCAATATGACGATGGAGACTACGGGAGAGATGAGTGACAATGTGCCAAACAACGCATCATCGAGCTGGAGCACGGGCAAAATTTCTGGCCATAAGACGCCTGTTGCACCAATACTGATACCAAAAAAAATGAAGATGGTAAAGACCATCGTAATCAGGATGCGTGGATTCCACTGTGCGTGTGTCACTCTTTTGCCTCTTTGCCACTGATGCTGTTGTCTTTCTAGTATATACCAATCTTGTCCGTGTATTGATGAGCGTGTGTTTCGCAGTACAATGAGATGGCAATCCGATTTACCACTGTGAGGTTTACTATGCGTTTGGGCGTCATTGGTGGAGGCGGGATGGCTACATACCATGCCTACAACACGACCCGCATCCCACATTGTACCTTGGTCGCCATGGGATCACCCGAGTTTAGCGATGCCGCGCGCAACGTGGCTCAGCATGCGGCTGCATCATGTGTAGACGACGCCGCTGCCGTCTATACGCGCAATGACATTGATGCGGTCATCATCGCAACTCCCACGGATACGCATGCAGCAGTGGCAATTGCCGCCATGCAGCACGGTAAACACGTGTTTGTCGAAAAACCGCTGGCACGCACTCTTTCGGATGCAAGTGCAATCATCGAGGCTTCCATCCGCTATCAACGTCATTTGATGACAGGGCATGTGGTGCGCTATTTCGCCGATTACGCGCAGGCGCACCAGTTGGTGACATCGGGAGCAATTGGTCGGCCGGGTGTTGCGCGCACCAATCGGTGTGGTGCCTTTCCCGGGGATGGACGGCACTGGTATGCCGATTTACAGCGGAGTGGTGGCGTACTGCTCGACCTCATCGTCCACGATTACGACTGGTTGCGCTGGACGTTTGGGGCGCCCGATCGCATCTATGCACGCGGGTTGCTCACTGCCGGCTTTGACCGCAAAGATGCTGCCATGTCCATTGTGCACTTTGCGAATGGGGTCATCGCCTATGCCGAGGCGAGCTGGGCCTATCCCAACGGCTTCCGCACGTCGCTCGAAGTCTCGGGTAGTGCAGGGCTCATCCACCACGCCAACGACGACGTTGCTGACATTGCACTCAATGCATTCCCCAATACGGCGGCAACATTGGCGACAGACAGTGATGGTCACGAGGATCCCTATTTGGCACAGCTCCGTGATTTTGTGACATGGTGTGGTGGTGGCCAAGCACCGCGTAGTGTGGCCGAAGATGGCTACGCAGCGTTACGGATGAGCCTGGCAGCAATTGAAAGCGTCCACACTGGTCGTGCTGTTTCATTGACATAAAAGGAGACAACGATGACACCTGCACCACTCCGAATCGGTATCGCCGGTATGGCACATGTCCACGCTGCGGGCTATATTCACGAATCCCAACGGGCAGCAAATGCAACCCTCGTCGGGCTGTGGGACGCAGATGCGACCCGTGCCCATGCCGTTGCGACACACCACGCTACACAGGCGTTCACCAGCCTCGATGACTTGCTCGGCAGCATTGATACGCTGATGATTGCCGGCGACAATGCGATGCACTATCCGGTGACACTCGAAGCCGCCCGGCGTGGTATCCCCACCCTATGCGAAAAGCCGCTTGCCACCAATGCCGCTGATGCGCGTGCCATGGTAGATGCCTTTACCCAGGCCAATATCCAGCTGGGTACCGCCTTTCCCGTGCGCTACAGTCCTGCCGTGCGGCGCCTGCGTGATACGATTCAGTCTGGTAGTCTCGGTGATACGCTGATGATCCGCGCCACCAACCGTGGCACCTTTCCCGGTGGCTGGTTTGGCGACAAAGCGTTGGCCGGCGGTGGTGCCGTCATGGACCATACCGTGCATGTAGCCGACCTGTTGCGCTGGATTTGGCAACGTGAGTGTGTCGAAGTGTATGCCGAAGCCGCCACGCGTCACTATGACATCCCCGTGGACGACTGTGGCATGCTCCTCATGACCATGCAGGGCGGTATGTTCGTCAGTCTCGATCCGAGCTGGTCGCGCCCCAACAATTCCTACCCGACCTGGGGTGATGTCACCATGGAAATCACCGCGATGAATGGTATCATCAACCTCGACGTCTTTGGCCAGCACGTCACCCACTACGACAATAGTGCAGGGCGTGGTCGTTGGGTCGGCTATGGCATCAACTTGGATGCGTTGATGATTGCCGATTGGCTGGATGCCGTGCGCCACGACAAACCAGCACCGATTAGTGGTGTAGACGGCTTGCGTACTGTGCAAATCGTCGAGGCCGCCTACCGCTCTGCACAATCGCATCAACCAGAACCGGTTGTACACATCTGATGCATTGAATTGGTTGGGGTGCAATGAATTGTGCCCCAACCAATCGCTATCCCCGATTCTTGCGAGGGCATGGCGGCGTATGGTATGATAGGGTAGGGGCGTTAGGGTGAGGAGTTTGCTGTATGGTGGCCTGTAGAATTGCAATGATGATGCAGATGCCTTGTCCCGCGTGCGCCGTGTCCTAAGTGACACATTGGATGCACCGCGGGTACTTATGGTACCTGCGGTTTTTTATTTTTTATGCCATTTTTTAAAGGAGTCAGCATGACGCATATTTTGGTTTCAGTGGCATGGCCATATGCCAACGGTCCATTCCATGTCGGGCATATTGCGGGTGCATATCTACCCGCAGACATCTATGCGCGCTACAATCGCCTGCGCCAACGCCCTGTGCTGATGGTATCGGGGTCGGATTGCCACGGCACGCCGATTACCTTGGCGGCCGAAAAGGAAGGTGTCACGCCACAGACCATCATCAACCGCTACCATGCGAGTTTCGTCGAGTCGCTGCACACACTGGGCATCAGCTTTGACCTCTTTACGCAGACCTATACCGACAATCACTATGCGGCCACCACGGATATCTTTGAAACGTTGC
>JBEANH010000033.1:0-25743 GCA_041165505.1 Chloroflexota bacterium | reverse complement strand
TGGTCAAAATCAAGAGTGAAATCACGCCCGGTTTGGTCAGGCTGACGTAGTCTTTGAGTTTTTCACGCCAGGTATACGGCCCCACAATATCGTCGCCGATGGGGGTGCTCGCGGCTGGCTCTACCGCTTGGGCAGGCCACGGGAGGCGCCGCGTACCAAAGAGCAACAGGCTGGCCGTGAGCAGACTCAAGGCACTGAGCAGGTTGTGGACGGCACTCAGTTGCCAGCCTTGGGCGGTGAGCATGCCGACGATGACTTGGATGCCGATTAACGTCGCCAACCCGATACCGAGGTTGCGGGGTAGGCGCTCACCAAAGGTGCGCAACGTGGCCGCTATGGTCATGGCGGCGAGGATGCCAGCGATGACGGTGTAAATGCGGTGGCTGTTTTGCAGTTGGGCCACAATACCGTTTTCACCACACAGGGGCAAGGTGGTGCATCCGCTGGTGCCCACCAGCCCGACCACATCCACAAATGCCAACACGGCGACGGTACCGGCAACGAGGATGCTGTAGCGTTGGCGTGCACTGGCCCGTTTACCACCGAGGTGTTGGGCTGGTGGCGTGGGGATAAGGCTGACCACCAACAGGTAACTGGCGCTGAGGAGCACGGCAATCCGTCCGATGGGGAGATCGGGCCAGAACAAGAGTGGGATGGAGGCAACGGCGGCGATGACCGATGGCCAGCGTAAGGGGGCGGTGTAGACCCACGCCATAATCATGGCGAGGAGCATGCAGCTGGCAATGAGCGTGGCGCTTATCGGGAGCACGGGCGATACGATGAGTAGCGCAAGTGCGACAAACGCAAAAAACGGGACTGCACGACTGGTGGGTGCAAGGGTGGGTAGTGATGATTCGTGCATAACAGACTCCTCTAGGTGCCATCGCCCGTTAGTATACCACTTGTGCCGATATTCACAACCAAAATCCACTAGAGATAGGTGTCGCGCATGGTGACTTGCCACAAATAGAGCACGCCGGCGATAACATGTGCCGTGGCCAACGCCACCAATAGGCTGGTCGTCCAGCGGGAGCGGCCACGGTGGAGCATGCGGAGCAGGCTGCCGATGGCGATGGCGTGGCAGGCAGGGATCATGATGCGCATCCCCCAGGCAAAGTTGTTGGCCTGCATATCGGCGGGCTCGCTAAAGACCCAATATTGCACCACGGCCAGCACCAAGGCCAATACACATACGTGTACAAATCGATCACGCCACAACCAACGGGCCACGACGAGGGTCGTGAGTGGTAGTGCCGTCAGTTGGAGCATGGAAAGGAGCGGGTATGGGCTACTCATACGCGCCACAGCCCAGATGTCAATGACAAAATCAGTGCCACCATTGCTACGAATGGTGGATTGATAGGCGAGTATACCAACCACGCAGCCGATGGGGAGCATCCACCACCAGAGCTGTGGCGGGGGCGACCGATGCCCGATGTAGGTGCCCACCATGACGACAACCATGGCGGGCACAAATGCCAGCGGTGCGTTTGGTTTCCCCAGTGCAGCCAGTATCGCCAACAGTGTGGCGAGTAGCATCCAACCGGTGCGCCGGGTGGCGTGGCGTGGTGCCAGCGCCATGGCGGCCACCCACAACGCCGCCCATGTAACAGGTCGTGTGACTAGCGTCGTGGCATTGTGCACGATGATGATGCCTCCCTGCCCTTTGTAGAGAAAAGGGTTGATGTCAGGGAAATAGAGCGCCGTACTGGCAAAAATGCTGAGTACCCCGGCTCCCACCCACGTCCAGTGCACACGTGGCCCAGCAAAGCGCCGCACAATCACCGCCAGCATCACCATGCTCACACCGTGGTAGATGAGCAGGGTGACGGGGAAGGCGGTCAACAAGAAGCGGTCACGGATGATAGCAGCGACGAGTCCCGCTGATGCATGCAACAGAGGGTGTGGAATGGGGGCGTTCCAGTTGAATGCATAAAACCGGGTGGAGGCTTGCACATTGCCATTCACCCACACCATGTAGCGCACCAAGCGCTGCCCCGTACTGTACACGCGCGCATCGTCGAGATGGTATGGCAGGTCCGACATCATGGCGCCGTTGAGTTGGCGGAGTGTGATGAAGTGGTAGAGGATGACCATGGCTACACCGGCTATGGGGATGAGCCACCGCATGAGGCGATGTACCCCTGCATGGCGCACGATATGTGGCCGCCAACTGAGGGCGATGCCCAGTGCCACCAGCCCCACAAAGATGAGTTGCATCCACCAGCCCCGTTGTGCGTAGATGGGCCACACACGGGTGAGACCCCAGGCTACGATGCCGAGTATCACTGCAATCAGGGCATGGATGAGCGGTGGCGGCAGTGGACGATAGACGCGTTGCCAGTGCAATGTCTGGTAGGAGTCGCGGGTGATTTGGATGAGCAGAATCATGCCAGCAATAATCCCCACACCACCAATATGCCATTCGTTCATGGTGGTGTGCCCGAGCCACGTGCTCAGCCACGGTACCACAAGTGCACCACACACTAGGCCGGCGTAGATGGTCGTAGTCAGGTGCCAGCGCCGCTGGATGCCGGCTAAGATGAGTGCGGTGAAAACCACCATGCCTACCCACGTCACTGGGGGGGGATACCACGCAGGTGGCATGACAGGTGTCAGTGCCAACGATGCTACTGCAATCCCGAGTGTGCGTTTGCCAATGGTAGTGGGTGGGGTGGTGTTGAGCACGAGTGTGAACGTGGTGCGCGGTTGATACGGCAGGGCAACGAGTAGTTCATAATGGCGAAAGCGTTCGGCGGTAGGTCGCACCACGGCAATGGTGTGGTCTTGCACCAACATCGTGGTCTGTGTTGCTGCACGGGCACTTGTGGCATGGAGCGACAAGTGTGCAAATCGTGTCAATGGCGTGTTGAGCGTAATCCGTGCGTCGGCGGCACTCCAACGGAATGCGATGCGCTGGTCGGGAGTGGTTTCTACACCTGCCATGCCAGCGATGATGGCGGGTGTCGCAGTCTGTGCGGATATCACCGTACTGATGTGGGGCAAACTCCCACACAGTATCAGTGTGATGACCACGTACATCAGCCCAAGTACCACGCGCACCGTCGAGTTCATACATTCGCTCAATTACAATGGGACAGCCATAACACCACAAATTCCCCCAGTGCATGGTGCGCTGGGGGAACGATTCGCCGTGCTTAGGTTGCGGGTTCGGTGCTCAGTTCGGGTTGACCCTGCACCGTTTCATAGACTTGCCCGTCACGCATGTGATGGACGACATCGGCATACTGATGCACTGACTGATCATGGGTGGCCATAATCAGAGTCACCCCCTCGTGCTTGACGATATTGCGCATCAAGGTGAGCAGGTTGCGCCCCGTGGTGGAATCGAGCTCGCCCGTTGGTTCGTCGGCGATAAGCACCGGTGGGCGGGTGACCAGCGCTCGTGCAATGGCCACGCGCTGTTGTTGCCCACCCGACATTTCGGATGGGCGATGATCACTCCATTTTTCCAGGCCGACCAGTGTCAGCGCCTCGATGGCACGCTGTCGGCGTTCGGCACCCGACTTGATGCCGAGGATGCGCAACGGCAGTTCCACGTTTTCCCAGGCCGACAAAATGGGCAACAAGGCAAACGCTTGAAAGATAAAGCCAATCTGATTACGCCGGATGAGCGTGAGCTCGTCGGGTGAAAGTTTGCTCAGGTCGTTGCCAAGGAACTCGATGCTCCCCGACGTCGGGGTATCGAGGCCCCCAATCATGTTGAGCAGGGTCGTTTTGCCGGAGCCAGAACGGCCCATGAATGCGGTGAACGAGCCGCGGGTAATCGTCATATTGACGCCGCGCAGTGCCAGTATTTGCTCGTTGTTCACACTGTAGGCACGGGTCGCATCAACAATACGGACTGCGGTAGTTGAATTGCTCATTTAATCCGTCTCCTGACTGATGCCATCATGCGGTCGAGCATACTCGGGCGGAGCTCGGGAGGGGCATCGGCATCGGTGAGACGGCGCTCACGGTCTGCATCGAGCTCGGCTTGGGCGTCTCCTTCGGGTGGCTTGATAAAAATCCCCGCATCTTGCTCTTCGAGCACCAACCGGTCACGAATGTTGTAGCGTTGCCGGAGCTCTTTGGGGATCTGCAGGCGTCCAGCCGAGTCCAGCATGTGCAACTCTTCGAGAACGGCCGGTGTGGTCGTGTCGTTGGAAACGTTGGGGCGCTTGTAGGTTTCACTACTGGTTTTGCCATCACGAATGGCCACGACGCGATTGACGAAGTGCGCAATGTTGGGGTCGTGCGACACGATGATGACGGTCAGCGCAAAGCGCCGATTGAGCTCGTGAAAGATGTTGAAGACGATTTCAGCGGTTTGCGAGTCGAGTTCACCCGTGGGCTCATCGCCGAGGAGGAGTGCAGGGCGATTGGCCAAGGCGATAGCGATGGCCACGCGCTGTTGTTCACCACCCGAAAGCTGCGCCAGTTTGTGGCCACGGCGATGATTGAGGCGCACCGCATCAATCAGTTCGCCAATCCACTCTTTGCGTTGCTTGGGTGGGATTCCGCTCATAATCATGGGGAGCTCAATGTTTTGTTCGACATCGAGATAGGGGATGAGGTTGCGGGCTTTCTGTTGCCAAATAAAGCCGACATACTGCCGCCGGTAGGCATCGAGTGATCCATCCGTCAATTTGAGTAAATCGTTGTTGGCTACTACCAGTTTCCCGGCTGTGGGGCGATCGAGTCCGCCAATCACGTTGAGGAGTGTGGTTTTGCCGGAGCCCGACGAGCCGACCAGCGCCATGACTTCGCCACGACGGATGGTGATATCGAGCCCTTGGAGCGCCATGACTTCGAGGTCGTCAATGCGATAGATTTTGACCAGGTTTTCACAGGTAACAATAGCGTCGTTGGGTGTGGTGGTCATATGGCTTCTCCGAGTTTCACGGCTTGGAAGAGCTTCATGCGGCGGAGTAATACGACGGTAATCGCCACGGTTGCCACCAGTACCACACCAAAGACCGCATAAATGATGAGAATCTGTTCGGTGGCGATTTGGACGGCGAACGGTGGGAAGAGGTCTCGTTCGTATGACGGAAGCTGCAAGAAGGGAATGAATAGGTTACTTGCAGTGATGCTAATAAACGTGCCTGCAAGCACTGCTATGCCGATGATGAAGGTCTGCTCAATCGCCAAGAGGGTGCCCAATTGTGCCGTGGACAGCCCGATGGCACGGAGCATGCCGAGCTCGACAAAACGGCGTTGGAATGCGAGAATCGAGTAAAACAAGAATCCGAGCATTGACAAAAATGCCGCAGCAATGAAGCCCACCGACAACAAACCAAAAAAGCCTTGACGTTCGGGACGTAAGCGCTCTGCGTTGATGACTTGGGGAGAAAACTCGCGGATAAACGTCTTCATGCCCAACGTAATCGTGCCCCGGTAAACGTCGTCGTAGCTGACCGTGCTCTCTTCGACCAAGCGCAACCAGACATCGTACGGGTACTGACCACCCTGCATGTCAAACGAATACTCGAGATTGCCGACCACAATGGGGCCTTCGGATGGATAGGCGGTTGGGAAGAGGTTGACGAATCCTTTAATGACCACGGGCACATTGACTGTGGCATCCAGATTGTTCATCTGGATGAAAAAACTGTCGCCAATGCGCAGATTGACCATCTTGGCAAATGCTTTATCAACCAATACGCCACTCGGATCGTCGGCGAGGAGATTCATCAGCTCACCCAGTGATTGATCGGCAAAGTCGGCACGCCAGTAGGCGACTTGTGGGAAGTCGAGACGGTCTATGCCGTAGTAGTGCGCATCAATCGGGTTCGAATTAATCACCACGCGCACTTTGGTGTTGGCCACGCGCGTTGCATGGGCCACTCCTGGCACCGATGCGTAGTCGGTTATCGGCAAAAAGAAATACTTGGGCCCGGTGAGCTTGGTATCGTCGGTGTTGGTCACCATGGCCGATTCGATGCTCCCTGGCGCCGATGGGCTACTTCCGCCTGTGTCTTGCCCCATATCAAAGAGCATGACATCGCTACCTGCAATGTAACGATTGCGCTCGAGCAGGTTGGTGTCGAGCGATTTGGCCATCGAGGCCGTAAAACCGGCCAAGCTGAGGGTCACAATCAGCAACAAGACGGGCCCCGAATAAGCACGTGGTGTGCGTGACAGGTAGCGCAGGGCGGTGATGCCTGCAATTCCAGGGAGGTAACGGGTAAAGAATTCGAGCAGTTGCATCATCATCGGAAAGAGGCGTACTGCGATGAGTGCTGATGCGAAAATAAACAGACTCGGGGCAATCAACAGGAGCGGGTTGTTGAACGGGTCAACCACACCAGCCCCATTAATCATGCCCAACGAGCCCTGCTGCTGGAGCATCCACCAGCCATATCCGATGGGAATCATCAGCAGGATATCGAGATATGCGCGTTGCCAAAAGGGTTTTTGGGTGGCACGGGCACGTTCACTTTTAAACGAGACGATGGTGTATTTGGATGTGAAAAAAGCGGGAATCAAGGCAGCGATGAGCATCAACCCGACGATTTGAATGGCACGTGACCATGCGTCTTGTGACATACCAATCGGCAAGAACTCTTCGATGGGGCGGAAATCGAGGAACGAGCGCGTCCACGTCATGGCGATGGCGGCTAACTGACCGACACCTACCCCCACGCTGATGGCTGCGAGCCCGATGATAACCCATTCAATTGAGTAGATGCCGAGTACTTGTATCCGGGATGCGCCACGGCTACGGAGCACGGCGATTTCATTGCTTTGGCGTTGTACGACCAGCCCTGCCACCAGCACCACAAAGTAGGCGATGAGCCCCAGCACCGGAATACTAAAGATGGTCAGAGTGGTGGTCAATTGTCTGACGCGGGTGATGTGGCGCATCAGTGCGTCAATGGGGGAGACGTCGAGACGCACCCCTTTGAGGATTTTGTTGGCTTCAGATGTGGCACGATCAATGCGAGCCCCAAAGGCGGGTACATCACTCGAGCGCAGTACGGTGCCATCGGCAACCAAGTACCACAATGCCACGTTGATGGGTTTTTCGTTGGCAGCAAGCAGATGACGTGTGAACGACTCTTCGGCGGTAAAGAGGGTTTCACGCAGTACGTCGGGTGAATAGAACCAATAATCGTCACTCGGGTCACGTGGTTGCCAAATACCACTGACACGAATGGGAATCATGCTCTTTTCGGGGGCATCACGCTGGGCAAACACATAGTAGATTTCATCGGGTTGCAGACCGAGTCCATAGGCAAAGTCTGCAGCCAACATGACTTCCATTGGTTCATCAATGGTGGTGGCTTGGGGGAGCCGCCCTTCGAGAACGTCAATGTGATCACCAATGTTGTCGGCGTAGGCGACAGCCACCCAGCCCAGTGGTTGCCCGCCTCCTTGGGCGGTCAACTTAAGTGGGATTTTGTCGGTGGCCAGAAAGCGGGTTTGCCCCGTGATATCGAGCCCGAGCCGACTCGGGAGTTGGGTGGCAAAATACTCATCAATTTTGGGCATACTGTCGGGTGCCACCGACCCCGACATGCTACCTAGGTAGCGATACATGAAGGCAAATGGTGGGCGTTTAGTACCATTGAGGGTGCTCGTCAATTCTTCGCGCAGAATGCGATACCCGACGGCTTCGGCGTAGACGGGAATACTCACCACAATGGCAACTGCCACGGTGAATCCGGCAGCGATTGCCAAAATCAGCGCCAGATTGCTCCAGAGGCGGCGCCCGACCACAACAACGATTCCGGTAAGCCATGCCCAAGGCACCGCGCGCCATGCACGCGGTGCCGTTACAGCAGATGAATCAAGAGAACGTGAGGACATGCGAGCTCCTCGCTATGGGCTTATTGGCCGACAACCACATCGCCTTCGTTGAGACCTTCCAAAATCTCGACTTTTTCGGAATTGACGATGCCGATACGGACATCTTGACGGCGCTGTTTGGTGCCTTCTTTGACGACCACAAACCGACGTCCTTCAAATGTGCGTACTGCTTGTGGTGGCAACCACAGGGCATCTTTTTGACGCTTCAAGGTAATCACCACAGAGGCCAAATCACCCACGGTGAGCTCGAGATCACTGGGTGGCGCAAATTCGACATGATAGGCGGGGTCCGGGTTGATGGTGGCCGCAGACGACGTCGCCTTGGTGGGGAGCTTGACGATGGTGCCAGGCACTGCGATTGCTGGGGCGCGGGCAAAAAAGATGTCTACGACCATGCCCACACCGATGCGACTGGCATCTTCGGTGGACACATTCTGGATGAGCAACTCTTTCTCGGCATCGTCCATCACGGTAATCACGGCCCGATACGCCTCGACCTGCTTGCCAGGACCCGTGGAGACTTCGGCCACTTTGCCATCAAACGGAGCGATGAGCTGGCCCGCAGCAATAGCCGCCTTGATGTTTTCGAGTTGCAATTGCGACGCAGACAGTTGCTTTTCGAGCTCTGGGTCACCAATTTGTGATGCTTCTTTGACGGCCAACTCGGCACGAGTCACAGCGCGTTGTGCGGCTGCCACGTCGTCTGGGTCTGGTGAACTGGTGAGTTGGTCATACGCAATTTGTGCGGTGTCGAGATTGGCTTGTGCCGCGTCAATCAACGGTTGGCGGTTGGCTTTGGCTGCCTGTAAATTTTGGTAGGCGGTATTCATGGCAGCAGTGGCCACATCCAGGTTGTTTTGCGCAGTGATGTAGGCAGCGCGGCGTTGATCGTATTGGGCATGATCGGGGTCATTTTTGACTCCGTCCCAATCGTAGAGTGCCTGTGAAAAGGCTTCCTGGACAAGAGGTAATGACCGTTGTGCCGAGTTGAGGGCAGCCTGTTGGTCATCAACGGCGTTGTTGGCCGCCGCAACCACACTCGCCAAGTTGGCTTTGGCGTTTTCGAGGGTGGCACGTGCGCGGGCGATGTCTGCCGGTTTGGGGTCAGTCAAGCGACTCAGATTGGCTTTGGCCTCCTCGAGGTCGAGTTGGGCGCGTTGCCGTGCCAAATCGCGTGTGGTCGCACTCCGATTATATTGAATCTGTACCTGCTCGTAGTTGACTTCTGCTTGGCGGAGCTGATTGGGCATATCACCGAGGTCGAGCTCTGCAAGCACCATCCCCTTGGTGATGACGTCGTTGCGCTGGATGTTGACGATTTTGACAAAACCACTCTGCTCAAACGACAAATCTTCTTGTTTGACCGCAGCCACGGTGCCGCTCACCTTGATTTCATCTACCACTTCACCCTTGGCGACGGTGTACGTCTGTTTTTCGAGTGCGGGTGCAGGTGGGCGCGGTGTGGGTGTAGCTGTATCATTTGTGGTACTGGTACTGCTACAAGCACTAACAAAAAGTGATGCGAGCAACAGTGTAACCAACGATAGACGCATGATAATACCCCTTTAGCACTGATAATTTCATCACAACCAATAACATACCTTATTATAGTGCAAAGTGTCATCTCCTGGATGTGTGATATTCATGAGAAAAACGCACCATAAACGCATCATTGAGTGGCTGGGTGGTATAATTCAGATGCAGTACCGGTGTAGTGGTAGGGGTTTTCATGGGGCGCATGCGCACACGCCACGTGTTTTTTAGTGTCAGTAACGACGATAACCCACTCCCCAACGATACAGTGCTGGTCTGTGAGGCCAACGACCCACTGTCCATCGAGGCTCGTAAAGGTGAGTTGTTTGTGGTGGTTGAGAGTCGTCAAGACTCACAACGCCAAAAACAACCCATCCAGTTGGTGATGCGCACGCTCCGAAAACTCTTCTACGAAAATAGCACGTTCAGTGTGCATTCCGCACTACGCCGTGCCATCATGGCCGCAAATCGTGCCCTCTACGAATACAACGTCACCCAAGACGTGTCACGCCGCGTGCAATTGGGGATTACCTGTGTGGTCGTCAAGGGCGTAGACCTGTATATCGCGCAAATTGCACCATCGCAGTTGTATGTGCTCAGCGAAGGATCCGTCAGAGCAATTCCATCGAGTGCCTTGTGGCGCACCGTGCATCATGCCGTGCTTCCCGTGAATTCGGGGAGCTTGATGGGTGGGAGCCTGACCGTCGAGCCGGAATTTTTCCGGGCTGTGTGGACACCCGGCGAAACACTCGTACTCACGACGAGTTCGCTCAATCCTGTGCTTGATCGTGAGACGGTGGCACACATCCTCCGGCTGGTGCATCCCACCAAAATGGTCAATGCCCTGCGTGACGCGTGCCAATCACTGCAAGTGGGGAATGCGCACGGGTTGTGCATGGTGCTTGATGCCGATGTCGCCGAAGAAAACAAGCCAGTGACGAGTAGCTTTTCTAGTATTACGCAGCAACTAATGCTGGCTCGTGGGAATACTGGTTTGTGGGTGAATAATGCAGTCAAGTGGGCGCGCGGCTTGTTGTTGGGGAGCGAAGAATCGCGCTTTACCGCATCCGTGAAACGCTGGCGCAACATCACACGCGACGAACAGCATCGGGCGACACGCCCACCCCCAGAAGTCCCGTACAAGGTGAATCCCATTCCACGACCGGCGCCCATTGATGTGGGTGAATCCATTGAACAGCACGTCCAGAAACAAATGGAGGCCCGTACAATCCGTTCGTTGGAGAGTGCGCCGACATCGCCACGTGTAATTGATGCGGTAGACGTAGAAGTACCCTCTACCCCCGTTGACACCGATTACCAGCGCCGCTATGGTGGGGTGCATGTGCGGGTCACGGAACCGATTCGCTACGGTGATTTCTTGGGGTCGCTGTTGCAGGGGTTGTTTGTGTGGCGTTGGTTCCCCAAACGCAGTAGCGATAACCGGCGCATGCAGTCAGCCGCCCAAGGAGCAGGGCTGTCGTATCGCAAGCAACGCCCGCCATTCCCGTGGGCCATGCTCTCGTTGATGGTGGCGGTTGTGCTGGTACTGTTTTTTTATGGGCGAAATGTTGCCACCGAATACCGACTCCAGCGTGGTGAAGACAGCATTACGGTGGCCGAACAATCGGTGCAGGCAATCTATGATTCTGTCAATGAAAGCGAAGCAGCCCAACGCATCGAGATTGCACAATCACTGCTGAATAATCTGCAACAGAGTGGCGTCGTGACGACTACCGTTGATTATCGCCAACGCTATCTGGTCATGGTGGATCGCATCGCACAGGCCGAGCGTGTCATCCAACGGCGGTCGTACTTGACCAACATGACACCGGTGGCCACCCACCCACAAGCGAATGGCGTCTTTTCAGCGATTGTGATTCCCCCGATTCCTACGGGCAACGAAGACCCGAGTGGGTTCAACTTCATCTATTTGCTCGACTCGAATACGGGGGTGCTCTACCAGATGCCACAGGCGGGGGGCACACTCACGCCGATGCTCCAACCCAACGATGTGCTGGGGGATATCCAGATTGCCAAGGTGTACGACATTGCGTGGCGTATTGACGGGGTGATTGCTGTGGCCCAAAGTAGCAATAATGGTGCGTTTGTCTACCTCTTCCGCAATGGGGATAACTGGAACTACAGCATTCTGGCAGGCAGTCTCGAATGGCAGCTTGCAGATCGTGCCATGCGCATCAACAGTTATGGGGGTAATTTGTATATTTGGGGGGTGACGCCCAACAACATTTTGCGCTTTTTGTCTGCGCAAATTGCCGACTTCCCGACCCCGTGGGTGCAGAACGATGGTGGAATTGATGCCACAGCCGCAGTTGACATGGGTATTGATGGGCGCATCTATCTTCTCATGCCCAATGGCACGATTCATTTCTACCAGGCGGTGCCAGACGGTGACCGTGGCTTCGAAAAAAGCATCCAACTGCAAAATGTGGTGCCCCCAGTGCAAGCCACGAGTCGTTTGCTGGTGACCGGTGAAGGTGATACGGGATCGTTTTTCATCCTCGATAGCTACTTTTCACGTATCATCCACGTCGAAAAACGCACCGGTAAATTCATCCAACAGATCGTCTTGCCACCCGATAGCACGCTTTCGCTCGATAATTTGACGGCACTCGCTATTGACGAATCGGGTGCACGCCCTATACTGTATCTGGCAAATGGAAACGTGGTGTACAAAGCCCCGCTCCCCGAGCCACCATTGCCCTTTAATCAGCGGGTAGACAGCGTCGTACTCCCGACTGCCACAGTTGTCGCACAACCGTAGGAGTACCGACCATGACCATGCGAGGCGCTGAACGCACCACTAATGTGGCGCGCATCTCTGACCCCTGTACCATCGTGATTTTTGGCGCGACTGGTGACTTGACTCGGCGCAAACTTGTGCCGGCCCTCTACAATTTGCGTCGCGAAGGGCTGCTCCACGCCAACACGACCATTCTCGGTTTTGCACGGCGTGACTGGAGTGACGACTACTTTCGGACGTTGCTCTTTGACGAGGGAAGCAAGCACTCACGTACGGGCATGTCTGACACGTTATGGCCTGATTTTGCCGGACGCATCCACTATGTGCGTTCAACGTTTGAAGATGCGGCCGGGTATACAGAGCTCGCCCAACGCCTTGCCGAAATTGATGAGGCACACGGTACGAGTGGCAATCGCCTCTTTTATTTGGCAACCCCCCCTGAATCATACGAAGACATCATCAAACAGCTGGGTGCAGCAGGGTTGGCACAGTCACGTGGCTGGACCCGCATCATCGTCGAAAAACCGTTCGGTCATGACCTCGATAGTGCGCGTCACCTCAACAACGTGCTCCACGACGTCTTTGATGAGCGCCAAATCTACCGCATTGACCACTATTTGGGCAAAGAAACAGTGCAAAATTTGCTGGTGTTTCGTTTTGCGAACGGTATTTTTGAGCCGCTGTGGAATCGTCGCTACATTGACAATGTGCAAATCACCGTGGCCGAGAGCATCGGCGTGGAGGGCCGTGGTGGCTACTACGAGCAGGCGGGTGCCCTGCGTGACATGGTGCAAAATCACATGATGCAACTCTTGTCACTCACTGCCATGGAGCCACCGGTGGGGGGGGCGAGTGCGGATGCGGTGCGCGACGAAAAGGTCAAAGTGTTGCGTGCGGTGCGCCCCATCGCCCGCGAAGAAGTGAATCGCTACACGGTGCGTGGGCGCTATACGGCAGGGCCAGGCACGGCACCCGCATACCTCGACGAGACAGGTGTGGCTGCTGACTCCACCACCGAAACGTATGTGGCGATGCGCTGTGAAATAGAAAGTTGGCGCTGGGCTGGGGTACCCTTTTATCTGCGCACGGGGAAACGCCTGCCTGTGCGCGCGAGTGAGATATCGGTGACCTTCCGGAGCGCACCGCTGCTCCTCTTCCAGGATAGTTTGATGTCGCGTACTGCTCCCAACGAACTCGCCATTCGCATCCAACCCAACGAGGGTATTTCGCTACGGTTCAACTCGAAAGTCCCCGGTCAAGCCGGCGATATTCGCCCCGTGACGATGAACTTCAACTATGTTGAAGCATTTGGTAGTGAATCACCGGAAGCCTACGAACGCCTGTTGCTCGACGCCATGATCGGCGATAGTACGCTGTTTACCCGGAGCGACGAGGTGGAAACGTCGTGGGGGCTGATGACCCCCATCCTCGAGGGGTGGCAACTGCTCGGCTCACCCGTGCACGAATATGTGGGGGGGAGTTGGGGCCCCGATGCCTCGCATGAATTCATTGGCTCGTCGGGACGGAGCTGGCGCCGACTCTCGTGAGTGTGGTTTGGTTTGGTATAATACCTACACACTGTAGTAATAATGAGTCGAGGATGGCATGCCACGATATCGAATTTTGTCGTGTGATGGCGGCGGCATTGCCGGCGTATTAACACTCGTGGTAATAGAACGCATCCTCCAAGAGTTCCCCGATTTTCTGAAACGGGTTGATCTCTTTGCGGGTACCTCGACGGGGGGAATTATTGCGTTGGGTTTGGCCAACGGCATGCACCCGCGTGATATTCGCGTGTTGTACGAGCAAAAGGGTGCCGTGATTTTTCGTGATTCGTGGCTCGATGATGCCATGGACATCGGCAACGTCATTGGTGCGAATTACGATAACCGCGGGCTGGAAGCCGAGCTCCGCAAAATCTTTGGTGAGACGACCCTCGGCACCATACCCAAATCAGTGTTGGTACCCGCATTCGATCTCGACAATGCGTCACCCGATCCCCAGCGCCGTAGTTGGCAAGCCAAATTTTTCTCGAACATGGGTGGCGTCTACGGTGATCGCGAAGTCCCCGCCTACAAGGTGGGGATGTACACGTGTGCGGCACCGACCTACTTTCCCGTCTACGAGGGCTACATTGACGGCGGTGTAGTGGCCAATAATCCGAGTGTGGCTGCAATTGCACATGCCATTGATACGCGCAAAAACACGGCAGCCCCCCGCCTTGATGATATTTCGCTGTGTTCACTCGGTGTGGGGCAATCGTTGCGGTACATTACCGGCGAACGACTAGATTGGGGGTATGCGCAATGGGCGCGTCCCCTCGTCAATATTCTCATCAACGGGGTGATGGGGGTAGCAGACTATCAATGTCGTCAATTTTTGCGCGATCGCTACTGGCGCCTCAATCCCGTATTCCCGGCAGGAACAGACATTGCGCTCGACGACGTGGCACGTACGAGTTATCTCGTGGAAGTCGCCCAGCAGATTGATTTGAGTGAAACGCTCCTGTGGATAGACCGTAGTTGGCGTTAACGCCACACCCGGCCGAGCAGCTTGACCAGTTCGATGGCAGTCAAGAGTGACAGGATGGTCGGCAGGGCGGCAATCAGCGCAAAGTAGAGGATGGTGCCGATGCGTGTGCGCATCGAGTTCTGCATGATGCGGAAGCGAGACGCCACGCGTGTGCGGATCGTATAGGGTACGCCAAAGAGCACGCCGAGGGCGATGAGGGTAAATGCGAGTGCTGCAGCCAGTGTAATCAGTGTACCAAGCACCATCATTCATCACCTCCCGGTTGAGTGCGTGTCAAGATGCGGTAGAGAATACCACCAATCGGCAAAAAGAGCCAATAACTCAGTAATCGAAATAAAATGGCACCCCCGAGCGCTCCCTGCAGGGGGACGTCTTGGAGGTGCAGGGTAAACGACAGCGTGGCTTCGACTGCACCACCACCACTCGGCAGCACGGTGAACAAACTAGCGATGAGCGACATGCCGTATGCGGCGAGTACATCGAAGTAGGTCACATTTAGACGCATGCTGTGGAGCAGAAATGTGAGGGCGAGTGCGTGTAGCGCAAAAATCAGCATTTGAAGCAGAATGATGCGAAAAAAGCGCCACGGCTCAGCCGCAAAAATGGCACGACTGTCGGCGATTTCATCAACAAGTAATTCGCCGGATTTCGTATTCCAGTCAATCCCCACACGATTGAGTGTACGTTGGATGGTGGCCAGCCAGCGCTTCACGGTGGTGGCTGGTCGCGTGACGATGGTCACAACCACCAGTACCGTCACGGTGACAATCACAAGTGCAGTGATGATGGGCAGTGTGGCGACATAGTTGGCGGTGACGGTCAGGTAGAGCACACCCAGACTAAACATGAGGAGTGCTGCGCCATTCCAACTGAGCAGTTCGGTGCCAGCAACGACAGCCACACTACTCGCCGGAAAACCCCGATTGCGTAGCGCAGCCACCAAAAATGCATAGGCAGCCACACTGCCCATGGGGACGGTCTGATTGAGGATGATGGCAACGAGGGCGGTGGCAATCAGCCATGGGAGTGGTGCATGCTGTGCGAGTGATTGCAAGACAGCACCGTAGATGAACCCAGCACAGACAAATCCGAGCACGATGGTGACAAACGCGGCGGCCACGTAGAGACCGTCAGCCGTCTGCAATAATCCCCAGGCATCGGCGATTTCAGCACGGGTCGAATAAATCAGATACACCACAAGGGCGACGAGGAGTGTGCCAATGATAAACGACCACGAGATACGACGTGTTGCCATGCGGCTCCAATCAACACCAGTTCACGTTACCGTCCGTATCATACCACGTCACTGTGTGTCATGGTGATGATGCCCAAAATGGATATGTGGGTGGGCGTGTACTTGTCCGTCGTGATGGTGCACATGCTCATGAATCAAATTTGCATCGCGCAAGAGTTGCTGGTTGGCGAGGAGTGCTTGTGGGGTATCGTGTGCCACAATCTTGCCATTTTGGAATATGTAGGCATCATCCGCAATCTCACTCAGCGTGTCGAGGTCGTGTGTGGCCACGATGACCGTCTTTTTGCCGTTGCCCCACTCCACTAGAAAATCAACCACACGGCTTTGACTGCGTGGATCAAGCGCAGCAGTCGGCTCGTCGAGCAAAATGACTTCGGGGTCGAGTACCAACACCGATGCAATCGCCACGCGCTTCTTTTCACCACCCGAGAGGCGGTGAGGGGCGCGGTCACGCAGATGGCTGATTTCGAGTTGGTCGAGTGTCGCATTGACCCTGTTGATGATGGTCTCTTTGTCCCAACGCATCTGCAACGGACCAAAGGCGACTTCGTCGAAGACAGTCGGATTAAAGAGTTGAATGTCGGGATTTTGAAACACGAAGGCCACCCGGCGCCGAAACGTGTGTGCAAACGATTCATCGAGCAGGTGATGCTCGTCGAGGGTGTGCCCAAAGGCATCCACGTGCCCAGACTGTGGAAAGTAGAGCCCGTCGAGGATGCGCAAGAGGGTGGATTTACCCGACCCGTTGGCACCCATGATGGCGACACGTTGCCCCGCATGAATCGTGAGAGATACGTGATCGAGTGCAGGTGTGGCCGTATTCGCATACGAATAGACAACGTCGCGCACGCTAAACACAGGTTGCATAGACTCGCTCCTAACCAAGAATACCGCTGCCAAAGACGAATCCGGTGACGACGATGACACTAATGATGATGATTGCAATGATATCACGCCCACCGAGCTGGAAGGTGTCGAGGGTGTAGACGTCACCGCGGTAGCCACGTGACTGCATGGCGAGATAGACGTCGTTGCTGAGTTGCATGCTTTTGCTGAGCAACACGCCCACCGTTGCCGTGGCGAGGCGCCGTGCATCTGCATCATCGAGACGCCCCACAATCCGACTTTGGCGTGCTTCGAACATGTCACGCGCTGTTTGTAGCATCATAAAGATGTAGCGATAGGTCATCCCTAGGATGACGACCACCAGCGCCGGAATACCGATACTGCGCATAGATTTGAGCACATGCATCCACGGTGTGGTCATAATCAGCAAAAACGACAGCGTGATGCTGACTTCGGAGCGCAAGAGTAAAAACGCCGCACTGCGCAATCCAGTGCTCGTAATCACCCACTCAAGCACGGGAATTGCTACTAGGGTGGGGCCAGGTGTGATAAAAATTGCGGGAGTGGCAATCAATCCACTAAAAATGGCCATGCCAATCCACACATTTACAAACGATTTTAAGGGGATGTGTGACAACGCTGCGAGTCCGATGGCTACCACGGCTACCGCACCAATCACCGTCAGATTGCGTGCTGCTGCGGCCACCATGATGATGCTCAGGGTGCCGATGAATTTGACACGTGGGTCGAGTCTTTGGATGACTCCTGCTTGCTCGGAGAGTTGCTCCGCATACAATGAGCGCTCCATTGTTTCGGCGAGTCCGTCAATGGTGCGTTGCACAAAGGTACCGCGTTTTTTGCCGTGATGTGCTTCGCCTGCCATGCTGACTCCTTTTGTACGTGTGTGTATGTGCGACTAAAAAGGGGCATTAGCGTAAACCATCCGGTCACGATAATGCCCCTGCAGTACCAGAGAAAAAAACGACTGTGTCGCTAAATCGTAGAGTGATCCCGGCGGACGCGATCCGTGATAAACCCGTAGATGAGGATGGCCAGAATGACTAACCCGATGCCCATGAATGCAGAGAAAATATAGCCGACTTGTTCATTGGAAACAAACGGCACGGCGTAATCGGGAATGGGTGCGGCCCACTGTTCACTCCACCATGCCAATCCACTAGGAGTCGCCGCAGGTGCAGGAGCGCCCAGTGATGCTTCGGTAATGGCCTGCCGCGCAGCCGGATCGGCAAATTCGTCGGCGCCCCATTCACCCCACGCCGTGCCAGCGGCCAACAACCCGAGGGGAGACAAAATCATCAGTACGGCAACAACCAGCCACATACGGCGCGTCCCCGCCCAGCTGGTGGTGCGCGTAGCTGGAGTGCTATTGGCTTGCCATGCGAGGAGTGAGATATCGTTGCGTTGTAGATAGGCAACCACCCCAGCGGTCACTATCATTTCGGCCAGTCCGGCAATCCCAAGGTGCCCGATCATCATGGCAGGGATGGCCACTTCGAGCCCATAGGGTGCATAGAGTGGCGTGCCACTGGCATCGGTGAATAGGATTGGCTGAATCCCAAATTGTAGGGCGGTGACAAATGCTGCCACGTTGATGGAGATATACCCGGCTGCCCCTGCAGCAAGCATGCGTCGTTTGGCGGTGAGTTCGCTCTTGCCGGCAATCAACTGGTATACCCAATGCGCCACCAATGACCCCACAATGGCGATGTTGAAGGCATTGGCACCAATGGCCAGAATGCCGCCATCACCAAAGAAGATGGCCTGAATAGCCAGCGCAATCGAGACGGCAATCATGGCGCCCCATGGTCCAAGTACCACGGCAGCTACGGCCGCGCCGGTGGCGTGACCTGTGGTGCCACCTGGAAGTGGCAGGTTGAACATCATGATGACAAACGAAAATGCGGCAAAGACGGAAAGCATGGGCACCATCCGGGCACTGAGCATGCGCTTGACGCGCTGACCAGCAACATACCAGAATGGCGTGGCAGCAGCGTAGAGTGCGACACAGGTGCTCGGACTCAAATATCCTTCGGGGATGTGCATAATGAACCTCTCTGACGGAACATGTTGTTACTTTTTCACAAACACTCACATCTGCTAATACGCAGTTACCCACGGGTATGGATGTATTAGGGGGTGTTTTGCTTTTCTACAATGCGTTTTTCTACAATCACCACATCACGCCACACGCCGTCGAGTTGGGCATGGGCCTCGTAGATACCCACTTCGCGGAAGCCGACGCGCGCCAACATGTGCCGGCTCGCACTATTTTCGACAAACACACGTGAAAGTACCTTCCAAAACCCGGCTGCTTGCGCCGCTTGGAGCAACGCATGCATGACAGCGGTACCTGCGCCCTGTCCACGCCACGCTCGGGCCACGTAGACCGAAAACTCGGCGATTCCTGCATAACAGTCACGGGCTCGGTACGCAGACGTACTCGCAAACGCCACCACGTGGCCTGGCACACTAGCCACCACACACGGGTAGCGTGGATTGGTGATGGTGGTGAGGAGCTCATCGGGGGTGCGCAGGCGCGTCTCAAAGGTGGCGATGCGGTCGCTAATTCCCTGGTTGTAGATGGTGGTGAGCACCGGCGCATCATCGGGATGCGCCGGGCGCGTGGTGTAGTGCATCATTGGGTCAGGTTGTTGCTCATCTGCGTGTAGTGCACTTCATCGTGGTTGACGAGGATTTCAACGAGGCGGGCAATGGTGATTTCACCAAAACGGGCATGGATGCCCACTCGAGTGAGCTCGTCGGGGGCAATGGTGCTTAGCCCCGCCACGGTGGCCTGCCGTAATTCGCTATAGGTGGCGAGCAGGTCGGCAAGAGGCTTGGCCTGATAGTCACCAGCCCGCACTTGGTCATCGGGGGGAAAGGGAGCAAATTGTGGGCGCTCACTACTCAACATCAAGTCCACACGCGCGACGTAGAGGCGATCGATGTCAATCAGGTGCCCGATGTTTTCAACTATGGACCATTCTTTGTCTTGGGGACGAAAGCGTAGCTGGGTCTCGTTGAGTGGGGCAACAAATGCTTGTAGGCGTGCGGGGAAGGCACGCAGGGTGGCGATTTGGGCGCGAAACTCTTCCATGAACAATCTCCGATATCTACACGTGGTAGTGCAAGGTGCTAGGGCTGTGATGACACACGTGCCACGATGGTGCACATGTGATTGTAGTGTTCATCTTCGTGATTTGCAAGGATTTCAATCAGGCGTGCCAGCGTGATTTCGCCGAAATACGAATCAAGACCGATGCGCATAAACTCACTGGCGGTCATGTCACGCAACACGCACACTGTTTCGTGGCGTGTGGCGTGGAGTGTTGCCAGGAGTATGGTGATGGACTGTGCCTGATAGTTGCCCTGTTGATGAATGTCATTAATGCTAAACAGGGCAAATGGCTGATACTCGTGGGCACGAATGAGGGCGATACGCTCCATGTAGACACGATCGATGTCAATCAGGTGTCCGATGTGTTCGCGGATGGACCACTCCGTGTGGTGTGGGCGAACGCCAAGCTGGGCCGCTGAGAGTGGCGCTACCAACGTCTCTATGCGGGTGGGAAAGCCGGCTAACTTGACTATAGTGGCAGCCACATCATCCATGGTAACTATCTAACCCCAGTATCTGGTTGTAGTGCAACTCATCGTGATTGGTGAGGTAGGTGATGGTGTTGGCGACTTGCCACAAGCCATACTCACTATGCCAGCCGGTGCGCGCTAGGTGAGGGAGTGGCAGGCGGGCAAAATATGCAAGCGTCACCTGGCGTTCATGCGCCAGGGTTGCGAGTAACGCAAAGAGATCGGCCTGCTGATAGCCATGGCGGACAACGGCCGCATCTTGGTCGTAGTTGATGAGTGTGGGCATGGCTTCGGTGCACATACGCATGATGCGATAGCGCAGGAGTTGCTCGGTATCAATCAGGTGTCCCACGTTTTCGATGGCCGACCACTCGTGTGGCTGTGGTTTGGCCCGTAGTTGTGCATCGCTCAAGGCAGTCACCAAGGTGCGCAGGCGTGGCTGAAAGTGCGCCAAGCGTTGACAATTGGCATAAAATAGCTCGTTCATACTCGTCAACTTCTATGCTTTGGTGAGCGTTTGATATGCTGCAAATACGGGCTCAGCCGCTGCGTTACCCCCACAAATCAACGCCACCGGGTGGTGGTACCCACTAACGTCTACTTGGCCACTCTGCATGGCGGCAATGCTGGCGGCCCCAGCTGGCTCGACGAGCTGATTGGCTTCTTGCCAGAGCCAGCGCATGGCAGCGAGGATTTGGGCATCGTTGACCAACACGATGCGATCTACGTGGGCGCGGGCCTGGGTAAGTGTGATTTCGCTGACCATGCGGGGTGCCAGTGTATCTGCAAAGGTGTTGATGCCTGCGAGTGGCTGCAACGATCCAGCCGCCAGGCTGTGACTCATGCTTGGCGCACCCACCGGCTCGACGCCGATGATGGTGGCGTGTGGGCGGCGTTGCTTGATGGCCGTTGCCACGCCAGCAATTAAGCCACCGCCGCCAATGGCGATGATGAAGCAATCGGCGTCGGGGACGTCGGCGAGCATTTCCAGCCCGAGTGTGCCTTGGCCGGCGATGGTGTTGATGGCTTCAAATGAGTGTAGATAGGGGATGTCGTGCTGGTGCGCATAGGCCACGGCAGCTTCGTGGGCGTCATCCCAGGCGGCGCCATGGCGCACCACTTTGGCGCCCCAGGCAGCAATGCGTGCTTCGCGGTCGGCACTCGCACGCTCAGGGATATAGATGGTAGCCGGGCACCCGAGGCGCCAGGCCGCATAGGCGAGTGCCACACCGTGATTGCCGCCCGAGGCAGTACACACGCCACGGGCACGGTCGGCAGGGTCAATCTGGAGCAGGTTGTTGAGGGCGCCACGCACCTTGAACGACCCCGTCACCTGTAGGTTTTCCAGTTTGAGCGTCAAATTGGCATGAAAGTCCCCGCGCAAACTGGGAGTGGGCAGGAGCGGGGTGTGCCGGACGTAGGGTGCGATGCGCGCCTGTGCTGCATCGAAGAGTGATTCGTGTATCATGGGTTGCTTCCTTTGTCTTTGTAGTTCGATTATAGTGGAAATCATGCACGGAGTGGTAACACATATGCGATGATGGGGAGAGTCAATATTGCATCTGTTCGTATTGCATGGAGCTGTTGTTGATGCCAGCCAAAACATCCACACCTGCACTCACCGTTGTCAACGTCGGCTATCGCTCGACCAACTATTGGGTGATTAGTGCCGGTACTTCACGGCTACTGGTTGATATCGGCTGGCCAGGAACCATGGGCATGATGAAGGCTAATCTCACCCAAAAGGGTATCCCCCTGCACGAGATTCGCTATGCGCTGGCCACCCACTATCACATCGATCATGCGGGACTTGGCGAAGAAATGAAACGCGCGGGAGTGCCGCTACTCGTCATGGATATGCAAGTCGCTGCCATCCCCGTGATGACACAATGGACCAAGCCGTGGGATAAATACGTGGAGATTACCGCTAACAACAATGTGGTGATTTCGTGTGCACAGAGCCGTACCCTGCTCAAGAGTATCGGGATCGCGGGGGAAATCGTGCATACGCCAGGCCACTCCGACCATTGTGTGTCATTGCTGCTCGATGACGGGTGTGTCTTTACTGGTGATTTACCTGCCGAAGCCATTGCGTTTGACAATCCGCACGCACGTGCAAGCTGGCAACACTTGCGTGATCGTGGTGCGACACGTGTCTACCCGGCACATGGTCCGATGCGTAATATTGATGATACTGACGTATAAGGGAGCGCTGATATGCATATGCCGCTATTGGATGTTCGTTCGAGTCTAGCTGGCCGAGTCGTGCTTGTGACGGGTGGGCTTGGTGGCATTGGTCGTGCCTGTGTCGCACTCTTTTTGGCGCATGGTGCTACCGTGGCGTTTACCTACGCAGCGGGTGTCGAAGACCCCGCTGTAGCAGCAGCAATGGTCGCTACGGCACCGCAACAGCTTTCGGCGCATCCACTGGATTTACGCGTGGCGTCATCAATTACGCAGTGCGTGGCAGATGTGGTCGCACGCTGGGGCGATGTGCATATCCTCATCAACAATGCGGCAGTCGGTTCGGCCACGGTAGCGACCTATGCGGCGGATCATGCGACCCAAGACAGCGTGATGCTACAAATCAATGCGGATGGTAGCCTCAAGATGTGCCAAGCGTTTTTGGCGGCAGTGCATGATACAGTGACCACTATCCCGCGCAAAATCATCAATTTTAGCTCGGTGGGTGGTGGCATCCAAAACTTTCCCGGCTTTCGCCTATCCGATGGCATGAGCAAGGCGGCAGTGGCATTCATGACGCGCCAACTGGCGGCCGAGTTGGTGCAGACGGCGGTGGACGTCTTTGCGATTTGTCCAGGAGCCACCAACACACCGATGTTCCAGGCCAGTACACTAAACCACATGACTGCTGACGAGCAACGTGATTTTGCGGCAGCACTCCCCAAAGGACGACTGATTGCGCCGAGCGATATCGCCAGTATTGTGCTCTTTTTGGCATCCAATTACTCCACGCCGATGCACGGGGCGGTGATTGATGCGTCAATGGGCTTGGGGGTGCGCCCAGGCATGATTACTGAACGGGGGCATTAGGGAGCAAATGATAGGAGCGTATTCTCTACATGACGTGCTCGTACATTTGTCTGATACCACGGTAACCGAACCAATCACGATTGGTCCATGGCAAATTATACCGATGACCGGTGGTACAAATAACTTGCTGTATCGGGCATGTGGACCAGACCAGGACGTCATCATTAAATGGTGCATCCGGGATACGCGACAGCGAGCGGTTCGGGAATATGCGGCACTTGCGTTGCTGAACGAAGTCCAGCCGGGTTGTGCGCCTAGACCACTGTTGGTTGATACGACACAGTATCGACAACCGGTAATCGTGCAATCCTATGTACCAGGTGTGGTATATACAAACCCACCTGAAACGGATGATGAGTGGCATCAGCTTGTTGCATGTTTGGTTCGCATCCATCAGGTGGCCGAACGCCCATGGTCGTCGCTGATGCCCGCTGTGATTAATGCACATTCTGTGGCTACGGCACGTCAGCTGATACATTCACAACTCGCCACACTCCCAGCAGACGCGTGGCCGCCTACCTTGTTAGAGCTGGTACATGGGTTGGAGACAACAGTAATCGACGAGTTGCCGTCGATTCCGTTGGTGTTGTGTCATGTGGATTCAAATTATCGCAACTTTATTCGTACACCAGATGGTGTTGTTGCTGTGGACTGGGAAAACAGTGGTTGGGGCGATCCTGCATTCGAAATCGCTGAACTGGTTGCACACCCTGCGTATCAAGAGATACCGCAATCACGCTGGCGTTGGGTAATTGATACATATAGTTGCACATGGAATGACGCGCATGCGATGCGTCATCGTATCGAGACGCACTTGCGTATCTACCGTGTCTGGTGGGTAGTACGATTTGCCCGATATTTATATGAAGTACCGCGTCAGCGTGATCAACGATTAGTTGCACGTGAGCCCAATTGGCAATATGACATGCAAGAAAAGTACAACCGATATCTGATCGATGCGTGGCGTGGTCTTGCTGACTAACCAAAGGAGATTCGATGTATGTTCGTGATTTAGTCGGCGTAGAGACACAACTGATCCATGCGGCCTTTATTGACGCCTTCTCCGAATACGAAGTACCCATGGAATTACCACTCGACCGGTTGCAGGCCATGATGCATACCCGCAGTTATGCAGCCGAATTGTCGTTGGGGTGTTTTGACGATGACCGATTGGTGGGCTTTGTCTTGGTAGGGGCGCGGCGTGATGATGATGGCACACTTCGCACCTATGACGTGGCAACAGGGGTGGTGCGTGCCTACCAAAACCAATTCCACTGTTGACTCAGGCGGGTGCTGCATCGTTTCAGCTCGAAGTGCTAGAGCATAATCTGGCGGCACAGAAACTGTATACCGCCCATGGTTTTACGCAGACGCGACGATTTCATTGCTACCGTAGCGCACTCATACCAATGGTGACAGAGGTAGCATGGGCGACATGGGGTACTGACCCAACTGTGTTGACCACGATTAATGAGGCCACATATGCGTCGTTTGTGCCAAGCTGGCAGTATGCGATGGCATCGTACCAGCGTACTGCGACTACGTGTCATGTCATCACGGCACATGATGGTGCAACCCTAACAGCATACGGCATCATCGAGGGTGCATCAATCATGCAAATCGGCATTTTGCCTGCGTATCGTGAGTGCGAACTGCTGACTGCGGTGTTGGCACGACTGGCACACGCATCGGCACAGCCGCACCTGCGCATCATCAATGTCGAAGCGGACTCTTGGCTCGACCAGCAGTTGGTGGGGATGGGCTGGGAACACATGATAAGTCAATACGAAATGGTAAAGTTGCTCACCCCTACACCATGATATGCCAGGCTGGCGAAAATTCCCACACCAGTGCTGTGCAATGCGTAGGTAGCGACACAGGACTGTGCGATTATGCTACAATTTGTCGTCATACCAGCATTGAGGGAGTGGCATGCATCAACGAGCAGTGGTGTTATCACAGTACCTATTAACAAGCGTGTTGTTGGCGTTTGTCGTTGTGAGTGTG
Organism: Chloroflexota bacterium; assembly: GCA_041165505.1. Classification (GTDB taxonomy): domain Bacteria; phylum Chloroflexota; class Chloroflexia; order Chloroflexales; family Roseiflexaceae; genus UBA965. The sequence goes on along the minus strand of JBEANH010000033.1, from coordinate 331 downwards.
ATTGGGCAACTTCAGCGCATCTGGTACATCGATTTTGGCACACCTGCAGCACGCATCTATGCCACACAACTACGTGAGTCAGAGCAGATGACAATTGGTCAACATGCGACGACGGTGCAGTGGAGTTATGCCACATCCCATATCCCGCTGCCTGTCGCGCATCAACCGCAAATCATCACGATACGCACCATCATGCGGGCGGAATCCCCCCCCCAGCGCATAACGCTGACCAATGAAACACATGCGGTGGCGATACTCCCTACACCCGGGGTGCGCAACCATCATCTATATATTGCCCAGGGAAGTTATATTGCGATTCGCTGTGATATGC
>JBEANH010000032.1:0-26439 GCA_041165505.1 Chloroflexota bacterium | reverse complement strand
TGGTGATGCACCCCGTCGTGACTTCGGTGACCGCCCACCACGCCGTGACTTCGGTGACCGCCCACCACGCCGTGATGGTGATGCACCCCGTCGCGATTTCGGTGACCGCCCACCACGCCGCGATTTCGGTGACCGCCCACCACGCCGCGATTTCGGTGACCGTCCACCACGCCCAGAAGGCAACTTCCGTCGCGATGGTGATGCGCCCCGCCGTGACTTCGGCGACCGCCCACCACGCCCAGAAGGCAACTTCCGTCGCGATGGTGATGCACCCCGTCGTGACTTTGGCGACCGTCCACCACGCCGTGACTTTGGTGACCGTCCACCACGCCGTGACTTTGGTGACCGTCCACCACGCCGTGACTTTGGTGACCGTCCGCCCCGTCGTGATTTTGGTGACCGCCCACCACGCCCAGAAGGCAACTTCCGCCGTGATGGTGATGCACCCCGTCGTGACTTTGGCGACCGTCCACCACGCCGTGACTTTGGCGACCGTCCACCCCGTCGTGACTTCGGTGACCGCCCACCACGCCGTGATTTCGGTGACCGCCCACCACGCCCAGAAGGCAACTTCCGCCGTGATGGTGATGCACCCCGTCGTGACTTTGGCGACCGCCCACCACGCCGTGATTTCGGTGACCGCCCACCACGCCCAGAAGGCATCGTGACTTCGGCGATCGTCCACCACGCCGTGATTTCGGTGACCGCCCGCCCCGTCGTGACTTTGGCGACCGCCCGCCCCGTCGTGACTTTGGCGACCGCCCGCCCCGCCGTGACTTTGGCGACCGCCCACCACGCCGTGATGGTGATGCGCCCCGCCGTGACTTTAGCGACCGCCCACCACGCCGGCGCAATGACGAAGAATAGCGCCATCGGTTGACATTATCACCAAGCTCCCACTCCATATGCGTGGAGTGGGAGCTTGGTGCATATGACGACAATCTCTGATACACGCACACATCATTGACATTTACAGATAAAATTACTAAGATAAGTAGCATATTTGTACATAAGATTACAAACACCATTTCGAAGGGTTCAACGCGACAAAGGCATCATTATGCGTCCACTTACACGCAGGGTGTGGTTACTTTTTGCCATGGTAGGATTTGTTTGCGTTGCCTGTGTTTATCATTATTGTTCATATTACACCGGCACAACACATCAATTCAGCATGGGATGCCGTCAAACTCAGTGGGAGTTATACGTTTCGCAGTGAAATTGACCAATACCGCGACTATGCTCCTAGTTTGAATAATTTCGGTGCCAAAAGCATCCACAACCAATTTCTCGTCGAAGGAAACGTCAACGAAAGTACACAAGAGAGTCACATTGTGGTCACCAATCGTGACGACGAACAGGTGATTCTGGAAGTGCGGCGTGCTCAATCCCGCACATTTACGCGGGTGGGTGGTGGCGCATGGCAAGAGGGGACGGTTGCGCTGTCTGCCTACCATCTCGATGCCATCGCCTTGCTCGATGGGGTGAGCACCATTGACCGTGTAGACACAACCACACAGCTCTACACCTTTACTTTTGATGGGGCGCGGTTCATGGAGCGCATGCAAGAGCGCCTGCACATGGCACGTACCCAGGGTGGTGCATCGTCGGCGAGTTTTGCAGATTTGACCAACAATAGTCGGCTATGGGATGCGCATGGTCACGGTGAAATAGATGTATATGCTGACGGTTTACCACAACGCATCAGCATGACCATTGAGTTCCCACGTAGCACCAATACTGGTGCGGTTAGCACACACATCGAGACCACTTTTGCAAACTATGCACGCTCAGGACTCATGCTCAAACGGCTCCTGAACGACCCACTCAGCCTGATTGCACGTTGGTGGCAGATTGACATGAGTGTGATGCGGAATGTACTGGTAGGAAGCATCCTGCTGGTCATCTTGGCAATCGGGCTAGTGATGGTGCGGCACCGGCGCCAGCGCCTCTATTTGCCGGTGAGTATGCTGGTGGCCGCAATGTGCATCTACCAGCCATACAGCACCATACCACGCACCCAGGCGAGCACGCGTCCTGCCCCGGCCATTGACGGCACCACGACCACTCCTGCCGACATCCCCGATGCATCACCAACCCCTGCACCACTCCCAGTAGAGTTTAACCCGCGTATCTCGCCACTGCAGCAACAGGCACAGGTGAGTTATACCGAAAGCACCACACCTGCCACACGCACACGCAGTGCACAGCAGGGGGTGCGTACCCCGAGTGGCACATCGGTGACGGATCCTAATCTTGATAGTGATGGCGACGGACTGACTGATCAGCAAGAAGAGTTACTCCAAACGAGCCTGACGCTACGTGACAGCGACAACGACGGGCTCTCTGACTTTGCTGAAACCCAGATTGGCACCAATCCGTTGGCAACCGATAGTGATCTCGATGGGATAGACGATGGCGTTGAAGCCAGCTTTGCAACGGGAACACTCGCACTCTACAGCAACCCGTTGGTGGCTGACACCAACGGCGACGGCCTGAGTGACGGGCTCGAGTGTGATATCCGCATAAGTGCACTATACAGCGATGGCAGTGCGTCGGACTGTGGTGATACGGATGCGGATGGCGTCCCCGATTTTTTGGATGATGATAATGATGGTGACCTCGTTGCCGACATGATTGATGTGTCGCCGAGTGCACGTAGTGGCAGTGTAAACACGCCGTATACGGCGACACGCGCGTTCGGATTGCGCTTGAGTGACGTTTATGCGAGTCGGAGCACACCACGTGGCACGTTGGTAGAGGTCCAATTCCGCCCCAAAAGTGCCAATCTCCTCTATGCGAATCAAGCAGTATACGATTGGCCGAGTAACGACAAAAAGGGGCAAATCCAACGCACCAAGCAGTCAACGTTTGCACAAAACAGTCAGACGGGGACGGACACCTCATCAGCCAAATTAGCAACAGGAGATTTGCGTGTCAGTGCCGCACTCGAAATGCGCATTCCGATTAGTGCGAACAACTACGCTAACTTACCTGTGCTGGCATGTGCGGCCTCTAATTCATGTCTACCACAAAAAGACGAAAAGCAGAATCTCCTCGATATTCCCAATTGGCTGGATAGCGCGCGCTTGCGCGAGTACGGCATAAACGCCGCATACAGCTATGATGCGAATGGGGTGCGCAACATCAACGAACTCACACTCGTTGCGCCAGTGAGTCCCGTCTTTGATAGTAATAACTCGGTGGTTGCGTACAGCTCCATGTTTTACTATGAGCCACAGACGAGTACGTGGACAGATGCACACACCATACGCATGCAGTGGATGGTCTCGCAGATCCAAGACTGGTGTCCACCAGATAGAAATACCTGTACGGATGGCGAGCGGGTTGAAAGCATCAGCACCGTCCAGACGTACTACAGCGACTGGTTTGTGACTGGTATCCGTGCCACAGAGTTTGGCAGCTATCAGGCAGCGGTCATCTACGAAGATGCGGCACAGCCTGTGAATACGGCGAGTGAGAGTCGGCGACTCAACATCATCAAGGCCCATCACTTCATTGAGAATCAGTACATTGACAAACCGTTACTGAGTGTACGAGCAGATGCGACGCCACAAAGCTCGCTCTACAGCATGTTTGATAATCGCCGTAACAGCACATTGGCCGTCCAGCGTTTGGGGATTGCCCCCGAAGCATTACGGAGCACCCATGTCAGTTACACATCACCAACGGATACGGGTGGCGTCATCGCTTATACCGTTGATACGGTGCTCGATAGCGTGGCATGCCGCATCAATCCGACGGTGGATGGCTGTACGGGCAAAAACGAGAGTGCGATTCAAGCGATTCGGAATGCGTGTATCAACAACACGAGTCCCCGCTGTCAGCCGGCAGTTATCATCGTGAGTGAGGGGAATGAACGTACCGCGGTGCTCGACACCAATCAGGTGGTGAGCTTCGGCGGGGTTGAGGCCATCGAAACGCGCTCGGTGCAGGGGATGTGGTACAAGGCCACGAGTAGTGGCTGGGAAGCATTCGACGAATTCGACTTGAATGGCGAAATCAGCATGCTCACCCCACAGGCCGTCTTGACCAATACACAACTCGATCCCATCATGCCCGTTGGCGCAAATCCATCCGATTGGCAGTCATTGAATCAGAGTGCACTCATCCACTTCGTGATGAACTTTGCCGCATTGGCACAACGCAACACCCCAGTCACCTGGTTGCCGAGCACCCGTACCGTGTCTGATACCGACGCGCTGGACACATCTTGGCGTGGGTACTTTGTGCGTTTTATGGGCACATATGCTGATTTCTTTGCGCGCATTATCGCCACAGCACCACGCAACGTGATTGCGGCAGATGGCACGATGTCGCAAACGTTTGACAGTCAGATGATGGGGATATTTACCACCTTGAGTGAATCTGCACCACCGCCAAGTGGTCGCACATTCACGAGTGTGGCACTGTCACTGGCACCTAGTACGGTGGCTGCATTTTACTTGGCACAGCGTGATGCTATCACACGGGTTACCCCCGTACAAAACGCAACACCCACACAACCAGCTGCGTGGTATATCCGCCACATGAGTAAATTCATCGCATTTGGCAAATTGGCCAAACAAGGGTATGCAGATTACACGTACTGGAGCACCAATAAAAAGCCGGCAAATCCGATTTCTTCAGCACCACCAACTCCTGCTAAACCGGGCTGGTTTGCAAACACCTGGAAATCGGTGAAAACCAAATTCCAGGCGGGGATTAGTAAACTGGTTAGCAAATTTTCATCAGCGCGCCCTGCAGGACCGCCAGGATTCTTTTCACGGTTGGGCACACGGATAAAAGACTTTGGCGGCAAAATGAAAAATGTGCTGTCGAAGGGTTGGGCAAAATACGGTAAGTTTATCGGAATTGCGATTGCGGCGGCAATGTTTATTGTCAACATGTTGAATGCGCGCCCATTTGCATGGGAATATGGCAATGTGACCGCACAGTTTGTAGGGCAAGTCTTGAAAGAAGTCTTGTTCCTGGTAATTGCCACTATTCCTGGAGGTCAACTGCTCATTCTGATTATTCAGACCATTGATGTTATTGCGGAAGTCGCCTGTTCGTTTTTGACACCCAAACAACGGCGGAGCTCGGCTGCTCAATGGCTGTGTGGCGGTATTTCAGGATTAATTGTCAACTATTTCACCTTCTACAAATCGAGTTTGGTCATTGACAATGACGACATCTATTCTCATTTCCACGCACGCATGCCAGTCACTCCCACGCTCACCCTCCCCAGCAATGGCTTTGTGATTGGGAATGCGTGGAAAACGGAATTTGCGATTACCGATTTCATCGAAAAAATGCCCTTCCCTGCAACCTGGATGGCACTCCCCTACTTTTGGCAGTGGAATGGTTTTGATGAACGTAATACTTCGTTTGGCTATGTGCTCGCACCGCAAAAAACGGACAACCGTGGCGCAATTGCAGTAGGCTCACAGCGGAGCAACTACCAGCGCACCCAGAGCACCGATCAGGATTTACTCGCTGGTGTATCCGAGGTATCGTGGAATGATTTCACGTGGCGACAAACGCAAAACATCGCCTATCGTTCCGCATTGACGACCAGTGGCATCAACCAGCCACTACCCAAGTTGTACCTCTCCAAAGCCTTTATCACACAACGCCAAGAATGTTTTGTCATCCCGATTTTTATCCTCTTTTTCCCGATTCCCATTCCAATTTGTCTCGAAAAGTCACATTCGAGTATTGACTACGAAGATATCACGGGCAACGACACTACGACCTTTGACATCTTTCCAACCACCATTGAGGGCTTTCTCAGCATGCGCACTGGGGAAGGTGGGTATACCTTTGCTTGGAATCCAGATACATCGTCGTTGAAGTTCCCCGTCTTTGTGGATGCCGACAATGATGGACTCACCAACGCCCAAGAAGGCCGAGCCGGCAGTGCGGACAACGATTGGGACAGCGACGATGACACGATAGATGACCAAACCGAGGTCATCAACGGTACGTCGCCCCTTTTCGCGGACAGTGACAACGATGGGCTCAGCGATAGTCTGGAAGTGCGCTACAGCACGAATCCGTTGCTGATGGATACCGATGGTGACGGGCTCAGCGATGGCGAAGAAATCGTACGTGTGGAAAATGGCCAGCGCAAAGGGGGCTGGGAAGTTGTCTACGAAATCACCACCGATGCCCTCGGCAACGAGGTTGTCTCACGCACCTGGATGGGATCCGATCCACGCAAAGCAGATGGTGACGGCGACGGGGTGATAGACCTGCGCGAACGCTTGCTCGGGTGGAGTGCCTACGCCAAAAACAGTAGTGACATAGTGCGGATTACTGGGCGCGTCCGCGAGGCACGCGCGGCCACACTGACGCTCGATTTTGCCAATAGTAGTAGCAGTGGCTACACCAGCACGGGGATGCTTGCAACCACGGCACGATGCATCAATGGATGTCGCACAGACACGTCGGCATTCAACAACCCGAGTGTGGCCTTGCGCGATAATCAGCAACTGGCGCTCCCTGCAAATCCAGATTACTTTGCTCCGCAACAATTCACGGTAGCAGCACGCGTTATGGCAACACGCACCAAGGTGGAACGTTGCTACTATTCCTACTTTTGGATACAGACCTGCAATGAATACGACTTGTTTGATGCGATTCTCAGCCAAGCTGGACTCTTTACACTCGAGCGCCGCAGTACCAATGGCCAGCTCTATGTCACCCTGAGCACACAATACGGCATCGGACAATATGCCACGGGGCTCGTTTTGCCCCCCAACCGGAGTACCCATGTCAGCGTCAGTTATGACGGCGTGGTGCTCGTCGTATACATTGATGGCATAGAACGCTACCGCGAGGCGGTGAGTGGCCGACTCACAGACGTGGATGCCAGCAACAACGATCTGCGCATTGGTGGTTGGCAACGCTCCCGTGGCCAACAAACGATTCGTACGTGTGTACACATCACCAGTAGTTGTCTCCAAACATATGAAACCGGCACTACGTGGCAGGGCTACATTGATGACGTGGCGCTCTACGGCATGGCACTTTCTGCCAACGACATGGCATTACTGGCGCAGAACGCACTCAGCAACGACAATGATCTGATTGTGCGCCCTGGCGAATCCGTGATTGCTGACACGACATTCAAAAACATGCTATTAGGACGTGTCATGCAAGGAGATGCGACCTTTCAGCCGACGAGCACCAACTATACCTTTCCTGCCGATGACTCGTTGACGTATGTGCTGGCACGCAATGCGACGCTCCGCACAAGCAATGTGGTCACCGTGCCAGGAAGCATTGACGTAAACCAGACGATTAGTGCGTATCGTACGGGATGTGCGTATACGAGTGCAGTGTGGTGTCTAGCACTCGACGAAGGCGATAGCAGTGTTCGTGCGCAGACACTACGCTTTGCAGATTTGTCGGGCAATGGCTACCACCTCAGTTGCACGGCGCCCAATCAGTGTCCGACATCGGTGAATGATGCACGGATGTTTACCAAGGAGCTCAACCAGAGTCACTACCAGCTCCAGAGTGCCCCAGCCGTTGGCAACAGCATAAGCAAGCGTGATTTTACGATTTCGCTGTGGTACAAACCGGTAGGTCAACCGGTGGTCAAACGCACATTGTTGAGCAACGGGAGTACGTTTGAGTTGTACCTCACCAATCAAAGTCCATCAGCACGTGTGGTACCTGTGCTCAAAACGGGTGATGCCATTCTCACTGCTACCAGTAGCCTGCCCTATGCGGACAACGATACGAACAGTTGGAATCATGTGGTGGTGCGCATGCGTGAGCGGCTACGCCAAATCTTTGTCAATGGCGTCCTCGTGGCCCAAGACACCCAGGTAGTCCCCTACCCAGCAAGTGCGTATGGATCATTGATACTAGGCAATGATACGAGCAACAACTATGCACTCGGTGGCATTCGCGATCTGCAAATCTACCAGACCGCACTGAGTGATGCGCACATCAGCGCACTCGCCACCACCTGTGATGACATGCAACTGCTCCTGTGTATGGCGCCAGCACGCTACGTACCAGCCACATCCACGATCCCGGATAGTGCGGTGGCAGGTGACGCTCAGGCGCTGACGCTCCAGTGCATCAGCTGTAGCAGTGCCACCACCAATAGCATCCAAATCACGAATGGCACATTGAGCCCAGGAAGTGCGGCCTTGTTGCATCAGCGGAGTTTTACGCTCCAGCTCAAGTACAACATGAGCACCGTTGGTGGCACACAAACACTGCTTGCGAGTGGAGATGGCACGCAACTCGCCCTTCGGCTGGTTGGCGGCAAAGCACAGCTGACGCTGGGGGGCGCCACTACCACGCTCACGGATAGTGTGAGTAGCGGCACGTGGTACCTGCTGAGTGTGACCTACGATCGTGGGCAGGCGCAGTTGAGCCAACAGCGGGTCGTCGGGGGTGCGATTGATACGCAGGCGATACGCATGGCGAGTACGGGAATCACCAATGCGCAAGATGCACTCACCATGGGCAATAGTGCGTTTACCCTAGGGCTGTTGCGTATCAGTGCGGGAGATATGCCACACGTCACACGCACGGCACTCGCACAGCTATTGCTCCGTGACACGGCTACGGCTGCACAACGCACCGTGCCCCAGTCAGACCGCATCGAAGTGGGCATGCGCAGTATTACCAAAGTCATTGATCCCGATGCAAATGGAGAGCTTCTCCCCACACAGGATACGTGTACGCTGAGCTCCATGCGCCTGTGTTTACGGCTCGGTCGGTTGGACGACTTCGCCTTCCAAGGCACGGGTACACAACCCATCGGCGTCATTTCGTGTGTGGCACGCAATAATTGTCCGACGTTGACTGGTGGTGGAGCGAGTGTTTCGACGGGGCAATATGTGGCGCTCAACGAGAGTGCCAAAACTGTCTTTATGGCAACTGCCACGTCCCGGAGCTACACGGTGATGGCGTGGATACGCCCACATGTACTCCTCACCAGTGCCGACCAAGGCATTCTTACGGATAGTTCGACCACTGCTGGTCGGATTCAGATGGTCTTGCGCAACGGGAAGCTGGCATTTCGCAGTAGTGGGCGTACACTCGACGCAAATACCATGACCAGCCTCGATGTGAATCGGTGGTACCACGTGGCCTTTGTCAAGCAGTACCAGAGCCGAATCATTTACGTGGATGGCATCGAAGTCGCACGCGATAGCACGACCAGTACCACATTGGGTGACACGGATGTGACCACCCTCGGGGAATTGCGCATCGGTGATAACTTTATCGGTGCGTTGAACAACATTCAGATTCATGCGGCACCACTCGACGTCCACGCAGTACGCTTGGCGGCACAAGCCCAACTCCACGAGTTGTCGTTTGCCTTCGACCAGCCGAGTGGTGCAACCCTCTTCACGGATCCACGCAACAGTGGCTACAGCCTCGTGTGTGGAGCACGCTGCCCGCAGAGTGGGGTGGCAGGACGTGACACGAATGCGGTACGTTTGCGCAGTGGCCAGAGCCTGCAACTCAACCCGAGTAGTAGTGAGTTGCTCAACACGATCCTGCGCTTTGGCCGAGCGAGTATTGCGCTGTGGGTGCGCCCCACGCGCTACAATCAGTGGATTATTGGTGCAGACGACGGGCAACAGCCCCTGCAAATACGCATCACCGAATCTGGTGCGGTCAGTGTAAAACGGACCAGTGCGTGTAGTGGGAATGCCTGCAGACCAGCACTCGTGAGCCCCACGGCCATTCCACTCAACCAGTGGACGCATCTCATCGTGAGTACCGATGCAGTGACAGAGATGCTCTACATCAACGGTGTACTGGCACGACAACAGAATAACCCGCTTGCTACCACAGGTACTGGCGTCATGCGCATTGGTGGTGAATTCAATGGAGACATTGACGGACTCACGATTCGTGCAGAGCCCAGTAATGCCCAAACCGCAATGCGCCTGTACAACGGGGCGCCGTCATGGCAGTTGCGGTTCGAAGAAACACTGACCAGCACCCCCTATTTGCCAAACAGTGCAGGGGTATCACAGAGCACCACAGTAGCACACACGTTGCTCCCCGATGGGACGACACGGTATGGGTTGGCACGTGTGGCAGTGGCTGCCTCGTGTGTCAGCGATATGAGCACATGCCCCGTCGTAGATGATGTGGGGTATCGTGGCATGGCCGCCACGTTTAATGGGACGACATCCATGCTCTCCGTCAATGGTGCACAATCGTTACTCGATGAGCTCAAATTTGGCGGTACCATCCAATTCATGGTGCGCCCCGAACCCAACACACCACGCGCACAGACCATTTTGCGCTATGGGTCACCAAATAGCGCAGATGCACCCGTCCATATTCAGCTGACACCACTCGGGTTGCTCGATGTCAGTGTAGGACCGTATCGCTATACCACCAGCCAAGCCTTGCCACCGGCCTGGAACCAAATAAGCATCAACTTTGGTGCCGACGGATTCAGCTATTTCCAGAACGGCATCAACAATACGAGCCAGAGTATTACGCGTACCACGCTCCTATCACCCGTCTTTACCACGGACAGTAGCTATGTGCTCACGCTCGGTGGGTATCGGAGTGCGAGTACGTTAACTGCACCCTTTGCAGGTGGCGTAGACGAACTTTCTTTTACACCGGTGCGCACCGATTCGCCCAAAATCTACCGCCTCGCACGTGCCTTGATGGCACATGCAACAACGGCACAACAGATTGGCACCTTTACCGTTGATAGCGATGTCCCCTCCATCCAAATCGAAGCCCCAATCTATGCCTCGGCAACTGCAGTCCAGTTTGCGCTACGCACGAGCGATGCGACATCGTATGTTACCAAAGCCAACACGACGATTACAGCGTACAACGGGGTATCCGCCCTTGTTGCCACACCGGAATGTGAAGATGCCAAGCCTGGCACTGCGTATTGCCCCACCTTCCAGTCGCCACTCACGAGCAACAAAGAAGGGCGTTATACCATCACGGCAGACGCCGTGGATGTGGTCAACAATCGCAACACGACAAGCACATCGGTACTCATTGACACGACACCACCCAATGCCACGTTGTTGCCACCCAACAACGGGCTGGGGGTCTACACCGTCACACCGGCACTCCGTGGCATCTTCCCGATGCTCCAGCTTGAGATAACGGCGAGTGACCCCGTGCTTCTGAATGCACCGACCAACACACCAGGAAGCGGCGTGGCCACTGTGGAAGTGAATCTGCGTGACATGGCCGGGCGCACATTGATACCGGCGTTCCAGCCAGCAACCTTGCGTAATGGACGCTGGTACGTGAGTCTGCCATTGCCCTTCGTCAACCCGAGTGGTTTTTATCAGGTGGTGGCATTCACGAGTGACACCATGGGCAATCGCAACCCACAAGCGCTGGTACTCGCTGGAACGAGTAACCCGATTGAAATTGATGCACAAGCACCGCAAGATGCAGCCAGCGAGCCATCACCGCTCCAGTCGAGTGATTATCTGGTGAGTAATGCGTACCCACCTACCGGACGCATCAGTGACATCGGTGATGGCCGCGCCCCCCTACAACGCGATTTGCGCATCCGCTACGATTTCGAAACAGAACCGAGTGAGACTACGCTCTTTGATAATCGCATCACCACGCAGTATCTGGGAAGTTGCCAGCAGTGTCCATTGGTCATCACTGATGCACAACGCAATTCACGCGTGGCACTGTTCAATATCGGTGGTACCCGCCAAACTGTCCGAATTAACGATGGTGCACCGTTGCTCAACAACATCTATTCGATGGCGCTGATGTTTAAAGCGAGCGATAGTGGCACCCTGATCGGGGCCGGTGCCGCCAATAATCCCCGGCTACGTGTGGCACTCGAACGCGATACCAGTGCACCGGCCGGTCAACGTCGCTTCGTCCTTCGTGTCAACCGTGGCACAGGTGTGATTCGCTCACCATTGCGCATTGACGCAGATGTCTGGTACTACGTAGTGGTCAATGAAAGTGCCACCGATATCCGGCTGGCGGTAGGCCAAAATCTGACCAGCATGACCAGTTCCACACTCACCTTTAGCGCACCGCTCAATCACAACGAAAACTTGCTGTGGCTGGGGAGCATGCCGTCAGCGACGCAATCACTGCAAACCGAAGATTTTTTCCGCGGCGCCATTGATGATTTCTTGGTCAGTACGGCCTACATCGAACCACTCGACCTGCTCGGGCCGAGTGTGGCTGTCGGAAGTGGCGTGCAGACGCATGCAACTCGCCTCGACATCCAAGACGACGGCTATGCGATGCACGATACGGTGGGTCCCAAAACACAGTTTTATGCGCCCATTGCCGTCCGACAACTGCCCATTGTTGACGTGATGACCGGGTCACACAGCGATACGTGCAATGGCGGGCTAACCCGCGACACCTACACGTGTCCCGAAATCAGCCAAGGGTTGACCAGCAATGCGCTCCTCATCAGTCATACGAGTGATGGGCTCGTGGTGGCACCACGCTTTAGCAATGGCATTACGAGCACGTTGAGTGCAAGTTGGCGCATCGGTATCAATGACCAGAGCCAATCTGGACGACTCGTCACGCTCACGTCACAAAGCCCGATTACACCGGCACTCCAGTTTACCAGCGACTACGATGCCGCACATCATCTGCTCCAACTCGGGATCACGGATGGTGCGCGCAATCTGCTCTATGCGTTGCACGTACCCCTTGATGTGTATGCATCACTCCAGTGGCACCATGTGGCACTGGTGAGTAGCGCACAAGGTGACAATACATCAATACGCATGTACATCAACGGGCGCTTTATCAGCGAATTCAATGACACCACACTACGCTGGAATCGCCCCACCATTGTAGTTGGTGCGTATCAGAGCCCTGCAGCCACAGCGACGCGCATTGACGATATCGGATACTTTCATACGGCCATTACCGATGGCGAGGTACGCTTTCTGAGTCATGGCATGACCCCGTTCATCCACGCAGATTTCGACGATAGTGCAACCAACTCCGATGCATCACCGTACCAACATGCCCTGACCTTTAGCCAACCAATCCCCGTGACGGGCATCATCGGTGCGGGGGCACTGCGCTTTGACGGCACAACGACGGTCTCACTCCGTGACCGTATGGCGCACAGCATTGCAGATCTGAGTGAGCCATGGTCGGCATCGGTATGGGTAGAACCTAGTGGGAGTGCGAACGGTGAAATTGTACGTGGCACACTCGCAGAGTACACCTACACACTGGCGTTGATTGCTAATAAATATGTCTTTGCCCTGGGTGGGCTGACCTTGACTGCCACCAATACTTATAGTGGACGCCGTCTCGTCACCGTGGTTAACGATGGCAGCACGTGGACGATGTACGTTGACGGAACGCGCATTGATACCGTGCTCGACGATACAACAACCATGGATGCGCCCAACGCCAATCTCGCACTCAACCGCCCCGCCACACAAACTTCTGTGGATGGTGACAACGATGCACAGTTTGCCGTAGACGGTAATGCCAACCAAACGCTCGCCGCAGGAAGCGTGGCAGTGACGAGCGAGGAATCGGCGCCCACCTGGCAAGTTGACTTGGGACGGGTCACGTTGATTGATCGCATTGACGTGTATCTACGCACAGATTGTTGTCTCGATGCAATGCAAAATCTGGTGGTGCGTGTCAAAGACACCACCAACACCGTCTGGACATATGTCAATCCAGAGACACGTGTTGTGGCAGGATTCATGCAATTCGTGTTGCCTGACGGCATTCGTGGCCGGTATGTTGAGGTTGCACTGAGCAATAGCGCAGTGCTCGCCATCGCCGAAGTAGTGGTGCATCAAGACACACGCATCGTCATCGGGAACGGATTCAACGGCGTCATTGATGATCTGTACATCTACCCACGTGCATTAACCGTGGCCGAAATCACGCAGCAGTACGCACGCAAATGGCAGAGTAGTACACTCGCCACATCACGTGCAGGTGCACAGTGGCAAAACGCCTTCCCCGTGGATGTAGAAGCGACTGGCACGCTCTACAGCATTAGTAGTGACCGTGCCGGCAATGCCCGCACACAGCGTGAAGAGCAACGCGTGTGGCAAGGACGCGTTGACACTCGCAACCCACGTGTCACCGCCACCGAGACACTCGACCCGAGCACCAATCTCTACCAATACACGATGAGTGCCGATGACCGCAATCTGACGTTGAATTCGTTGCAGACCCCGTGTGGACGGCGATTCTCGTTGACGGCACAATACCACAACGGGCTGGCATATTTGGCCAGTACGGGCTACATTGATGGGAGTCTCCGCGAAATATCATCGCTCACTGGCGGTTGTACCTACGGTGCCGTACCCGATTTTGTGCGGGGAAGTAGTGTGGTAGTGAGCGCCACCACTACCCTAGCCGCAGGACCACGATTCCATTATTTGGGTGGAGTCAACCACCTCTCCGTCGTTGATACACATGCAGACATGCAACTGGTGCAACACCGCATTGCGATTACGGGCACGGTGAGCACTCTCACCATGAGTAGTGATGCCACTACCCTCTATGTGGTGAGTCAAAACACCCGCCCTGCCACACAACTCATCGTGTCGGTGTTTGCCCTCAACGATACGCCTGACAAACCACAGCGCATAGCCACGCTCACGATACCCGTGACCGGCTTGAATGTGGTAGATGCCACGGTGGTCGCCGATAACCAGTACTTGGTGTTGCTCAGTGATGAGTCACCGTCACGCCTATTGCCAATTGACGTGCGTAATCGCACCCAACCCACCCAACAGCTGGCACAGCCGTTGCTCGAAGATTATCGTGGATATGCGCTGAGTAGCAGCTATGCGTTTGTGGCCGTTGCACAAGGGAGTGCTGGTGTAGCACTGTACAGTATTGATGGCGACGGCACTCTGGCATTGCGCCAGAGCATTGCAACGAGTGGGTACGTGCATCGCGTGGTAGCCGTTGCCGACATGTTGTACGTGGTCGTAGACGACGATAGCATGGTGGATGGTCGTGTACCAAACGATCCAAACACCCTCGAAAGTTACCAGTTTATCAGTACTGTAGCTGGTCAGGCAGAGCTGGTGGCGAATATGCAACCACGAGCCTCTTACATTCACACCGCACTCAGCGATGATGCGGCATCAATCACAGCATTTCATATCAACGACGTCATCCCCTATCTCAACAACGAAATCCTACTCCTTTCGACACAAGCCAGTAACACGGCATCGTGTCTCGGTTGTCAGCGCATCAGCATCATCGAAAGTACGACCCCTACCACCACCCTACGCAGTGAAGCGGTCACCGTGAGTGCGGGTACACAGATTGCCCGGGCTGGCAACGATATTGTGGTGCTGTCACCGCCCCGCACTGGAACAAGTAGTAGCATTGATACTTACCAGATTAGTGATCGGCGCATTGCGACCACATTGTGTGATCGGGTGGGCAATTGTACGGTGCAACCGAGTGCACGGGCATTCCGTCCCGTGGTGCTCGATCGCAATGCACCTGCACAAAACAGCGCCATCCTGTTGAATAGTGCGGATATCTACACCCAGACTACCAATCTCACCCTGCGCTTCCGCGTGGATGCGTTAGAGCCGATTGACCGTGTCACGTTACTCGTTGATGGGATGCAAAGTAGCTCCGTCTACACACCAACAACGTCCGTACAATCGCTCGAACAGTTTTTTGTGTTGTCGAGTGTGACGCATGGCCTACACAACGTACAGCTACGCGTAGAAACACCAACGACAACCTTTGTGTCACCGAGCTACTCATTTGTGGCTGATACGCAGGCACCCGTGATCACCGTCGCCAATCCGGTTGTGGGTATCAACAATTTAATTGATGGGTTCATCAAATTAAATGTGCGCATCAGCGATGATGGCGCGTTTACCGGGTACCGCATCAGCAATAAGGCTACCGGCCAGATATATCCGCTGACCAACCTCGTCAATACGGAAGTCATCACCACTGGGACACAACAAGTCATTTCGGCGGATGTGTTTGTTCCGTATGCATCGCTGACACAACCGTTTGTAATACTACAGGTGGATGCAACTGATGTGGCACGACGTACCACGTCACGCACACTGCGTTTCGATATTGACGCAGTAGCACCACAGCTTGTTAATCCGCAGTTGAATGCCGTGCAGGCAGGTAAATTATTGCCGGTTACGAGCATGCCACTGACACGCACGGCCACCCTCGATCTCCATCTCGGTTGGAGTGCGATAAGTGACATGTCAGCGATTACCCTGCGTCAACTCGAATACGGCATTCAAAGTGTGACCGAAACAACACGGCTCACCAGTCTGCTCATGCCAACCAGTCTACGTACACCGGCATTGGTGACCCGTGAAGGGAGCCGGATAGATGTGGCCATCCGCACACGCGACACCTATGACAACGAACAACTGCATGAGTTCCCCAGTGTCTACGTGGATAGTGCGACTACGCCCGACTACACGCTCTTTGATGCAACCCAACCCGTGTACCGTGGTTG
This sequence comes from Chloroflexota bacterium, assembly GCA_041165505.1. Classification (GTDB taxonomy): domain Bacteria; phylum Chloroflexota; class Chloroflexia; order Chloroflexales; family Roseiflexaceae; genus UBA965. The sequence continues at coordinate 9,959 of JBEANH010000032.1, read as the reverse complement.
GATGAATCGTGGGTGTGCGGTGCTCGATAGCGACACCCGTGAACAAGGACGCTATGGCACACAGCAACTGGCGGTGACCTGGGATAGTGCGGCGCTCCGTCTGATGTGGGCGGGCGCAGACTGGGATGTGGATGGTGATTTAGCCATCTATCTCGACAGCCAACCGGGTGGAACGGTACGGGCGTTCCGCCCCGCAAAATACACGCAGTCGTTGGCCGAGCAACAGCTCAACGGGGAGTCATTTATCACGCTACCGACCAACTTTGCTGCGCGTGCCACGGGTACAGGGAGCATGGCACAGAAGCTCACGCAGTGGCGCCAACGGCTGTTTGCAGCCCAACACGGTCGTAGCACGGGGAGTGTTGAGGGTGCAGATTATGTCATCTATGTAAGCGACCAACACACGTTGAGTTTATGGCAATGGGATGCACCGAGTGGCTCATGGCTCCTGCTCGGCGAACAGCCCCAGTACCGCTATAGTAGCGATGGATTCATCGAATATACTGACATCAGACTCCCCTTTAGCACCGTCAACTATGACCCCAGTACACCACTGGGTGTGGTGGCAATGGCGCTCAAAGAAGATGCCTATCTGCCGTGGGCGAGTTTCCCCACAAGCAACCCGATTCGCACCAGTATGAATGGCGACATGATTGTGGCGTTGCCGTTTATCAACGGATTTGCCTGGCCGGCCCTACGCGACGGTGTCTGTCCACGTACTGCCACGCAACTGCCCAGCACTACGCAAATTCAAGCAACGCTTGCAAGCGACCCAATCGGTGCAAGCCAACGGAGTGTGTCAGATATTTTTGCTAATACGGAACCCGATGCCCTCGCCCAAATCATCAACGATACTGCGGTTCTGTGTGGATACATCCCTGACAACGCGTGGTGTGCATCAATTGCACGACTGGTGGATTCAGCGAGTGCGGGATCGGCCATTCTCGCCGGATTGCGCAACGAAAACATACTGGCACAAAACCCGGTGCTTGGGCGCAATTCGGTGATCACCTATACACTGAGCATCGCAAATAGCAGTGCCCAGACCTCGCAAGTCATGTACGGTGTGGTGCACACCTATGGCGGGGTATGGCTGACCACTCCCGTGGATAACGTGACGGTAGTGGGTGCGGGCAACTACACGTACCACACCGTCAGTGATAGCAGTTTGCAGGACTACCTGTTTGTCAAAATTGACCCGATTCTCGCCGGAAAAACGCGAACAATTACCCTGCGTGGTGTGGTTGATCCTGACAAGGCGCAGGCCAGTGCCAGCGATCGCATCAGCACCGGAGATGTCGCCAAACTCGAGGTGCGACTCACCGATCAAGACCCCCGGGTCGTGGGAACACCGAGCCGCACCATTGAGTGGTTGAATGCGGCAGTACGTATAGACACACAAGCCCCCAGCCAAGTGCTCCCCAGCAACGGGCGCGTCGTAAAGACGGGTAACAACATCATTACCGGCACGATTAGTGATGAGTCAAGTATCCAACGCGTTGAGTTGATGTACACGTCGAATGTCAATGCGAGTGCCCAATTTGCGGCGTGCCAAGTGGTGCTGGCCACGTGGCAGTGTGTGGTGAATGTGCCCACCAATGCTAGTAGCGTACAATACCGCCTACGTGCCAGCGATCGTTATGGTGCCATGAACGGATGGAGTAGTTGGTATACGGCCACCGTTGACAACGACAAACCGACGTTTAGCTTTGATGCGACCACCACCGACCTACTCGCACGCCAACTCGCCAACGGGAGTGGGTTGCAAATCAGCGGCACCATCACGGATAGTACGACCACCACCGATCTCGTCATCTGTGATGAGAGTCAAGCAGACTGCAACGTGGCAAGTATTGCTGGTGCACTAAGCCAAACCACACCCTACACGGGTACTGTGACGAGTCCTCAAGCCATCAGTGCTGGTCCGTGTGGCGCAACGTCGCCTGATGACTACACCGCATATGCGATTACACTTGCAGCCCCTGCTGCTGCCCGTGTGGACAATCTGCAACTCGCAGTACGCGTCGCCCATGACGAAAGTCACGATGTCAATCTCTGGCTCCGCTCACCATCAGGTACACGCATAGCGCTCGTGACTAGTACACGGGCCACAGGCAGCAATGTGGTGGCGCAATTTGCGGATAACGCTACTCGTACGAGTACGGCGATTTCTGGCACAACAGCCATTGACGCGGCTTACCTGTCCATTCAGCCCGATATGCCGCTTGCTACCTTCCACAATGAATCTGTGGCTGGGACATGGCATGTACTGGCGTGTGACCGCGATGGTGCCGACCCCAGCGGCACACTGACGAGTGCTACGCTCACCATTCAATCACAAAGCCCAGCCCGCCATCAAAATGCGGCCTGGCAACACACGATTAGCAGTACCGAGTCCCTCGATGGTAGCATGCGACATTTTAGTGCGTGGGCACGTGATAGCGTGGGCAATGTGAGTCGCCAACGTGCATTCAAACTGCGCATTGACAGTGTGGCACCGATAATCGAGGCATTTTTGAGCTACCCCGTGATATCAAACACACTGAGCATTGATTTGTTTACTGGGCGTATCAGCGACGGCAGTGGGGTTGATTCTTTACAAGCAAATCTCTATCGTGATGGGCATCTTATCCAGGTGTTTGATATCCCGCTTACTGCGAGTAGCAGTGGCACAACGGCACAACCGTTGGTATCACCGCGCGTAGCATCGTACACGTGGACGTTACCGTTTGATCCAAAAGTGTACGATATCGGCACCTATACGATGCAGTTCCATGCCGTAGACGTGGTAGGGAATCAGAGTACGAGTACCGTGTATGCATTTGCGATTAGCGAGCCACAAGCACCATTCATCGGTGGTATTCAGGCTGTTGCGCCGAACACGGCCAATGCACTCACACTGAACATACCGGTGAATAGCCAATTTGCGGAAACAAATGTGGTGATTACCATGGAACTAGATACGGCAAGTAGTGTGATTACGACGACCTCACTGGCGGCGTGGTCGTACAATAACCCGAGTGTGATTGAACAGGATGAAACGTTTGCACAACTACAAATGCAACGCATTACACAGCTTGGTGTGAACCAGACCTACGGGGCTGCCCTGCTCGACAACGGCACTGTCCGCACATGGGATATTGATGCGGATAACCCGATTTCGGTGACCAGTGTGATTTCTACTGTCAGTGAAATCGCACTCCCTGTGGACTCACTTGGCGACACACCACGCCTATTGCTCCGCTTTGCAGACGGGCATGTCGGTGACGTAGTAACGAGTACCGTGCGCATGGTGATGCCTGACGTAGTCGCAAGCCAAATCGCTGCCGGCCGTGATCATGTGGCTGTACTCCTGCCTACCGGACAGGTGCAAATCTGGAACTACGACGATGTGGGCAACATTATCCCATCAGATACCACGCTCCAAGACATCGTGTATGTCACCGCCGGAGAAGGTTTCTCGCTGGCACTCACCGGATCTGGCACGATTACCAGCTGGGGAGATAACAGCCGCGGGCAACGTGATGTACCCGTACAAGCGAGCGCCAATGTGCGTGCCATTGCGAGTGGACGCAGCCATAGCCTAGCCTTGGTGGAAACACCGTCAGGCGGGATGGTGGTAGCGTGGGGCGATAATGCTTTTGGGCAGAGTAATGTCCCTGCAGATATCGGCGATGTGGTCAGTATCTTCGCCGGGGAACAGAGCAGTGCAGCCCTGAGTGCAGACGGGCGGATTCATGTGTGGGGGCAAAACAGTGCCCCACCGCAGTGCTGTGCCAATCATGTGGCACTCGGCAATCAACTGACCATCATCGAGTACAAGCCACAGACATACAGTGGATACACCGCAATACCAATCGGTGGTGCGTTGCAGTACAAATCGGTATCGTTTATGGGACTCATGCCTGGGCGCCGCTATCGCTACAGCGTGGTAGCACGTAATCGCCTCGGCTCTACGCGGAGCAGTGGCGTGGTGTACAGCGGCCGGACGTACGCCAAAATCTACGTCCCCATGGCATCTACTGACAACAGCGATGATCTGCTTTGGCCCGAATCTCGTGGAGTAGGAGGTCGTCCATGAGATTGCCGACACGACTCATCAAACCACTACTCGGGATGGTGGTGCTGGTCACGCTGGGGGCAGTACATGCAACAGCAGCCATACGAAGCATCACGCTCCCCACCCCAACGACTCTCACCACGACCGCGAATGGTGCGGTCCTGCCATGGGGGCCAAGTCAGGGTAATTTGCATCGCCTCACCACACAGGCGAGTGCGGGCATCGCCCAAATTGCCGTCGGCGATCATCATGCCATTGCAATGACCAGTGCGGGAACAGTGACCGGCTGGGGCATCAACATCAACGGCGAACTCACCCTGCCAAGTACGCTTCGTGATGTGGTACAGGTCAGCGTAGGGTTGACACACAGCGTGGCGCTCGACCGCACTGGGCGGGCACTCATCTGGGGTCATGCACAGGCGCTGGTCGGTGGAAGTACGTTTACCAATATTGTCCGGGTAGCAAGCGGTGATACACATACCATCCTGTTGCGCCAATCAGGGAGTGTGATTGTGGCTGGTGGGAATAGTGCACTACGCACCATCCCCATTACCATTACTGCGGCCGCCCAACCCGTGGTAGCGGTAGCAGCCACGAATACGCAAAACATGGCACTGCTCCGTGATGGTACGGTGGTGCAATGGGGAAACGGGAACACTACCATCCCCACCAGTGCACAAACCAATGTCGTACGCATTTTTGGGGCAGGCCGCATCAATGGCGCATTACGCGATACCGGTGACCTCGTACTCTGGGGCGATGTGACCTCACTGGTTGTCCCCACTGGTGCCAGCCGGACCGTGGAAAGCAATGGAGTGACCAGCATTACCATCCCAACCATGAGTGCCGTTGCGCATTTTGAAGCCGCGCAATGGGGGCTGGGCATCGTGCATCGTAGTGGGCGTATTGACACCATCGCACTGGTCGGGGCCACGGTGCCGACTATCCCCACAGAACGACTCAGTCAGTTGGGCATGTTTTACCGACACACCACGGGGCTTGCAGTGAGCATGCGTGCATTGGCACCGATGGCCACACCAACCGCCGCCATCCGCCTGGCACCCCGTACCATCAACGACCATACCACTGCGGGAAGCGTGGTACGTTTTGGGGATAGCGATTGGGTGACAACGGTGCCGAGTCAGGCTCAAGATGACAGTGTGGTTCAGATTGCAACGGGGCGGCATCATGCAGTAGCGCTACGCCGTGACGGTGTGGTTTTGGCGTGGGGTGCAAACGATGCCGGGCAAACGACGGTACCAGTCGAACTAACCACGCCCCGCGCTTACAGTGATACGCTACGGATTGTTGCTGTGGCTGCAGGTGCAGATCATACGCTGGCACTCCGTGCCAATGGCCAACTGGTGGCATGGGGCGATGATTCATACGGACAGACGACCATTCCCGTGGGGCTGTTGCCTGTAGCACAAATCAGTGCTGGTGCCCGCCATAGTGTGGCGTTGCTCAGTGATGGCACGGTGGCAGCCTGGGGGGATAGTTTCTTTGGACAGACAGCGGTCCCCACACTGGCTGGTGTGCGCAAAGTCAGTGCGGGGTATTTCCACAATGTGGCCCTTTTACGCGATGGCACGATTGCCACGTGGGGGCGCAATAATACGGGGCAACTCACCCTCCCCACCTTGCAAAATGTGGTTGATGTGGCGACCAGCGTCAATCAGAGCATGTTTTTACACGCCAACGGAAGTGTGAGTGTCATCGGTGCCAATGATGACAACCAGACGATTGTGCCTGCCGGCACCTTTCAACGCATAGATGCCGGATATCAGCACCTGTTTGCGATTACGACCACAGGACTACCAGTGGCGTGGGGGCTCAACAGCAACGACCAAGCCACTATCCCCGTCACACTCACCACGGCGCTCATGTTGGCAGGGGGGAGTGATTTCAGCCTGGCCTTGGTACCTGCATCTGCGGCATTCAGTGCTCCTACCCCCCAACCCACCCCAGACAACCGCATACGCTACAGCGATTTGGCGAGTGGTAGCGAAAGTGCACTCGGAATCGTTGCTGGCCAAGTCGTTACCTGGGGATATGACGGCAATCAACAGCGTACAGTGCCTGCAATCACGGAACGTGTGGTACAGGTGACTGCTGGGCATCGGTTTAATGCGGCGCTCACTGATACGGGCTTCGTATATGTGTGGGGAGCGAATAGCAGTGGCGTTACCACGCTCCCGAGTGGGTTAACCAATGTGGCAGCGATAGCCGCCGGTACGGCGCACATGCTGGCACTCAAACGCGATGGTACGGTAGTGGCGTGGGGGAGCAATAGCAACGGCCAAACCACCATCCCACCAGGAACCACATCCATTGTGGCGATTGCAACAGGAGCCACGCATAGTGTGGCACTCAAACGCGATGGTACGGTGGTGGCGTGGGGGAGCAATAGCAACGGCCAAACCACCATCCCACCGGGAGCTGCCAGCATCACGGCCATTGCTGCCGCAGGTAATTACACACTCGCACTCAAAGCCGATGGCAACATCGTTGCGTGGGGTGATAACAGCACTGGACAAACCAGTATCCCAGCAGGGGCGGTCAATGTGGTTGCACTGGCGGCGGGGGCAAATCACGCCTTGGCCTATACACGCGACCAAAACCTCATTGCGTGGGGCGATAACACCCATGGTCAAACCAATGTCCCCAGTCTACGCCGGCGTGTGGTGGCGTTACGGGCGGGGACAACAACGTCGTTTGCGCTGAGCGATGATGGCACTGTGGCCGCCTGGGGGAGCAATGCCTGGCGACAACTCGAGGTACCCGCATACACGGTGGTTGCCCCACCGCCACAACTATTCCCGATGGCAGGTGTGGTCACAAGTTGGGGCACATTCAGTGGTAATCTTGCCAATACTACGGCCAATGTGCGCCATGTCGCCGTGGGCACAGATACCATCGGATTGCTCCGCGATGATGGGACGCTCCAATTCCCGAGTGGTGCCAATGCTGACAACACCAGCATCACACAGGCTAGCAACCTGCCGAACAATTTGTGGCAACTGGCAATCGGTGATTTTGCCATCGGTATCACCAACGAATATCGTGCAGTCACGTGGGGGATTGGTGCACCGAGTATCCCCCCTCCATTTCGCGATGGCGTACAGCAGGTTTCGGCACAAGGGGCCCATGCCATGGTACTCACCGACGATGGTCGAGTATGGTCCAACCTGTTTACGATGACCACCACACGCCCCGCCCAAGCCATCGCTGCAGGCAGTAGTTTTGCAGCAGTTGCATACCGCGATGGTGGCGTCGCCGTATTCAATGCCAACGACCCATACGGTCTCCAACAGGTGCCAACCACGGCGACCAACGTGATTGCACTCGCTGCCGGCAGTACGCACATTCTGGCATTGACCACTGCGGGCACCGTGGTTGGCTGGGGCGGCGAAGGCACCGATGTCGGGCAAGCGGATGTCCCCTACACGGCGCAGACCAACGTACGTGCCATTGCAGCGGGGAGCACCTTTAGTTTGGCATTGCGCAACGACTATACGATTGTGGCCTGGGGAGCACTGCCACCCGGTAGCGATACGATACTTGCAGACATCAACAGCAGTGCACATGCACTCGCCATTCAGGCGTCCAACACGACTATTGCGGTGCTAACCAGTGATGGTGTACCTTTTCCCACGATACGTGCGACCAGCACACGCATCATGACGACCACACCTACACCCTATGCTGTGGTCGGTTCACTCACCGATCGCCTCGCAGCGTGGTTCCGCGTCAGCGATGAAAGTGCCCCGAGTACGTGGCAAGCATCCACTAGCACATTCACCTGTACACCCACTAGTAGCTGTCCACAACTGAGCAGTGATGCCGTCTATGGTACGGCAGCACGATTCGACGACCAACGTGGGCACGAGCTGACGAGTAGTACGACGGTGGCACTTGCAAATACCTCGTTCAGTGTGAGTGTGTGGATGCGTCGTGAACGAATCAACCAGGGAGATGTGGCACTAAGCGTGGGAAATCCCGGCGTAACACGCCAATATTTGGTCGTGGGCATTGATGCCAACAACCGGCCATATTGTAGTTTTCTCGGCGATGACGTGAGAAGTGCCCAGTGGTACACGGACACCGCTTGGCACCACTATGCTTGCACCTACGACATCACCAGCCAAACCCGCCGGCTCTATCGCGATGGCGTCGTGATTGCCCAGGACCGCCCAGCCGCCGCCTTTGTCCCCCCAGCGAGTCGTGTCACACTCGGGCGACGTGCCGATGACGCAACCGGATTGCGCGGGGCGCTGGATGCGGTGAGTATTTATACGCGGCTCCTCGATAGCGAATTCCTGAGTAGTGCGCGCTTTCCAGCACCCAATCCTGCACTCAGCATTGACTTTGACGAACTCCAGCTGGCCAGTGCCGCGAATTTGACCACACAGCTCACCTGTATGACGCCAAGTGCATGCCCAAACCGCATCCAGAGTGGGCATGATGGCGCCGCCCTAGTGATGAATGGGAACGAACGCATGCGCCTGAACGGGCTATCCTCGCTCGCGGGCGATTTCACGGTGATGGCATGGATAGCCCCCCACTTCAATGAGACGACACAGCTGGTGATGGCCCACGGGAGTGCATTTTTCATGGGATATGACGACAACAATCGTGCATTCTGTCGCATTGCCGAACAAACCATTACTGCACCCCGTCAGTCGGGGTGGCACCACGTGACCTGCACATTCACGAGTAGCACGCGCGTATTGCAGATGTACGTGGATGCCGTGCTGGTGAGTAGTCGAATCACGAGTGTGAGTGGTGCACCCGGCGAAATCACGGTGGGGCGTGATCCACTGACCGGACTCGGATTTCGCGGATTCATTGATGACATGATGTGGTATAGTCGGAGCCTTGATGCGGCCACCGTGAGTCGCATCTACAATGCCACCAACCCCATCCAACGCGTGGCAACACCACTACCCAACGGCACCACACTCCCCACCGCAACCTTTAGTGTGACCCGTACTCCCACCCGTACTGCTACCACACTCCCCAGCAAAACGCGCCTCCCTGCGAGTCGGACACCGAGCATGCCACGCTACCCCACATTGACATTGACACCCTCCCTGTCGCGCACCGCAACACGCTCACTCTCGGCCACAGGGACACGCTCACCATCGCAAACACCTTTGCTCCCCACGGTCACGCTCACACGCACCGTCACAAATACGCGCACACCACTGGTGATTACGCGCACCATGCTCTACATCCTCAGTCCAACGTTTGCACGAATGCGAATCGCACACCCTCGGCAACGGCTACTGCGTATCCGCTACCTGAAACCTATACTGCCACTCAGACGGCCATCCCATCGGTAACATTCCCTGCCAGTCGCACTTCCACGCGCTCACGCACGAATACGCCGACAATGACACGTTCACGGACCACAACCCCCACCCGGACCAAAACACCCACAAACACACTGACACGGAGCAAAACACGTACACCGACCAATACGTTCACACCGAGTAATACGCCGACCAATACACCGACAAACACGTATACACCGAGTAATACGCCGACAAACACGTATACACCAAGCGATACGGCTACACATACACCGAGTCATACGGCCACATTTACACCCACAGAGACTGCCACAGTTGCAGATACACCCACACCGTAAGTGCAACAACATAGAGGTGGCACCTCATTGAAACAAAAGGTGATGCGATGCTGACACAATGGCACAACACAACAAAATATATCGTGGGGGTGGGTATCGTCATTTTTGGCATCTATGTGATTAATTTGAGTAGTTCCGTCATTCCGTTGCTGATTGTGGCAGGATTACTGGCGGTGATTGTACGCCCAGCGATTGACTGGCTTCATCATCGTCTCAGGGTAGGCTATGGGTGGGCAGTCACCCTGG
>JBEANH010000031.1:0-25089 GCA_041165505.1 Chloroflexota bacterium | reverse complement strand
GGCGGAAACGGGAGTATCAACAACCACAACAAAGAATATCCTGCATATCCTGCCCATCAATGTTCAATACTACCACTCGGCGGAAACGGGAGTATCAACGACCACAACAAAGAATATCCCGACAATCCCACCCATCAATGTTCATTCCAACACATCCCACCCATCAATGTTCATTCCAACACATCCCACCCATCAATGTTCATTCCAACACCCCTACCACCACACTCACCAGCACGACCATCAATGTGGCAATCCAGGCAGGCCAACGTACCACGAGGAGCACTGTCACCCCGAGCATCCAGATCACAATATCACTATTGCTGTGTATGGCTGCTGGTATGATGGGGTCAATCAATGTGGCCGCTAGGATGCCCACCACTGCTGCCTGAATGCCTACGAATCCATGTTGCACACGAGGATGTGCTTGGATGGCACTCCACCATGGCATGACACCCATGATGAGCAACCAGCCTGGCAAGAAAATCACGATCAAGCCGGCCAGCGCCGCCCCGATATTTCCCCCCATTGTGATTCCCCCCACATAGGCGCCGATGCTAAACAATGGCCCAGGCACAATTTGCACACTGGCGTAGCCTTGTAGGAGTGCCACGGTGGTCAGATATCCCGCGTTTACTAGGCGTGCCTGCAATAGCGGCAACATCACATGTCCACCACCAAAGACCAACGCTCCCGTCTGGTAGAGCATACTCAGTGGTGACGCAATCAGTAAACTCGCCACACACAGCACCCCAAAGAGGGTCAGCAGCACGATGCTGGTGCGCTTGGAGATGATTGATACCGGTGTCGCTACGGGTGTGGTCTGCTGGATGAGGAATGCACTCAGCGTGGCCGCCCCACAAATACAGGCAAACTGTATCCATGGTACCGCCCACAAGAGGGGGACGATTGTACAGGCCACCGTAATCAGCTGCGTCGTGCGCGTCTGACAAAACACCCGTGCCATGCTCCAGATGGCATGTGTCACCGCACACGCCGCTGCCAGCAGGAGCCCCTGTGTGAGGGTCGGGTAGGCACTCAGCCAGTGGCTGCCCCACATTACGGCCAGCATCACGAGTGCCGAGGGCATGGTAAAGCCCAGCCACGCCACAAGTGATCCCCACAACCCCTGTTGGCGGGCCCCAATCAGCATACCCAGTTGCGAGCTCGCCGGCCCGGGGACGATTTGGCACAGGGCGTTGTCTTGGGCAAATTCGTGCTCAGTCAACCATTTGCGTTGTGTGACAAACTCATCGTGAAAGTAGGCGACATGCGCACTCGGTCCACCAAACGACGTGAGTCCTAGGCGCGTAAAAATGACCCAGATCTGCCACAGTGACGCCGGTGCACTCATGCGTTACCCGCCAGCTCGCGCGTTTTGGCGAGCATGTCGGGCGCCTTGATGAGCGCTTCGCCCACCAAGATGGCGTTGGCGCCGTTGCGGGCGACGGTGGCAACATCTGCTGCCGTAAAAATACCACTTTCGCTGACCAGAATCACGTTGCGCTCCCGGGGGAGCTTGGCAAATACCTGTGCCGTGATGTCGAGCGACACCGCAAAGGTGTGCAAATTACGGTTGTTGACACCGATAATGGCAACACCGAGGTCGAGTGCACGCTGGAGTTCGTCGTCGTCGTGTACTTCCACCAGCACCTGCATACCCAGGCTATAGGTCAGGTCGTAAAGCGTGCGTATCTCGGCATCTGACAGGGCCGCCATAATCAGCAAGAGCGCATCCGCACCGTAGGCGCGGGCTTCGTAGACCTGGTATGCGTCAATGATGAAGTCTTTGCGCAGGAGCGGCGGGTGGTGCCCGTCAGGCGCCACACTGTCTTGTTGGCGGATACCTTCGAGATATTTCAGGCTCCCTTGAAAGAAGCGCTGGTCGGTTAACACCGATATCGCCGCCGCCCCTCCCTGCGTATACGTGGCCGCAATCGCCAGCGGCTCAAAGGGCTCGATGAGCACACCCCGTGACGGTGACGCATGTTTGACTTCGGCGATGAGTCCCGGTCGGGTGTGGCGGGTCAGCGCCTGCGCAAACGAACGGATGGGCGGGCCTGCTGCCGCTCGGCGCTGGATTTCCGCATCGCTGACTTTGCTTCGTTGCCGGGCAACTTCTTCGACTTTATGGCGCAATATGGTGTTGAGGACACTCTCACTCATGCCGATTCCTTCGCACTCGATTGATGATGTATTTCAATTATAGCCTGATTATGCAGCCGATTAGGGTGGATGTTTTGGCTATGATGTTGGTAAAAATCGCTATGCGCACGTGTTTTTGCATCACTGACACCTGGCAGGTTTGTAGCGCCAGGCGCATTCTCATGCAAACCACCATACGGTCATGAGGAGCGTAATGAGCGTAATCGGCAGACCGACAGTCAGGTAATCACGAAACGAGAGGGTGACTCCCTGGGCGGCTGCGCGTTCGGCCACAATCAGGTTGGCCACCGATGCGAGTAGGGTGCTATTGCCCGCAAACGTCGAACTAGCAGCCAGGACCACCCAGGCGCGTGTTTCATCTGCAAAAGTGGGAATCAGCGGGGTGAGTACGAGCACGGCAGGCACGTTGCTAATCAGGTTCGACAGGATGGCGGTGATGCCCACAAAGATGTCGAGCCGCCCAGCAATGAGCTGACTCGCCCAGGTAAAGAGCAGTTGGGCGCTCGTACTTTCACGAAAAGCGGCAGTCACAATAAACAACGCCGCAAAAAAGAGCAACAGGTTGCCGTCAATGTGTTGGATGAGCGACGACGCAGGCGTGGTACGCCGTACCAGCATCACGGCGCCTGCTCCAGCCACGGCCACGGCAGGGTTCACCCCAGCGACCAGCCCGCCGACCAGTATCACGATGGCGAGCACGGTGTGTGGGGCACGAAAGGCAGGCAGGGTGAGGGGGGGCGTTTGTGTGCGGCTGGTCAGCTGCCGCCAGTAGACGCCACATATCACTGCCCAGGCCACCAGCAATGCACACACACACAGCAACCACAACGCCCCAACAAAGGGCACAAAGCCAAGTTGCGACAACGTGCCAATCACCACGTTTTGTGGATTGCCGGTGATGGTGGCCGCCGAGCCAATGTTGGCACTCGTTGCAATACCCAGCAAGAGGGGCAACACGGGAGTGCCCGTGCGTTGTGCGATGATGATAACAAGTGGTGTGAGCAAAAAGACGACGGTATCGTTGAGAAAGAGTGCCGAGAGCACGCCACAGATTCCCATGAGAATCAGCAAGAGTACGCTGTCGTGGCGTGCCCAGCGCGTAATGTGATATGCGGCATGACCGAACAATCCGGCAGCTTCGAGCTGACCGTTAATAATCATCATTCCCAACAAAATGACCAGTGTGGGGATATCAATGGCCTGCCAGGCCGCATCGCTGTCAATACTCCCGATGCCAATGAGCGTCACGGCACCAATCACCGTCAACGTGGTACGATTCACGGCGAGTCCGGGCCAGCCACCCACTGCAATCCCATACATGACTGCCACCACAATCCCGAGTGTGGCGATTTCGCTCAACACGCTGTATTCCTTTGCCTAGCCTCAAAACGGCACAACTGTGGTTATTGAATCATGCGTAACAGTTGATACATGCTCTGTTCGGCTACATCGGCTTCGCGCTCAAAATAGCGCCACGCAATGCGCATGTTGGCGGTTTCACGCGGTAAATCGGTGGCCGTACTCAAGTAGCGGTGCAAATGGATGGGCGCACTCGAATAGACGCTCAAGTAGTTCATGTGGAGTGCCGTATCGAAGGTGTCGGGGCAACTCTCGGGGAGGGTTGCGTAGTCCTTGCTCAAGGCGAGCACTTCGTCGGCGAGGGTGAGATGATTGTTGGCGGTGAGTTGTTCGTAGTAGGCAAAATAAGCATGCATGCGCGCGTTACTCTGATCGAGGTAGGCTTTGACATGCGTGCGACACTCGGCAGTGACTTCGCTGGGGCGTACCCGGGCGACGACTGGCTGTGCTGGAGCCCGGGTAGTTGGTGCTACGAGGGCTGATTGTGCATTGGGCAAAACCGACCAAATGCCCCATGCCAACACGGCGTTGACGATGATGAGCCCACACACGGCAATGGTGAGCACACGAGGTGGAATGGACATGGTGAGCCTCCTGTATGAATTGGGAGGAAAGTATCCCCCCTGTGTGGCACGCACACAGGGGGGGATGTCAATTAGTCGGAGTAGCGCTCTTCGAGCCACGGGTCGGCATTGTTGTTGTAGCCGTAGCGTTCCCAGAAACCCAACCGGTCTTCACGCATGAACTCGAGACCACGTAGCCACTTGGCACTCTTCCAGAAGTATTTCTTTGGCGTGAGCAAGCGCAACGGGTAACCGTGTTCGGGAGTGAGCTCTTCGTCTTCGTATTTATAGGCGAGGAGGGCATCGTCGAGCATGAGAAACTCGAGGGGGACGTTGGCCGTAAAGCCGTACTCACAGTGGGCAAGGACGTGGTTGGCCCCTGGTTGGAGTGGCGGTAACAATCCGAGGAAATCGCGGAAGCGTACACCCCGCCAGCGGGTGTCGAGCTTGCTCCAGCGCGTCACACAGTGGATGTCAGTGACGACTTCGACAGTGGGCAGGGCACGGAATTCCGTGTAGCTGAACGTTTTGGGTGCTTCGATGGCCCCCCACACACGCAAATCCCACGTCTCGGGTAGGTTTTGGTACATGGGCACGTCGCCGTAGTGCAACACGGGGAATTTGTCGGTCAAGTGTTGACCTGGGGGAACCCGCTCTTGGAGTTCGTCCGGTGTATGGTTCGCTTTGCGTCGAAATGCGTTAAGCATGGTTTACCTTTCTCGTCACGCTCTCCATTTATTATACCCAACCTTACCATTCGGGGTCAGCAGGAAGATTGGGAATCCATGAGATTGCACCAGCAGGAGGGTCAAATGCCCCTGTTTTGGCAAAGTAGCGCATCTGCAAATACGGAAAGGGATCAAGGGCATGACTCGGGCCGGTTAGGGGTTCATTTGGCAGCGCATCCACGAGCTGTTGCAGTTCGGTAATCACGGCGTCGGTGGTGATGGTGTGCAACTGGAGTTGTGTGTCTAGTTCACGGATGCGGTGGAGCGCATGCATCCGGAGTTGTTCATCGGCCACGCTACGGATACGTGTAATCGCGCTATTGAGTGCCGCAAAGAGCGTCATCTGCTGTTTGCGCCGGGCGTTGAGGGTATGCCGGAGCTGTTTGGCAATGTGGATTATCGCATTGTCTAGGCGATCATAACGTTGGATGAGTTTGCTCAGCTCACTCACAATCGGGACGGTCATATCGCTGGCAGTGGTCCACGTCACATCAAAAGTATTGGCCTCGTGGCGAATACTTTGAATGCCGCGAATCAGGGTATCCGCATCGCCGAGTGGGTAGAGCGTATTGAACTGCTCGAGCATGCGTATTTGTCGCCACAGCATGTCGCGGATTCGTTGGCTCCGTTCCGCAATGTGCACGGGGGTATTGGCATTTTCCACCGGAATCAACGACAACGTGCGTTGCACAAAGAGGCGGGCCATGCGGTAGCTACTCATGCTGTCAAATGGAATTGCGTCCACACATTGTTGGACTGCAAGAAATTCCTGTTTGATGGCCGGATAGTGCGCCGATACATCTCCATCGTTGGCGGTGACATGGATTTGAATACCATCAATCAGCTCTTCGGCATCTGCGTATTCTTGGCGTGCTACAAGTTCCATGCGTTGCACATCGTCATAGCGTTGTACGATGACCTGCAAAATTTCACTGGCACGATTGATGGCCTGTTGTGCGTAGGCAAGCACTACACTGATGTCTTCACGCTTGGTGCTTTGGAGCTGTTGTGCCAGCGTGACATAATACGCAGCGTATCGCGCATTAATCACCGCTTCACTCCCTGCATACTTGAGGTCGTCCCAACGCATGGCATGCGTGTTTTTGAGTTGTTGAAAGGCGGTTGCAGCCTGACTAAACTGGCTACGGAGCTGTTCACCGGCACGAATCAATTCACCGAGGATATCGGTGTGACGCTGATGCACCACGGGTTGACTGCCGCCGTGCATCACTGCATGTTGCCGCAGTTGCTCGGCGCGTTCAATCAGCGAAGCGCCCTCATTTACATCGCCACTCATCATCAGTGCCAAGGCGCGATCGAGCGTCGTACTCGCCTCTTGGAAGAGGCGTAGACTTTCGTTGACATCGAATCCTTGGAGTGCTGCTTTGTCGCTCGCTTGGCGTCCCGTCAAAACGCCGTTTCGCACATCGAGGAGCATAGTCACACTGGTGCTAATACGTTGCACATGGGTGCTAGCCATGTCTGCCGCGGCAATTGCATCGTCGTACTGATGCGCTGCCGCACACTCATTGGCACGTTGCAACGATTGTTCGGCATCACGAAGCATGGTGCGATGATTAATCCCGAGTGTGGCCAAGCGGTGCTGGAGCTGTTGGTATTCTCGTTGCACCGCATCAATGCGTTCGGTGCACTGTTGAATTTGGGCATCCACAATGCTTCGGTGGTGGATACACTGTTGCAATGCAGCTTCGATGGGGATAATGCTTGGGGTGAGTTCGTTGACCGTCGCCACCAACTGATCATAGTCGGCAACGGTGGCGCCATCCGGCAATAGACGTAGGGCGCGTTCGAGCTGTTGGCTCGTCTGTTGGTAGCGTTGTTCTGCGTCTAGTAAAAATTCTGCCATCCGTTCTGCATCACTACTGCTATAGCGTACGCGGTCATAACGCATGCGTTCTCGCTCGTTGTGGAGCAGTTGTGCCGCATAGTTGAGTCGGCTCCGAAACCCGCGCAATACCGCATCTGCATCTGTTTGTGCGGTGGCACGGATCTGCTCGAGTGCCATGCGGCGGCGGATCCGCACAAAGAGGACGATGATGAGCACAAATGCGACACCGCCGATGATTGCGACCACCAACTGTTGGATTTGCAAAGGGGTGAGTGTACTGAGCTGCATAATCGTCCTCACACGTGTTGATATGCGGGGGGTTGTCTAAATGTCAACTCCGAGCACGTTGGCTACGCTGAATATGTCCTTGTCACCACGGCCAGACAGGTTGATTAAAATCACTTGGTCACGGCGCATTTGTGGTGCCACACGCATCGCATCAGCCACGGCATGTGCACTTTCAAGTGCAGGAATAATGCCTTCGAGCCGACTAATGGTCTGGAACCCATCGAGTGCCATTTCGTCGTCAACAGAGACATACTGCACACGTTGTTGGTCGTGGAGCATGGCATGCTCGGGGCCAATGGCGGCATAGTCGAGTCCTGCGGAAATGCTGTGTGTCAACGAAATCTGGCCATCGTCGTTTTGTAAGATGTACGTGTAACTCCCCTGTAGCACACCTTTGCTGCCCCCTTCGAAGCGCGCCGCATGATTGCCAAAGGTGATGCCACGCCCACCGGCTTCTACGCCACGCATGGCAACGCCACTGTCGTCGAGAAAGGGGTGGAACATGCCGATTGAGTTCGATCCGCCCCCCACACAGGCAATAATCATGTCTGGCAGGCCTCCCGTGGCCTCGATAATCTGTTGCCGTGCTTCCTTGCCGATAACACTTTGGAAATCACGCACCATGGTGGGGTAGGGATGTGGGCCGAGTGCGGAGCCAAGCAAGTAGTACGAATCGGGGTTCGTCACCCAGTCGCGCATGGCATCGTTGATGGCATCTTTGAGTGTGCGTGACCCGGTCGCCACGCCGCGGACCTCGGCGCCGAGCAGGCGCATGCGAAAGACGTTGGGCTTTTGGCGCTCGATGTCGTCTACCCCCATGTAGACCACACACTGCATGCCAAGCAGAGCACAGACTGCGGCTGTCGCCACACCATGTTGCCCAGCACCAGTTTCGGCGATGATGCGCGTTTTGCCCATGCGCTTGGCAAGCAACCCTTGGCCGAGCGCATTGTTGATTTTGTGTGCGCCGGTATGGGCCAAATCTTCGCGTTTGAGGTAAATCTGCGCACCACCACAGTGATCACTCAAGCGTTTGGCATGGGTGAGTGCTGTGGGGCGCCCAATAAATGTACGCTGGAGGTGACGTAACTCTTGCCAGAAGCTTTCATCATTTTGGATAGAGGCATACGCATCTATGAGTGTGGCCACGGATGGTGCCAGCGTTTCAGGAATAAAGCTACCACCGTATGCACCAAACATACCAGGGCGAGATGAAGTTGTTGTCATGTGATGTACCCTCTCGTTCGTTACACAGGAATCTCCAGTGTGTCACACAAAAACGCATATTCGAGCGCGAAATCAATCAACGCATCGTAGCGTCCACTTTTGCCGGCATGACCAGCATACATGTCTGTCATTAGGAAATAGCGCCCATTGGGGGTGAGCGCCCGCAGTTTGGCAATCCATTTAGCCGGCTCCCAGTACTGCACGCGCGGATCGTTGAACCCGGCAGTCATGAGTATGGCCGGATATGCCGCAGTGGTGGTGTTGTCGTACGGTGAATATGCCAGCATGGTGTGGAACTCGCTGGCGATATTGGGATTGCCCCATTCTTCGTATTCGGGCACCGTCAGCGGGATACTCGGATCGAGGATGGTATTGATGACATCCACGAAGGGCACAAGGGCCACCGCTGCCGCAAACAATGTGGGTCGTTGTGTGACCACGGCACCAATTAATAAGCCACCCGCACTGACACCACGGCAGGCAAAGCGTGCCGACGTCGTGTACTGCTGCGCAATCATGTAGTCGGCACATGCCATAAAATCATCGAAGGTGTGTTGCTTGTGGGCGAGTTTACCTGCCAGGTACCACGCCTTGCCCATTTCACTCCCACCGCGAATATGTGCGAGGCCAATCACGACACCGCGTTGGAGCAGTGACAGCCGTTGATGCACAAACCCGACACTCAGATTGGCACCATATGCACCATAACCGATGAGCAGTGCAGGTGCAGTGCCATCGCATACCACGTCGCGGTGGCGCACGATGGTCAGTGGCACGAGCATGCCGTCGTTGCTCGGCGCAAAGACCCGCTCGAGGATGTATGCGGCTGGGTCGTGTGTGGTATCGGCAATCTGTTGGCGGTAGACAACCTGCTGTGTGTGCTGGCGCATGTCGTACGCCAGCATTGTGACTGGGGTGATGGGGGTGGCATAGCTGTACCACACCACGTGACCATCGTAGCGTTGGACGTCGCATGATGCAATCGTATAGGCGGCATCGTGGAACTGGATGTCGTGACGTGCACCCTGGCTATCGTACACCTCACCATACTGTAGCCCACCACGGCGCACCCACAGTACACACGTTTCCACAAACACATCCATGCGTTCAATAAAGGTATCGTGTCGGTGTGCCACAAATTCCTGCCAGGTGCTGGCGTCGCGGTGTTTGGTGAGGATGCGATTATTTTCGGCATCCGCATTGGTGCGCACAAACATGATGTCACCGCGCAGTGCGACGCTGTATTTGACATCGGGCACCCGTGGCATGACGCACTGGGCGGGACGCACATTGCGACTATCAAACAGCCACACTTCACTCGTGCTACTACTTTGACTCGTCACAATAAAGACCTGTTGGTCGCCACTCACGTCGAGCCCCACGTTGAAGAGTTCGTTGGGTTCGTGGAAGAGGCATTCGGCGTGCGCCAAAGGGCGTTGCCACTGCCAGCTCCATACACTCGATGGGCGCCAGGCTTCGTCGGGGCGCACAAATGCCAGTGTGTGCCCATCTTGTGACCATGCCAGCCCATAATAGACATCGGGCACAGGCTCGACCATCTCGGCACCGTCTTGAATGCGTCGGATATGCAAGCGAAAGCGCTCACTGCCGTTGGCATCAAATAACAGTGCAATATAGGCGCCATCGGGGCTCACCGCCCAATCACCGAGTTTGAAAAATGATGTACCCGTCGCTTCATGCGCCAGATCACAGACAAGCTGTGCCGGTGCATCAGCGGTGCTCGTACGACGCATCAATGCCGGGTATTGCTGGTCGGCGTGGTACTGAAAGAAGTAGTGAAAGTCACCAATCGGGTACGGCGCACCGACGTCATCGGGGACGATGCGTGCCTGGAGTTCGGCGAGTAAGGTGGCACGTGTCTGTGCAGAAATGTGCTGGTCGAGGTAGTTGTTTTCGGCAGCTAGGTAGGCGTGCACGGCGGGATTTTCGCGTTCACGCAACCAAAAGTAGTCATCATGCAGGGTGGTGCCATGCACGACCGTTGTGCGTGGTATTTTGTGGGCACTCGGAGGATTCGACATGGTGCAATGCTTCTCGTGGCTAAACTCACCTCCATTATACCATTGACCGTCTGCCCCATGGTATGATGGCATGAGGGGGCAATGAGAAGGGTCCGGTATGCAACACGCATGGCGCACGATTTGGCTCGTTTTGTGGGTGGTGAGCTGGAGCATGGGGGTGGTTGTACCCCCTCCAGCCCAGGCAGCACCGCATGCGGATCTCGTCGAACACGATTTGCCCGCCTATCTCGCACAGTTTCCCGGACCACTCGCCACCTATACCGATGGCACACAACGTGCAGCCGGGGTGATTCGCTCTGCTGCCGACTACTACGGCGTGAGTGTGCGCATCATGCTGGCAGTGCTCGAAGCAAGCAACCAACTCCTTACCCGGCCTGATGTCCCAGAAGCGGTGCTCGTACGCCCGATTAGCACGGCGCCGCATGCACCAACTGGATTCGCCCTGCAGATTGATTGGGCCGCCGCGCAATTGCGGGCCGGCATGGGACCATATCAGCAAACACCCGTGGTGCAGTTTAGTGATGGTCTGACTGCGACTATTAACCTCGACCAAGCGCCCGAAGGTGTAGCCGTACAACGTCTGTTGGCCCAAGGACGTACCAAAGTGGCGTGGGTGGCGGCGGTAACTGCCTTTGTACGTGCGTTTCAGGTACTGTTTGACGATGAACTTGTCAAAGCATCGGCGCCACCGCTCCCGGTGGTAGCCGGCTTTTTGCAGCGCCCATGGCAGGCAGGTGTCCGTGTGCGTCATCTTGCATATTTTGATCATCAATACCCTACGGTGGATACGCAACGCGATGACGACGGCATCGTGGTGACCTATCTCGGGAGCAACGACGTGCAATACGATGGGCACGACGGCCACGACTACGTCTTTCCCGATCAACTGATTGGCACACCGATTTTGGCGGCGGCAGCAGGTATCGCCTTTGCCAGCACGCATCGTGGCAATGGCGTGTCTATTCAGCATCCCAACGGGTACACGACCGTGTATTGGCATCTTGATCGGTTTAGTAAACGCTTTGCGACACTGATTGATAGCGGCCAGGGTGTGCCAGTGCGTGCCGGAGATGTGATAGGCAGTAGCGGGCGGAGTGGATTTGTGCAGGGCACTCCGCATCTGCACTTCGAAGTACGGCGCAACGGCAAACAGGTGGACCCATACGGCTGGTATGGCCAGGGTGCAGACCCGTGTCTGCGCTATGCGGGGTGTACGACCAGCACGTGGCTGTGGAGTGATAGCCTACGTGGTGAGTTTGACTTCACACCGCCCAATCTACGGCCAGCCGAACCCGCACCACACATTGCCATGGTGGTATCCCCACGCACCGATATGCGGTTTTGGGCGGCATTTGACGAACATGTCCTGCCTGATCTGGCGACGAGTGCATTCGCCGTCCACGGTAATAGCTCACTGGTTGCTGGTTACCGAGGAACGGCCATCAGCTTTGCACCGGGTGCGAGTATGACGCTCACAAGCATGCCCACCGATGCAGAAGCAGGGGGCGTATCTGCGTGGGTCAATCTCGACGTAGCAGGTACAGGGCGCCAATACCTGTTTGCAACCCGTGCTGCTCCCAGCGCCACTGGCACAATTGCCGTCTATTACGAGCGTAGTACGGACGACAACGGTGCATGGGTTGTGTGGATCGTGGATGATCGCGGCACATCGCACGAGCTTCGTTTTCCTTATCAACCTGCTGGATTCCATCATGTCACAGCGCTGTGGCACCGCGATACGGCACGGATGATGTTGGCCATCAACGGTGTGGTTGTGGCCAGTCGTGACACGCTGTCCATGCCCACAAAAATCGGCGAAGTGCTGAGTATTGGGCGCTTCCCTGACGGTGACACGGCACGTATGCACATGGATGAAGTCATCATCTGGCGTGACATCCCGAGTCCTGCCACGCTCAATGCGGTGGTCAATGGGGGTGAGACGCCAGCCATCCAAAACGCGTTATCGGCTACAGACGCATATGTGCGCATCCAACTGAATGTGCCCGTGCAAACGCGCGATCCCGTGGTGGTGATGCGTGTGGTGGTGGATGGTCATCCGAGTGAACCGATGCCACTGGTGGCACGTTTTGCGGTGGCGTTGCCTCCCCAGACCGATGCCACGAGTGAACGGCTCAATGAGCTCGTGGTCGAACTCACCACACGGACGGGAGTCTTGCACCGCTTGGTGGGTGTGGTGATGCGTACAGCACCGATGGCTACATCCGTAGCCCGCGTGTATCGGTAGGCGTGCCATGAGCCTGGCACACATCGCTTTGATGTTGTGGCGCACGCCTGCATCGGCGCAACGCTATCTTGACACGCGTGAAGTGCCATCGGCGTCGTGGCGCGATATGCTGGTGGCATGGCAGCCTGTCCCTGTGTGGGCCCGACAGCACCCTTTGCTCGCACGCATGATGCGACTCCCCGTGGCACAACGCTATGCGTTGGCACAACTCGCCTATCCCCACATCCTAGGCGCCCAAAAGAATCCGCGTCTGTTGCTCTTTGCGCTGCGTGCCTGTATGCCGTTGGTTGTGACCAAAACGCGGCTACCACCGGCTCCGCGCTTGCAGTGTGCGCAGTATCAGCCCCTGCTTGCGAGTGGTCAGACGCAGACGATGCAGGCCCACCTGCGCCAGTGTGCACGCTGCCAGCACGACGGACGCCAGTTTGCGTATACACGCCATGCCGTGATTGCTACGATTGCAGCCATGCAACTCCCCAAAATTGTGCCTACACCACCCCCGCCGTATATCGGCCAAATTATCATCGTGCTCACGTTGGTCCTGTGTTTTGCGGTGCCGTTGTGGGGTATTTCTCCGCCGATGACCACTGTGGCAATGGCCCCTGTGCGTGCAATGGTGACGCAGAGCATGGCACAGGTATATCAACCACCACCACTCGAAGACGGAATGCAGTGGTATCAGCGGTATGAGCTCTTCTGGCGCTTTCAGGATGGGAGTGTGGCCCTGCTCGATGGTGAGCTCTGGTATAGTCGGGCACCTGCACAGTATCGTGCACAACTGACGCATTATGCAGGGGGGAGTCCATACGAGCTCGACATCGCCACGCAGGCGTTTCGACTGTACGTGGTATCTGCTGTCTATGCGCCCGATGTGTGGCCCCCACAGCCCCAGGCCATGCGTGTTAGCATGCCCATGGCCAATCAGCAACCATACCAGGCCATGAAGTGGCGCCTGCGCCAAGGGGCGTGGGGTTTGCCCGGACGTGTGTTGCGCCACATGCGTGACGATGCCACGCTGACGGTGATTGGTACTACGGTTGCTGATGATGGTACGGCGCTGATCCGCCTGCAAACGACTGAATGGTGGGCAGACATTGATCCGCGTAGTGTACGGCTTTACGCGCTATGGCAACGGAATAGTGATTCCCCGCAACTCCGCTGGCGGATGCGCTGGCACGAAATCACGGCAGTGACCAATTCACGTACCTTTGTGATTACACAGCCACAGAACGGCGAAGTCGAGCAACGGACGCATCCAGCCATTCATCCCGCATTACCATTGATTGCAGACCGCGCCCCTGCACGGCGTGATGCCGATCGTGTGTACTTCGAGGACGCATCACAACGCTGTGATGCGACCTTGTCAGACAGCTATGTGGCGCGCTGTCGTGATATACGCTCGGGCGTTGATACAGTGTATACTGTGGGTGGAAATCCGTGAAACAGCCATGGTGATGACGCTGTGGGCAAGACGAGGAGCTCTTATCGTGGACGCATTAATTGCAGCCGTTGCTGCCGCCAAAATTGTTGCCATCGTGCGCCTTGAACACTACGACCGTGCCGTTGATGTGGCACACGCACTCTACGCCGGTGGAATTACCGCCATCGAATATACGCTGACCGGCAGCGGTGCATTTGCGGCGATTTCACGTGTGCGGGCCGCCATGGGCGAGCGCATGCTGATTGGCGTTGGCACGGCACTCACCGAAGCGGACGCACGCGGCGCAATAGACGCTGGAGCGCAGTTTTTGGTGACACCAGCAGTACGCCCTGCCGTGATTGCTACGGGTGTGCGGGCCGGCATCCCCACGGCGTGTGGGGCTATGACGCCCACCGAAGCACTTACTGCGCACGAAAACGGTGCTGCTTTCATCAAGCTGTTTCCGGCGCGCACACTCGGTCCCGGGTTTATCAAAGACCTCTTGGCACCACTCCCGTTTCTCAAGGTGATGCCCACCGGCGGCATTGGTGCAGACAATCTCAAGAGTTATCTCGATGCAGGTGCAGTGGGCGTGGGCATTGGTGGTAGTCTCGTCCCCGCCAAGGCGGTTGAAGCCGGTGATTGGCAGGTGTTGACGAATGGGGCGAGCGCGTGCGTCGCGGCCTTGAAGGGAGCATAAAAATGCCAGAAGTCATGACCTTTGGTGAGTGTATGGCCGTCTTGTACCCACCAGATCCTGTCACCATTGATGCGGCCCCACTCCTCACGTGGGACATTGGCGGCGCCGAAGCAAATTGTGCAATTGCACTGACCCGTCTCGGGGTTTCGGTGCGCTTCCACTCGCGGGTTGGCAACGATCCATTTGGACGCAAGATTATCAATACGCTGGTGGGTGAAGGGGTTGATACTAGCCACGTCGCCATTGATGCCACCCGCCCAACAGGGGTCTTTTTCCGGGAATGGCTCTCCGACGGGGCGCGGCGGGTCTTCTATTATCGCAGTGGCTCTGCGGCCGCCAACATGGGTCCCGAAGATCTCCTCCCCGCACACTTTGACGGCATCAAGGCCCTACACCTGACGGGGATTACACCGGCGCTCAGTGAACGCGCTGCGGCCGCATGTACACGGGCCATCGAACTCGCCAAAGCGGCTGGTGTGATGATTACCTTTGACCCCAATTTCCGCCCACGACTGTGGAGTGCCGCGCAAGCCCGGCACACGTTGACCCCGCTCGCTGCTGCATGTGACATCATGTTGATGGGGCACGAAGATGCAGCGGCTCTCTTTGGTGAAGGTGACGACGAGCACTACTTGGCTGCTGCCCAACACCTCGGCATCAAGACGATTGTGCTCAAACGCGCCGAACGAGGTGCATTAGCCGTTGCCGATGGACGGCGCTACGAAGCCGAAGTCGTCAAAGCGGAACGTGTCATTGACCCAGTCGGCGCTGGTGACGGCTTTGATGCCGGGTTTATCGCAGGGTGCCTACGGGGTAAGTCAATCCCGGAAGCGTTGCACATTGGCGCCATCGTGGGGGCCGGATCAGTGGCACATCTCGGCGATTACGCCGGGTACCCCACACTGTCTCTCTAGTGGGTGTGGGAGCGACGGTGGCATGTGGGGGTGATGACCCGATCACCCCCGATTAAAGCGTACTGTCATCTGTATGAGTCGTTCGAGCATGGCGTCTGTGATGTCCGTGTAGCGGAAGCGCCACCCCCAGTTGCCGCCAAGCCGCCCCGGGTAGTTCATGCGCGCAGCGGTGGGCAAGGCGAGGATGTCTTGGAGTGGTGCAATGGCCGTGTTGGCCACCGAGCCCCATGCGAGTCGGATGAGATCCCAGGCGGGGTCTACACTTTCGGCGCTTACACCGGCCACATATCGCATGTATTCTTGTTCGTGAGCCGGTGCGCTCTGGTACCAGCCCACACTGGTGTCGTTGTCGTGTGTGCCCGTGTAGACCACACAGTGCGGAATGTGATTGTGCGGCAGAAATGCTTCTTGCGGGTTGCCGTGGAAGGCAAACTGCAAAATCTTCATGCCGGGCAAGCCATTTGCGTCGCGAATGTGTTCGACATCCGGTGTAATTACGCCTAAGTCTTCGGCAATAATCGGCAGTGTCCCCAAGGCCTTGGTCAGCGCACGAAAGAGGTCCATGCCCGGGCCAGGTACCCACTGCCCGACGCGTGCCGTCGGTTCGCTGGCGGGCACTTCCCAGTAGGCCGCAAATCCGCGGAAGTGGTCGAGGCGAATCAAGTCGTAGAGTGCGGCATTTGATTTGATGCGTGCAATCCACCACGCATATTTTTGTGCGTTGTGCACATCCCAGCGATAGAGCGGATTGCCCCAGCGTTGGCCATCTTCACTGAAATAATCGGGGGGGACACCTGCCACGACCGTGGGTAATCCGGCATCGTCGAGATAAAAGAGCTCAGGTGCGCTCCACACATCCGCACTGTCGTAGGCCACAAAAATCGGCGCATCCCCGATAATCACGATGCCACGGCTATTTGCGTAGTGGCGCAAGGCGCGCCATTGTTTGAAAAAGAGCCACTGCGTATAGGCATAAAACGATACTTCTGCCTGAAGTCCACGGCTAATCTCGGTTAGGGCGGCGACATCCCGTTTGGCGAGTGGTGCTGGCCAGCTACTCCAGACTGCCCCACCGTGATGATCTTTGAGTGCCATGAACAGGGCAAAATTACCCAACCATGCCGATTCATCGGTACAGAATGCTTCAAATTCACTATGCGCCTTGCTCGGTGCTGCCCGGAAGCGGGCAAACGAACGGCGGAGTAGCGTCATCTTGCTCGGAATCACTGCCCCATAATCAATGGTGCTATCACTATGGCGTGGGTAGTCTGCAACGTCGTCGGCGTGTAACAACCCCTCACTGAGCAACATATCCGGGCTAATCAGGAGCGGATTGCCGGCGAATGCGGAAAAGCACTGATAGGGCGAGTCGCCGTAGCCCGTAGGACCGAGTGGAAGCACTTGCCAGATTTTTTGGTGGGTGTGCAACAACAAGTCAATGAATTGATAGGCCGCTGCACCGAGGTCACCGATCCCCCAGCGTGAAGGGAGCGAGGTAGGATGAAGAAGAATTCCACTGCGTCGCATATGCCATTCCTACTACTAAAATGTACGGTCTCGCGGTTTTTCCACTTGGTCGAGAAACTTATTCCACTGCTTCATGCGCTCCGTGTCACCACCATGATCGGGGTGATGGAGGCGGGCCATGGCACGGCGAATGGCGTTTATTTCATCGGCTTTGAGTAAGGGAAACTGATCGTTGCTCATCGGAGCGTGTTGTTCCGCACGGAGCCGCCACATGTCGCGTTCACGTTCAGTTTGGGTGTGCTCGCGATTCATCTCGATGATATTCTGTTTCATCTGTTCGTATGCCTGGCGTGTTTGCAGCTGTTGCTGTTGCTCATCTGCGAGCCGACGCATCAGGGTGCGAATCATCCGTTGCGCTTCATCGAGTTCACGTTGTAATAGCTCTGTGGTGTCTTCTTGGAGCCACAGGCGCGTGTTCTGATTGCTCACACTACCCTCAACGCATCTGCAAAATGTACCCTGTTGTGGCTAAGTATACCACCTCAGCATCACCGTGTAGCTTGCGTTACAATACGAATGACTCGTTTGAAGAGGAGTAAACCATGCAAACCCGTCGTATGGGGCGTACCGGCCTAAATGTGACCCCAATCTGTTTTGGTGGCAATGTACTCGGTTGGACCACCGATCGCCCGCGTTCGTTTGATGTGCTCGACACGTTTGTCGCTGGTGGTGGGAATTTCATTGATACTGCCGATGTCTATTCCCGTTGGGCACCCGGCCACGTGGGCGGTGAATCCGAAGTCATCTTGGGCGATTGGATGAAAGAGCGGGGTAATCGGCACACCCTGATTGTGGCAACCAAGGTGGGGATGCGCATGGGCGACGGTGCCAACGACGAAGGCTTGTCACGCTTGCGCATCGTCAAGTGTGTCGAGGATTCGTTGCGCCGCCTCAAGACCGACTACATTGACCTTTACCAGTCACATGCCGACGACCTCGATACACCACTCGATGAAACGTTGCGTGCCTACGAAGATCTGATTCGTGCAGGCAAAGTGCGCTATATTGGTGCGTCCAACTTTAGTGCGTGGCGCTTGACCAAGGCGTTGTGGACCAGCGAAAAAATCAACGTGTCGCGTTATGAATGCGTGCAACCGCGCTACAACTTGGTGATGCGTGCCGACTACGAGCGTGAGCTCGAGCCGATGTGCATCAGCGAGGGCGTGGGCGTCATCACCTATTCATCGTTGGCGAGTGGGTTCTTTTCGGGGAAATACCGCGCTGGCCAAGCCTTGCCCAATACGCCGCGCGCCGGTGGGGTGCAACACAACTACATGAACGAGCGCGGCTTTGCGATTTTGGCCGAAGTCGAACGCGTTGCTGCCGAACTCAACACGACACCCGGGCAGGTCGCCTTGGCCTGGATTATGGCACGCCCTGGGATTACGGCGGCCATTGCGAGTGGCACATCGCGTGAACAGGTCCAGGATTTGACGGCAGCAGCCAACCTAGTGTTGCCAGCTGACGCAATTCAGCGTTTGACCGAGGTGAGTGCGTAAGTCATTGGTGGGGATGCGTGACAAAGTACAGGAGGGTTGCATGACCACATGCAACCCTCCTGCGCTGTTAATTTCCGGCCATGGCTCCGGCCATCATGCCGCGTACCAAGTAGCGTCTTGCTAGCACGAAAAAGAGCAATGATGGTAAGAAGTAGATAATTGACATGGCATTCATCATGCGATAGTCAATATTGGTATAGCCGATAATCGAGCGAAAGAGTCCGAGGGGGAGTAGAAATTTATCGGGTGATGATAGTAGAATTAACGGCATAAAGAATGCGGCCCATGCCGAATTAAATGCGAGTACGGATGCTGCACCGAGACCAGGCAGGGACAACGGTAACATGACATGCCACAGGGTACCCCAGCGCGTCGCACCATCGAGGGCGGCAGATTCTTCGAGTTCACGCGGAACTTCATCAAAGAATCCTTTCATGACCCACAACAAAAAAGGGATTTGAGCAGCGGTTAAACCAATCGTTACGCCGAACAACGAATCAACAAGGCGGAGTTCGCGCATGATGATAAAGAATGGCAAAATGGTGGCGGTTGACGGAATAATTTGAATCAACAAAAACGAATACATCAACGCACGCTTAAAACGGAAATCAATGCGCGAAAGGGTGTAGCCCCCGAGTGCACTAAAGATGACCGCCATGCCAACACCACCTATGGTGGTAATCAGGCTGTTGCGTAGCAACGTGAGCGCTTTACCACGTCCAAAAATAGCATCATCGAACCCTTTGAGTGTCCATTGTTCTGGCCAGTACAAGTAGAGTCCAGAGACATTTTCTGGTTTAATCGAAAAGGCACTCAGGAGTGGCCATACAAATGGGATCAAACAAAACAGACTCAGCACCACCATAAACGTATAAATGCCAATCAGCGTGACTCGTTGGCTCAGCGATGGGGATGTCTCAAAGATGCGTTGTCGCATGCGAACCTCACTAGAGCGAAACACGTAAGAGCCGGATGTAGATGATACCGATGATGAGACTCAAGAAGAGCAAGATGACTGATGCCGCACTCCCAAGACCGAGTTCGTAAAATTTAAAACTCTGGTCGTAGATGAAGATGCCGACAAGTTGTGTCAGGTTGCCAGGGCCACCACGTGTTAACGTGTATACCAAATCGAAGACGCCAAGACATCCGAGCGTGTTTAAGAGTAACCACAACATAATGACATAACGTATTAGCGGTAAGCGAATACGAATTAGCGTTTGCCACGGACTCGCCCCATCAATATGGGCGGCTTCGATGACTTCGTTGGGGATGTTTTCGAGACCAGCGAGAAACATGATCATCGCGAATCCCGAATTATTCCAAAAGTTAACTAGCGTCACAGAGAGCATAGGCGCTTCGCGTAGCCATGCGATGGGTTCGACGCCAAACAACCCCATGAAGCGGTTGAGTGTACCGTATTCACCCATGGCGAGCATTGACGACCAGATGAGCGATTGAATGACTCCGGGAATCACCATGGGCAGGACAACGACGGCCAGTAGGAATGTTTTACCCCACAAATTCGCCCGATTGAGGAACAGCGCAGTGGCCATGCCAATCGTAAATTGACCGAGATTCGTCCACAAGGTATACCACAACGTCAGACTCACAGAGTGACGAAATGTTTCGTTTTCAAAAAGTCGGATGTAATTCGAAAAACCGACATATCCATAGGTAACCGCACGTTCACCCGTGAGCGCCCGGTCGGTAAAACTTACTGCTACCGCCCATAATGCGGGCAAAATGGTAAATACGACGACAGTTAATACGGCAGGCACCAAAAAGACAAATAACATGTTGCGTTCAGAGCGACGGCTAATCATAACAACTCCTGACACCACATGCGAGCCAGGCTCGCATGTGGTGTATTGTGAAGCCAACTAGACTTGCTTGACGTTGTCAGCACCGAGCGATTCCGTCATTGCTTTGGCGAACGCTGCCATGGCCTCTTCTGGAGTGGCCTTCAGCGTAATCACATCTTCGGTTGCCCGACCGATGCCATCAACAATTTTTGACTCACCCGTCTGATTGCGCAGAATTTTGCCTGTGGCAAAGAACTCGGTGGCTTCAAGCATCTTGCCGCCAACTTGTGTCTTGTACTCGGGGCAGAGTTCACCGAAGTTGTCCATGCCTGATGGTCCACCAAGATAAATCTTGTTGGCTTCACACTGGACTTCGGCACGCAACGAATGTGCCAAGAATTCCCACGCTGCATCCATGTTCTTGGTCTTTGCGTTGATGACTGAGCCACCACCTGTCCCCACAAAGACAAACGGATTGCCGGTTTCACTGGGGAATTGCCAGCGGCCGACCTTTTCAAACAGTCCTTCGATGGGAGTAGCACCAGTCGGACCCCAGTCAAATGTCCACTGCCAGTCACCACCCGTACACACTGCCAGTTGACCTGCAGGGAATTGCTGGTACTTGGTTGGTTCCCATGGATTGGGGTTGAGCAGTTCGTCCACTGTCAGCCACTTGTTTTTGGCAAGTGTCTGATAGACGGTCAACGCTTTGAGCAAACCGGGGCTGCTCACAATCCACTTCTTTTCTGCTTCACTGTAGATTTCGCCTTCAAAGCTCATCCACACCATGCGGAAGCCTTCTTCCCATGTGCCACCGCCCCATGGAGTTGCAGCTGGCAGACAGACTGGCTTGACTCCAGCCTTGGCAATGTTGTCGCAGATGCCGTAGAAGTCATCCCATGTTTTGGGTTGGGCATCGTTGATTCCGTTGCTGGCCAGTACGTCTTTGCGGTAAAAGAAGGTGAATGTAGATGCGGACACGGGAAGCGTGTAGTTCTTACCGTTAATCAAGTTGCCTTCACGGAGCACGGGATAGACGTGCGTGAGCTCAGGCCATTTGTCGAGGTAGGGGGTGATGTCGGCGATTGCACCGGATGCTGCCAGGTCGGCAACCACGCTTGAGTTCAAGCCAACAATGTCGGCCATCGTACCGGCAGCTGCATCAACATTGACTTTGGTGTTGTAGTCGTTGTCGGTGGCTGGTCCTGGTACTGCCTTGACACTCCACGGCTTGCCTTCCTTTTTCATACGCTCATTGAAGCTGTCAATGATGATCTTGTCGTACTGTTGCCCCAATTCACGATCTGGGGTCATGTACGTCAATTCAATTGCTTCGCTCCCACCAGCGCTTTCGCTACTCCCGCTCACACCACATGCCGCCAACAGGGCCATACCTGAGGCGCCAGCCATGATGCGCAATACATCACGCCGTTTCAACCGTGAATTCTGGTCCATGGGTTGCTCCTTTGCAATACACCAAACTAACCATATTTATACCGACAGCAATACAGCTGGTGGTATCACGTTGGGAGCGTGCGTTCGATGAACGCACGCGTGCGGTGGATGTCACCCAAGATATCGGTGCCATTCCCCGCATATTCGATGCTGAGTGTGCCAGTGTAGCCTTGTGCATGTAGTGCATGCACAAAGCGTCTCCAGTAATGGTCGCTGTGTCCTTCACCCCATAAACAGTGTTGCCATGCACGTGTTACCTGTGCGCCATGCCGCATATCAAGACCACCATTTAGCGCCATCTCATCAGCATCTATCCAGCAATCTTTGGCATGCACATGATAAATGTGTGCCCCATATCGTTCAATGACTCGGATTGGCTCGATGCCCTGCCAAAAGAGGTGGCTGGGATCAAGATTAATACCAATCACGTCACCGGTCACAGCGTGCAACCGCAGAAATGTTGCCGGATTGTATACAACTTGTCCTGGGTGCAATTCGAGTGCGGCACGGATGCCATGTTGGTGTAGCTGTTGGGCTGCGTCTTGCCAAAATGGGAGTACTATCTCATCCCACTGACGATTTAATAATGTGAGAAATTCAGGTTGCCAGTCACATGTGACCCAATTTGGGAAATGCCCCTTCCCGGTAGGCTCACCAGGGCATCCACTCATGCATACCACGGTAGACACACCGATCTGTGCGGCGAGTTCCACTGTATGACGAAACACTGCTTGGGCATTGGTACGGCGCGTTTCATCTGCATCAAGAATGTTACCCGAACAGTTCAATGCACTAATTGTGATATTGTGTTGTTGAAAGTGTTGTAGCCATCGGGTACGAGCCCCAGTATCCTGCACCAAATGCGATAGATCGCAGTGAGGTGCACTTGAAAAATTACCCGTGCCAATTTCAATCTGGCTAATGCCGAGTTGTTGATAATGGCGTAACAATATAGGCAAATCGCTATGACTTAAACAATCACTGATAAGACCAATCTGCACCTTCAGCGTCCTTTCCAGGTATCACACGATACTGAATCGTTCCGTATGAAATCGTGTAAGCGCAAACAACGATAAAATTAAATGTATCTGATGCCTGCAATCATAGCATATCTCTAAAACATGTCAAATTATGATTGATTGTGATGTAAAATTGCGTATATTTGATTGTTTGCAGGAAATATTGAGAAATCGCAAGAAACGAAACATTGCATGTTCATGTTTCGATACCGATAAGTGTTACCAAGTATTACGTTGATGACTGGCGAGTGAATCTCGGCGTACTGTCACTTACATGGATGCAGATACATCGGTTGCCCCTAGTAAATCCCACATATTGCCATAACGGTCGCGCCATTTGACCACCGACCCATACGCTTCTTGGCGTGGCGCCTCGGTGAATTCCACACCCAACTGGCGCATACGCGCATAGTCGTGGGCAAAGTTATCGCTGTGCAGAAAAAACGCCACCCGCCCACCCGTCTGGTTGCCGATGTGCGCCCCTTGTGCAGGGGTGCTAGCCTTGGCCAGCAGCAGTTGGCAGCCACGCCCATCGGCTGGGCCGATGACGACCCAGCGTTTGTGGGCATCGAGTAGGCGATCTGCGTGCACCACGAAACCACAGACGGCGGTGTAGTAGGCAATTGCGTCGTCGTAATCGGGCACAACCAGCGTCACCGTTGCAATGTACGACATACTCAGCGCCGTGGTGGCATAGCCGCTGCCACGGCTACTTCGTCTGCATAGCGCTGTGCAAAGCGGTCGAGTGCGAATTTGTGTGCATCGACCCAGGTGCTCGTACCCGTGGTGACTAGGTCGGCCATCAGGCGCCCCATGCCGGGGCCATGCGTGACCCCCGATTCGTTGTCGCCACTTGCCACCCACAACCCGTGGATGCCGGGGACTGCCCCCGCACAAAAGAGACGATCAACGCTGTATACGGGGATACCCTGCGTCCATTCTGCAACCTGTAGGCTGGCCTGTGGAAAGAGCCGTTGGAACGATGCGCCGACTGCAGTGGTCAGTGCCGTCACCAGTTCGGGGTAGTGGGGACGGGTACCGGTGGGGGTGTGACCGGGCAGGGTATGTAGCGGCGCATAGCCATCGCCGGTGCCCCACAGTAACCCGCCATGATGCTCACGAATCCAGGCGCCTTGTTCGGGGATCATGATGGTGGGCAACGTGCTGGGGATGCCACTCGTGGGACTTATCACGCGGGTGGCCACCATGCGGTAGAGGGGGAGCTCCACGTTGACACTGTGCAGGAGCTGATTGACCCATGCGCCGGCTGCCACCACGATAGTGTGCGCGTCATACTGTTGGCCAGCGCTGGTTTTCACCGCCGTAATATGACCGTTGGTGGTGATGAGCTGTGTTGCCTGCGTGCCGTAGATGTGGGTGGCGCCGTGGCGGAGTACTTCGTGGGCCAGCGCAAGGACAGCCGGCGTGGTGTGCACTTGGATGCCACGCGGGTGGTACACGGCGCCGTAGACTTCGGATTCGGCCATACTGCCGCCACTGATGTCGTGGATGTCGCGGGGCGACAAGCGGCGTGTATCGCTGGGGGCGAGGGGATGTTCCAGCATGGGGGCGACCCAGGTGTTGTAGCCGTGGGCGGTGCGGGCCAGGTACATGTTGCCGTTTTCGCGCAGGTGGATGTCGTGGCGCCTGCCAAGCTCACGATAGAATTGCATGCCGTATTGCTGGATGGCGAGCTCATCTTTGCCCCAGTTCTTGGGGCCAAAGCCTGCTGCCCACTCTCCCACAAAGCCAGCACCTGCCCCAGTGGTTGCCACTGATGGATGGCTCATGTCCATTACCGCGATGTCGTGCACACCCTGTTGCTGCAGGTGGTATGCCGTGCTCCATCCGATGATGCCACCACCGATGACAATTGCTCCGTAGTGTCGTATGCGCATGCCAACCTCCTCGTCTGTCGTGCGATGCAGGTATTATCAATGAAGAATGCAAAATTAACAATTCACAGGGATGCCAGATAACAGGGATGTTACAAAAGGACATAGATGGACAGAATAGACAGGATGCCACGAAGGAACATAGATGGACAGAATAGGCAGGATGCCACGAGGGAACATAGATGGACAGAATAGGCAGGATATTCCGGCCGTCTATGGGGTTGGGGTAGCGCACAGGATATGGCGAATGGAAGCAAAATGTAGGGGCGTCATTCCATGGCGCCCCCGTCATTGTATGGCGCCCCCGTGTCTGAAGGAACATAGATGGACAGAATAGGCAGGATATCCCGGCCGAATATGGGGTCGGGGTAGCGCACAGGATATGGCGAAT